>URII01000004.1 GCA_900547825.1 uncultured Porphyromonadaceae bacterium
ATTATTCTTATCCATCCAGTCAACGGACTCTT
This sequence comes from uncultured Porphyromonadaceae bacterium, assembly GCA_900547825.1. GTDB lineage: Bacteria > Bacteroidota > Bacteroidia > Bacteroidales > Muribaculaceae > Amulumruptor. The sequence goes on from URII01000004.1 coordinate 33, forward strand.
TAACATAAGCAGCCATCTGGGCATCAGAAAGAGTCATGGCCTGTACGGTTTTGGATCCCGCATCAATCACCTTGCCAAGCTTGAACTGGGCATACGCGCCATCGGCCGTACCTAACAAAACGGCAGCAGCCATAATTGTTTTAACAAAAGCACTCTTCATTTTCCTATTCAATTAAATTATATTATTTACAGTCAATCACTTAAATAGAATCATATATAGTGGCAATCCCGATTAGTGAAATCGCAATGCAAATTTACCTGGTTTTTATATTTTCGGCAACTATACTTTTATACAACTTGGTGAATCTGCCGGATTAAGAGACGGAAATATAGGATAGCAATGATAGAATAAAAATGTTTTCAGCCCGGCGCAGCAATATGTCAGGAATATTCGCTACCTTTGCGAGGATATGGAAACTACTGATTACACTACTATAAAATCATTGGCAGCCACAAGCCGGAATTTCTTTCTGCTCGCCGGTCCGTGCGTGATAGAAGGTGAGAAAATGGCTCTTGAGATAGCAGCCACCATAGCCGATACGGCCCACAAACTCAACATACCTTTTATATTCAAAGGATCGTACCGGAAAGCCAACCGCTCACGCCTTGATTCATTTACCGGCATAGGGGATCTTGAGGCACTCAGAATTCTCCGCAAGGTAAAAGAAGAAACCGGCGTGCCGGTGGTTACTGACATACACAGTGCTCCCGAGGCCGCCATGGCGGCCGAATTTGTCGATGTGTTGCAGATTCCCGCATTCCTGTGCCGCCAGACCGATATACTTGTGGCAGCAGCTGCCACAGGCAAGACCGTCAATATAAAGAAAGGACAGTTCCTGTCGGCCGAAGCCATGCAGTTTGCCGTGCAGAAAGTGCGCGAGGCAGGCAACGACGATGTATGCGTCACGGAACGTGGCGTTACGTTCGGTTATCAGGATCTGATTGTAGATTTCCGCGGAATTCCGGTAATGAAAAGTTTCGGATGTCCCGTAATCCTTGACGCCACCCACTCGCTCCAGCAGCCCAACCAGTCGGCCGGAGTAACGGGCGGACGACCCGAAATGATAGAGACCATATGCCGCGCCGGAATAGCCACCGGATGCGACGGACTGTTTCTTGAAACCCATCCCGATCCGTCCAGAGCCAAAAGCGACGGAGCCAACATGCTGGCACTCCATCTGCTTCCCGAGCTTCTGCTCAAGCTCTCACGCCTGCGCGAGGCTGTGAACGAAATAAACTGACTAATATAACTATATCATACACATCTCCTACAATTCTAAGAACCTACGATAATGAACCTGAAGAACTTACTGTTTGCGGCAATGCTTACAGCCGCAGCATTCCCTTGTGCCGCACAACATTCCACCGCCGATGAAATAGCCAAGGCGGCCATGAAAACTTATGACGCTATCATAGCACAGGATCCCAAAGACTATCAGACACTGTTCCGCCGCGGAAACGAACTATATAAGCGCAACGAATATACAAAAGCTCTTGACGATGTCAACGGAGCTATAAAATATGCCCCGGCTTCCGATAAAGATCTGCTTTTCCAGGCCTACAGCCTCAGGGCAGGCATTTATGACCGCTTCAAAGAGTATCCACTTGCCATAGCCGATCTTAAAAAAGCCATTGTACTGCAACCCAACAGCTACAGTACAATCTATCAGCTCGGCAACATGGAGTTTTCTGCCGGCAAATATCCTGAGGCAAAAGCCACTTTTAAGAAACTGCAATCCCTTAATCCGCGCAGCCAGGAAGCCCTGTTCGGCCTTGCCAGAGTGGCTGTAAAGGAAAACGACATAGCAGCTGCCACACGCTACTGCGACCAGGCAGTGGACATAACCCCGACACAGAGCGCCGTCTACATGCGGCGTGCCTCCGTGTATCAGATGATGGGCAATGACACCGAAGCCGTCAAGGACTACACCGTGGCCCTCACCTTGGACCGAAACAACACCAGCCGGGCACTCAATGCTCTCGCCGATATGAGCCGTACAAACTATGGAGCCGTGATGCAGGGCCTCGCCTCGGCCATAGCCTCACACCCGCGCTCAGGCACATTCTATTACATACGCGCCATGATAGCCAAGGCACATTTCCACTATCTGCCGGCCATCAGCGATTTCAACTACATACTTGAGCATAACCTTTTCTCATTCACATCTCTCTACACCGATCTGGCCGACTGCTACTATAACACCGGCAATTACGCCACAGCCCTTGAAAAAGCCGACTATGCCATAGGCTCGTCAAAGGACAATGCTGAAGGCTACTATCTCAAATCGCTTATAAAATCAGCCATGGATGTGCCCACCTCGGCAATCGAGAATGCCGACAAGGCCATAATCAAGAACAAAGATTTCAGCGACGCCTATATTGCCCGCGGCAATGCCGAATGCGCCCTGAAATTCTACAGCGAGGCAAGCGTGTCATACGGCACTGCAGTAACTCTGGAGCCTAACAATCCCTCATTCCTGATGGACCGGGCCTATCTGCTGACAACCCATCTGAATCAGGTCGGCAATGCCCGGGCAATCTACGAGCAGGTGGCGGCGCTTCCTTATGACGCCGATCAGGTGATATCGCTCAAAGGTTTCGCCCTCATGGCATTAGGCCGCACAGATGAGGCCGACGCTTGGATGAACCATCTTCTCACCGAGGTAAAGGACTCCGACGGCGAGATAAACTATTACGGAGCCTGCTTCTATGCCCAGCGCGGCGACAAAGCCAAAGCCTTGGAGTGCATGGAACGCTCGTTACAGGCCGGATATGCCTCCTACCACAACTGGACCCGAGCCATTGACGGCGGTGTCAATGTAGCCCCACTGCGCGATGACGCCGCATTCCAGTCGCTCCTGTCGCGTTACAGCACCCTTTTCAGATAACACAACCGCCCCATAACGTAAAACCGCAGCCGTTCACCCACGGCTGCGGTTTTTTAATACCCCCAAAACAATAATTAACAGTCAGTTAACTCTAACCGACAAAATTTACGCGTATTTTTTATTCAAAATAATTTGGTGGATTGGGAAAAGAGGTTGTATATTTGCGGTGTAATATTATACTAATACACCTCTATGCTAAACATCTCATCTCTCAGTTTCAGTTATCCGCAGCAGAACAAAGATGTGCTGCGCAACCTCAGTTTAGAAATAGGCTCAGGCGGCATATACGGGCTTTTAGGGGCCAACGGCGTGGGCAAATCCACACTATTATATCTGATATCAGGATTGCTCACACCCACTTCCGGCAGCGTCACGCTTTATGGCAATGAAACACGCAGGCGGCTTACCTCCACCCTTGAGGAAATATTTCTCGTGCCTGAGGAATTCGTGCTCCCCGACGTTACCCTCAGTGCATATATACGCCATAATGCTCCATTCTATCCACGCTTCTCGCTTGAGGATATGAACCGCCATCTTGAAATGTTCGGACTCACATCCGACCTTCACCTCAAACAACTCTCCATGGGGCAGAAGAAAAAAGCGTTCATGAGTTTCGCCCTCGCATGCAACACCCGGCTGCTGCTGATGGACGAACCCACCAACGGCCTTGACATACCCGGCAAAAGCGCATTCCGTCGGTTCATACTGTCGTCAATGAATGATGAACGCTCCATACTCATCTCCACCCATCAGGTAAATGACATAGAACAGATCCTGGATCATGTTATAATAATGAACACCGACGAGATAGTGCTCTCCGCTCCCACATCAACCATCACATCGCACATGGCATTCCTTGACACAGCCGGGAATGAAGTTCCGTCCGGCGCCCGGATTCTGTGGGAGCAACCTTCGGTACGCGGACGCGCCATAATCACCACCAACCCCTCAGGGGCAATGGAAACAGAGATGAACCTTGAAACCCTGTTCAATCTCTCACAGGCCAATCCGCAGGAGCTAAAATCAATATTCACGAACAACAATTAAGCCGCAGTCAACAGATATGAAACCTACAACCCATAACACAAAATCACATTTTGCGGCGCTGCTTGCCCGCGAAGTGGCGGAACATTCACGCACAATGATGCTCTCACTGATCCTTATGTTCGGCGTGATGACTATTCTGGATCTTCTGATAGTGTATAGTTTACGCAACGATTATAATGAAGTGTGGAGCAGCGATCCGACATCTGGCCCAACGGGAGTCTTTGCCATGATATTTCTTTTCGTGTTCGGATGCATATGGGCCTCGATGACCATGCGCGATACCGGTTCCAAGGGAGGACGCATACGGTTCTTCATGCTGCCGGCGCCACAAGGGTCAAAGTTCCTTGTGCGGTGGATTATCCATATACCCGCATTCATAGCGGCTTTCGCCATATGCATACTCGGCGCCGAGGCCCTGAGAGTGGCGTTTGCCAAACTCATAGGCACCACATCACAGGTGGAATTCCTGTCATGGTTAGGCCGGGATATCAGTTATTCCGAGTTCTGGAAGTGCATGGCCTTTCTGGTATTCATGCAGTCAGTCTATCTCATAGGAAGCATGCTGTGGCCCCGCAACTCGCTGCTGAAAACATTCGGTATCACTCTCGCAATGACAGCCATAGCAAACACACTCCTCGGTATAGTCATATTTTCCGGAATATCCGAACATATGGAAATGCGCAGCAACACAGGCGACATATCCATTGAATCACTGAACATAGTCTATTGGATTATAGTAGCTTTCGGTGTTATAAACACAGCCCTCGCCTACTGGCGTATGCGCGACACCGATCTTGTATGACCATTATTTAAACTGTCAATCATGGAATTCAGCAGCAACAACGCCATATTCCTACAGATAGCCGAAAGGATATGCGATGAAATTCTCGCCGGCGTGTATGAAGCGGGAGCACGACTCCCATCTGTCCGGGAGTATGCCGCAAAAGTAGAGGTAAACACCAATACCACTATGCGTTCCTACGACAATCTGGCACAACGTGGAATAATATTCAACAAACGCGGCATAGGTTTCTTCGTAAGCCCCGACGGCAAGGAACGCATCATAGCCGAACGGCGCAAATCATTCCTCGGAGGCGAACTGCCCGGAATATTCCGCAAACTCCACTATATGGACATAAGCCCCGACGATCTTGCGGAAATGTATAAAGATTATATAACAACTCTATCATCATCCAACAAATGAAACGATCAACAATAGCCATCATCATATTAGGCATAATATACATCCTGCTCCCAGGTGCATCCCTCCTCATTGCTTTCCATGTGTGGGGTCATAAAATAGAGGTTCTCAAATTAAGCCAGCCGGACACCTATCAATTGGGAGTATCGCCGGAAACCATCAGCATGGAGGGCTCGGACATAGATAACCAATGGACCCGCAGAGTGGGTCTCATAGTAAAATGCGACTCATCAGCACAAAACTCATCGATATCCTATGCTCCAGAGCTCAACACCCTGGTAAAAACAGTGACACGTCCCGGAACTCTTGACATTATGCTGGATTATGACGCTATCGAAAAAACCTACAGCGACGTGAGGATAGAGTCAGATGTCAGAATAACGGTTATCCTGCCACGCCCGGCAAAACAGATCAATGCGCCCGCTGCCGGATCCCTGACAATCACGGGAATGGCTGCCGACACCCTGAACATCAACAATCTGACGCGCGGTCTTGAAATCGACAAAAGCCGTATCGGTTTCATATCCCTGCACACCCTGGATCATGGCTGGATCAAACTTTCCAACCACACCTCGGTAGGCTGCCTCGACTGGCACTCCGCATCAAAGGATGTAAACCAATCGTCGCTCATCGTATCCGAAACATCCGAACTCAACGGTCTCAAATGGCGCAGTGACAATCCCAAGGGTTTTCTTGAATCGACCTTTCACGGAGCGACCACACTCAAGAACATAAACTAACTATCAGCAAAAAACAATTAACGACAGCTTTTTCAACAATTACATGCGGCGGCAGTCTTCGGATTGCCGCCGCATCACATTTCGCTACATCCCATGACAAAAAGTTTGCAATGATGAATATTTTTTTCATTAAAGACATCTTCAATACATAAATAAACATTATCTTTGTGGGCAGATATCCATAAAACTCATTTACACATTCCCACATCACATGAGAACAACCCTACTAATTGCAACCTTGGCAGCATGTTCGCTAACAGCAACAGCAGAAATTCCGCATGCCAAAAGCCACACATTACATGCAGAAGGCATGACATTTGCCACGTTAGTCAACCCGGGACTACTACTGAAGCATGGCGACCGGATAAAGGAAACGTCCACTCCTGCAGGAGTTACAAAAGCTGTAAAACATGAGGCTGGCGCACCTTTCACAGTGCCCTGGTCAAATGATTTCTCATCACCCGACATCAGTGCATTCACAATAATTGACGGTGACAACGACGAGCGGATATGGGAATATGATTCCGAAAACGAATGCATGAAGTCAGGAAGTACGAAAAGTGGCGTCATCGACAAGGACGACTGGCTGATCACTCCGGGACTGTTGCTTGAAAAAGGGAAAGTCTATACCATAAGCATGGATCTATGGCGCCGGAGCGCACGCTATGAGGAACGGGCGGAGGTATGGTTAGGTTCAGCTCCGACAGCCGCCGGAATGACCCGAGTGCTGCTCGAACGCACCAACCTTCAGGAGGACTCACCGAAAGAATACACATTCGAAGTCACAGTACAGGAGACAGGAGCCTATTATATAGGAATACATGCAGTGAGCGAGCCGCTGCGATGGACAATGTATGCCGACAACATAAAGGTGGACTGCACATCATCCGAATCGGCCCCCGCAGCCATAGCCGATTTTGCTCCGGTAGCCGATATTCACGGCGCAGCGAAAGTGGATATAACATTCACCGCCCCTTCCACCACCTACGATAACGGGCAGCTGACATCAATTTCAAAAATAGAAATCAGCCGCGACGGAACCGTGATAAAGACTTTCGAGAATCCGGCCCCGGGGACCGCGCTTACCTATACCGACGATCCTGTTACGGAAGGCATGCGTGTATACACCGTGACGGCCTCCAACGGAGCAGGACAGAGCCAGCCCGTATCAGAGCAGGTATATGTGGGATTCACCACCCCCAAGGCTCCCGCCAAAGCCACAATTACCGAGGATCCCGAAATGTTGGGCATGGTGAAAGTGGCATGGGAACCGGTAACCGAGGACATTTACGGCAAAATATATCCGGAAGGCACAGTAACTTACTTTGTGGCCGATGCCACCTCAATAGTCCAGCGCGACATAACCGGAACATCAATTGACGTACATGCCGTGCCCGAAGGACAGGATTTCGCCTACTACGGAGTATTCACCCGCACCGGACGATATGGCCAGAGTGCCGGATATGCCAATACCGGCATGATACCTGTAGGCGAACCGTATGCCATACCTTTCTATGAATCGGCTCCGGGAGCTGACCTGTCATTCCACTGGGGCAAGAAGAATCTGTCGGAAGAATCGGACTGGGGAACCCTTGACCTCGAATCGTCGGGCGGCTCCATCGACGCTTTCGACGGCGACGGCGGCTATATCGGTTCATTATGTAAGAAATCAGGCGACCGCACACGCCTCATGAGCGGCAAGGTCGACATAAGCTCCGCTAAAAATCCATATCTGCGTTTCGCATATTGGGCCTGGGAGGAAAATGACAAGCCGGAAACCATAATTGTAATGGCACGCGAAGCCGGCGATCCAGAGGAATTCGCTACGATAGCCACATTCTACACCACCGCCCCCAAAGGTAAAGGCGGATGGCAGCGTGTATTCATACCTCTCGACGCCTATAAGGGCAAGACCATACAGATAGCATTCGAAACCGTAATGGGCAACCATTTCTATACAATGTTCGACGCCATAACGCTCTACAATGTGCATGACCACGATCTGGCCGTGACAGGTATTGTGACCCCCTCAAGAGTAAAGACAGCCGAAACACATGAGGTTACTGCCGAGATAGAGAACCGCGGCGTAAACACCGAAAACGATTACACAATAGACCTTCTGCTGAACGGGCAGCCCGTGAAGACCCTTTCCGGCACCCCGATAAGCCTTGGCGAGTACCGCACATTCACATTCACAAACGAACTCGGCGTCAACAATCCCAAAGAGTGTGAATACAAGGTACGTGTCAATGTTGACGGTGACGGCAACCTTGACGACAACGAATCGGAAACCAAAGTCACATTCCTTACCCTCCCCAACTATCCCACTGTGCCGGGACTTAACGGATCAGTGGACGAATCCACAGGAAATGTACTGCTCACCTGGGAGACACCCGATACCTCCCGGCCCAAACCCGAGCCTACCTTCGACAGCTTCGAGGATTACGAATCATTCGCCATCGACAACGTGGGCGACTGGACAATGCACGACCTTGACGGCGAAGAGAACTATGTGATAGAGGACAATGAGTTCCCGCACAACGGTGAGGCGTTCAGCTTCATAGTGCTCGACACTCGGCGCATGCAGACACCTTATCAGGCCAATTCCGGAGTGAAAGCCATGGTTTCGTTCCCATCGACCAAAAATGAAAACAACGACTGGCTAATCACCCCAATGCTGTGGGACGGCGAACAGGAGATCACCTTCTTTGCCAAAAGCCACATAGGCCTCTACGGTCTCGAATCGTTCGATGTGCTCTACTCCACAGCAGGCACAAGCCCGTATGAATTCACCCGCATAGGAGGCGAAAAAGAGGTGCCCACCACATGGACCCGATACACCTACACTGTTCCGGAAGGCACGAAATACTTCGCCGTGCGCTGCACATCAAAGAACATGCTGGCATTCATGGTGGATGACTTCGAGTTCCTTTCCGCTTCCTCACCGCTGCCCGACCTGACTATCAAAGGATACAACGTGTACCGCGACATGATCCGGCTCAATACCGAACTGATTGCCGGGAACACATTTACTGACAACCAGCCTGTAAACCGTCAGCACACCTACCACGTGTCAGCCGTATATAATGCGGGAGAGTCGCAGCTTTCCGACCCGTGCGACCCGTTCCTGTCGGGAATTGACACCATAGGACCCGACACTGCCGGCACTGCCGTGAAAGTACTCGGAATGAAAGGCGCAATCACAGTTACCGGCGCCGACGGCTCCCGGGTGGATGTATTCAATGCCACAGGTGCTCTTGTATTCTCATGCTCGGGGCGCAACTCCCTTACTGTTACGGTAAATGCCGGTGTATATATGGTGAAAGTAAACGGCACGACACATAAAGTACTCGTGCGTTGACCGCCGACAACATAACCCTCAATACTGCCGCCCGGATTCTCAAATTATCCGGGCGGCAAACATATATAATTTGGGATAGCCCGGATTTCTTCGTAAATTTGCCCTAAACAACAGATATATGGACACCACCACAGAGAAACGCCCCATGGTGAGCGTGGTAATGATCACCTACAATCAGGCCAAGGAGATAGCCACCGCCATAAAAGGCGTGGTGAGACAACGCGCGGATTTTGACATTGAGCTAATAATATCGGATGACGCATCCACTGACACCACCTATTCCATAGCCGAAGAGTGGCAGCGCCGCTACCCCCACATCATAAAACTTTACCGCAATGCCTCCAACATAGGGCTACAGGCCAACTATATCAAGGCTTTCAGCTACTGCCGGGGACGTTACATGGCACTCTGCGACGGCGATGATTACTGGATCTGCCGACGCAAGCTCGCCATGCAGGTGGGCTATATGGAACAGCACCCTGAATGTGCGGTGACATTCCACCGTATGATAAATTTCTATGAAAGCGACCGGACCATGAGCCTGAGCAACGGCGGTCAGTCCGTGCTTACCGACATACGGGATCTGAGCCGCGCCAATTTCATAACCAACGCATCAGTGCTCTACCGCAAGGATGCTGTGGATCTGACCGGGCTGCCGGCTTGGATCAGGGACATACGGCTGCTCGACTATGCCATGCACATGCTCTATGCCGCCAACGGCACAATACGTTATTTCCGACGTCCCATGGGTGTGTACCGCATAAGCGGAGCCGGAGGCACATGGAGCAGGGCCGAACGCTACACCCAGCTCAACATGGCCCTGAAAGTGCGCGAGCACCTCATGAAACACTTCGCCCACCGGCCCGATATAACCGAAGGACTCCGTAATGCCTCGGTCAACATACTGCTACACATGGCCGTGGCTGCCGAAGGTGATACCGAGCGGGAGGATTATGTACGAAACCGGTTGAAAAAATATCCAGGCTACTCCGATGACGCGGCCATCGACGCTGCCGTGGCGCGGATTGCCTCGGCACCCCCGCGCCGGAAACCGTTTCTGTCGCGCCTTCGCGCCGCCATCTCCCGCCTCATCCCCCTACCGCGCCCATAGGATTCTATTAAAACGGGCGGTTCCGCGCCACGGCTTATTGCCTGAGGACGCGGAACCGCCTGAATCTTTATATTATAATGTAGTTACTGCCCGAGGTAGGTTTTGAGCAGGCGGCTTTTCTGGCCTTTCAGGCGACGGATAGCCTTTTCCTTGATCTGACGCACACGCTCGCGCGTAAGATCAAACTTGGCACCGATCTCCTCAAGGGTCATTTCCTGACACCCTATGCCGAAGAACATCTTGAGTATCTCGCGTTCGCGCTCATGAAGCTGACGCAAGGCGCGGTCCACCTCTTTCGACAATGACTCCTGAGTAAGAGTGCTGTCTGCCATGGGCGAATCATCGTTAGTGAGCACGTCGAGGAGACTGTTGTCCTCACCTTCCACAAAAGGAGCGTCGACGGATATATGCCGCCCCGACACCTTTAGCGAATCGGCTATTTTTTCCACAGGCACATCAAGACGCTCGGCAAGCTCCTCGGGCGACGGGCGACGCTCGTTTTCCTGCTCGAACTTCTGCAATGCCTTGGATATTTTATTGAGGGAACCCACCTGGTTGAGAGGCAGGCGCACTATGCGCGACTGTTCGGCCAAAGCCTGAAGAATCGACTGACGGATCCACCACACGGCATAGGAAATGAATTTAAATCCGCGCGTCTCGTCAAACTTCTGTGCCGCTTTAATCAAGCCGAGATTGCCTTCGTTGATAAGGTCGGGCAAGCTGAGTCCCTGATTCTGGTACTGCTTGGCCACCGACACCACGAAGCGTAGGTTGGCACGGGTGAGCTTGTCGAGGGCGCGCTCATCGCCTTCACGAATCTTTTGCGCGAGCTCCACTTCCTCCTCCACGGAGATCAGATCCTCACGGCCTATTTCCTGAAGATACTTGTCAAGCGAGGCGCTCTCGCGGTTCGTAATTGATTTTGTGATTTTAAGTTGTCTCATGCTTGGGGAATAATTACCTGAGATTTAAACGCGCGAATTTAGCCATTATTTCGCACCCGGCCAAACTTTAACCGTTATTTCACTTTATTTTACCTTCATATAAAGCTTACAATATAGGGAATGATGGGATTGCGCAGTCAGGAGGATTGTGGGCCAATGGTTAACAGAATGTTAAAAGCGTTTGTATTCTTAAATATATTTTTTATTTTTGTGCAATCAATCTGATTTGATCCCATAAACAACAATCTGAATTACCTAACCGCTAAACACAAAATCTGATTATGGCTAAAGTACATGGCGCTGTAGACATCAACATCGATCGCTGCAAAGGTTGTGACCTGTGCGTGGTCGCTTGTCCGGCCGACGTCCTGCTCCTCCAGCCCAAGGAGGTCAACGACCGCGGCTATCATTTCGCCTTCGCGGCCCATCCTGAAAAATGCGTGGGTTGCGCCGCATGTGGCGTAGTATGTCCCGACGGCTGCATAACTGTCTATCGTGTAGTGGAATGACCGTAGACCACGGCTTTCCCGACAAACCATCAAACTAATCAACAATCCACCCCACACACCCTAAAACATTTCCTTATGGAAGAAGTAAAATTGATGAAGGGTAACGAGGCCATCGCCCACGCCGCAGTGCGTTACGGCTGCGACGGCTATTTCGGATATCCCATCACCCCTCAAAGCGAAGTACTTGAAACCCTTGAAGAACTCATGCCCTGGGAAACCACCGGTATGGTAGTGCTTCAGGCCGAGAGTGAAGTGGCCGCCATCAACATGGTTTACGGTGGCGCCGCATGCGGCAAAGCCGTGATGACCTCATCGTCATCGCCCGGTGTCAGCCTCAAGCAGGAAGGAATATCATATATCGCCGCAGGCGAACTGCCCGCCCTTATAGTAAATGTGATGCGCGGCGGCCCCGGCCTCGGTACCATCCAGCCCTCACAGGCCGATTATTTCCAGGCCACCAAAGGCGGAGGCCACGGCGACTACCACCTTATCGTGCTCTCACCGTCGTCAGTTCAGGAGATGGCCGATTTCGTAGGCTTAGGCTTCGACCTTGCTTTCAAATACCGCACTCCCGCCATGATCCTTGCCGACGGTATCGTAGGCCAGATGATGGAGAAAGTGGTTCTTCCCGAACCCCGCAAACGCCGCACTGACGCTGAAATAGCCGAACAATGCCCCTGGGCTGTAACAGGCCGTCCGAAAACACGCCGCCCCAATGTTATGACCACTCTCGAGCTTGAGAGCGCGGCAATGGAGAAAAACAACGAACGCCTTCAGGAAACCTATCGCCGTATAGAAGAAAACGAAGTGCGCTATCAGGAATATTACACCGACGATGCAGAGTATCTCATGGTGGCATTCGGCAGTATAGCCCGTATATGCCTCAAAGCCATAGAGGAAGCCCGTGCCCAGGGCCTCAAGATCGGGCTCATTCGCCCCATCACCCTCTGGCCGTTCCCGACCAAAGCCATAGCTGACCTGTCGAAGCGGGTAAAAGGCATCCTGACGGTGGAACTCAACGCCGGACAGATGATAGAGGACGTGAAACTCGCCGTAAACGGCCGGGTGCCCGTGTACCACTACGGACGCATGGGCGGTATCGTGCTCAACCCTGCCGAAATTCTCGAGGCTTTCAAACGCGATTTCCCCGAAGCCGGGAAATGACAACGCGCCACATGGCCTGAACTTTATTCCTAAAACTCATCCCAACATCTATCGCACAGTTAGTTATGACTATCGAAGATATCAAAAAACCTGAAAACATCGTCTACAAGCGCCCCGAGCTGCTTAACGACAATACCATGCACTACTGCCCCGGGTGCTCCCACGGAGTAGTCCACAAACTCGTGGCGGAAGTGATCGAGGAACTTGGCCTCGAAGAGAAGACCATAGGTGTGGCCCCGGTAGGCTGCGCCGTGTTTGCCTACAATTATATTGATGTGGACTGGATCGAAGCAGCCCACGGACGCGCTCCCGCCATTGCATCGGCAGTGAAGCGCCTTATGCCCGACCGCATGGTGTTCACCTATCAGGGCGACGGCGACTTCGCCGCAATAGGCACTTGCGAATCAATCCATGCCGCCAACCGAGGCGAAAACATCGTGATAATATTCATCAACAACGGTATATACGGCATGACCGGTGGCCAGATGGCTCCCACCACCCTTGAAGGAATGAAAACCGCCACCACCCCTTACGGACGCCGCGTGGATCTCAACGGTTATCCCCTGAAAATAAGCAACCTGCTCTGCGAACTCGACGGCACATGCTACGTTACACGCCAGAGTGTGCACACCGCAGGCGCCGTGCGCAAAACCAAGAACGCGCTCAAAAAAGCATTCCAGAATGCCATGAACGGCTGCGGCACCTCCGTGGTGGAAGTTGTGGCAACCTGCAACTCGGGATGGAAAATGTCGCCCGACAAATCCAACAAATGGATGGAGGAGCACATGTTTGCCAAATATCCCATGGGTGATCTCAAAAACACCGTCAAGTAATCTTAAATTATCCAACTACCGACATGAAACAAGAAATCATAATAGCCGGATTCGGCGGTCAGGGCGTGCTTTCCATGGGAAAAATACTCGCCTATGCCGGCCTGATGGACAACCTTGAAGTCACCTGGATGCCCGCTTACGGCCCGGAACAGCGCGGCGGAACGGCCAACGTGACCGTGATCCTCAGCGACGAACCCATTTCATCGCCTGTGCTCGACACCTACGACGCTGCCGTTATCCTCAACCAGCAGAGTCTTGATAAATTCGAATCGAAAGTGAAACCCGGCGGAGTCCTCATCTACGACCCCTACGGTATCCACCACCGCCCCACCCGCACCGACATACGCTGCTATGCCGTAAACGCTATGGATGTGGCTCTTGAGATGAACAACACCAAGACTTACAACATGATCCTGCTCGGATGCCTGCTGAAAGTAATTCCCGTGGTGCCCATTGACGCTGTGCTCAAAGGCCTCCAGAAAACCCTTCCCGAACGTCACCACCACCTCATTCCGCTCAACCGCGACGCCATCATGCGCGGCATGGAGCTGATAAAAGAGGACTGACCGTAAAATATCGGACCAAAAACGGAGCGGGCCTAAACCCGCTCCATTCTTTTGTTTAATAAGCGTTTGCAAACCGCACGCTAAAAAAATATTCACAGCTGCCTATGGCTAAAAAAGTGGTTGAGACCCCGTTGATGAAGCAATATTTCGAGATGAAAGCCAAACATCCCGACGCCATATTGCTTTTCAGGGTAGGAGATTTTTACGAGACTTTCTCCGACGACGCCATCGCATCGTCGGAGATTCTTGGTATAACGCTGACACGCCGTGCCAACGGATCGGCACAGCATGTGGAGCTCGCAGGCTTTCCACACCATGCCCTCGACACATATCTGCCTAAATTGGTAAGGGCCGGCAAACGTGTGGCGATATGTGAACAGCTCGAGGATCCCAAACTCACAAAAAAACTTGTGAAACGCGGCATCATAGAGCTGGTGACTCCGGGCGTGGCCATAAACGACAACATACTTGACCACAGACAGAACAACTTCCTCGCGGCCCTGCACTTCACAAAGGACCGCACGGGGATCAGCTTCCTTGACATATCCACCGGCGAATTCATAGCTGCCGAGGGCAACGACGACTATGTGGAGAAACTGCTCACACGTTTCGCCCCCAAGGAGGTGCTCGTGGAGCGCGGCAAACGGGGCGCTCTCGAAACCCGTATGCCGGGACGCTTTCTCGTGTCGGAACTCGACGACTGGATATTCACATCCACCGCCGCTATGGACAGGCTCCTGAAGCAATTCGAGACCGGGTCGCTTAAAGGGTTCGGCATCCACAAAATGGAACTTGCCGTTATAGCAGCAGGAGCCGTACTCCATTATCTCGACATAACGAGCCACACCAGCATAGGGCACATCACATCGCTGTCGCGCATTGACGAGAATACCTATGTACGGCTCGACAATTTCACCATCCGCAACCTCGAGCTTGTCAGCGCCATGGGCGAGGAGGGGCACAGCCTTCTGGATGTGATTGACCGCACAGTGACCCCGATGGGCGCCCGGATGCTGCGCAGATGGATACTGTTTCCGCTTATCGATGTGACCGCCATAAACCGGCGCCTTGATGTGGTGCAATACTTTTTCCGCGATCCCGACGAGCGTGAGGCCGTCACCTCAGCCCTCCAGCAGGTAGGTGACCTTGAACGCCTGCTCGGCAAGGTGGCCACAGGGCGCATCTCGCCGCGGGAGGTAGGGCAACTCCGTAATTCGATGGAAGCGCTCGTGCCGGTAAAGCAGATGTGCGGCAGCGCCGATGAGCCGGCACTCCGCGCGTTGGCCGACCAGATCAACACGTGCGATTCGCTGCGGAACCGTCTTGCCGCCGAAATCGTCGATGATCCCCCCGGAGCACTCGGCCGTGGGCATGTGATACGCGAAGGAGTGGATCCGGAGCTTGACGAACTGCGCTCCATAGCTTCTTCCGGAAAAGACTACCTGCTGAAAATCCAGGCCCGCGAAAGCGAGGCCACAGGCATATCGTCGCTCAAAGTAGGATTCAACAACGTGTTCGGGTATTATATAGAGGTGACCAACACCCACCGCGACAAAGTGCCCTCCGACTGGATACGCAAGCAGACTCTTGTCAACGCCGAGCGCTACATAACCCCCGAGCTGAAAGAATACGAGGAGAAAATACTCGGCGCTCAGGACAAGATCGACACGATAGAAGCCCGGCTGTTCAACTCGCTCATATCGGATATAGCACAATTCATACCCACAATGCAGCTTGACGCATCGATGGTGGCGCGAATAGATGTATTGGCCTCATTCACCACCGCAGCCATCGAGAACCGCTACAACCGCCCGATAGTGGACGACTCACTGTCCATCGACATTGTCGAAGGGCGCCATCCGGTAATCGAAAAGCAGCTGCCTCCCGGCGAAAGCTATATAGCCAGCACCGTAAGGCTCGACAATGACCATACACAGGTTATGATGATAACCGGCCCTAACATGTCGGGTAAATCGGCACTCCTGCGCCTCACGGCCCTCAACACACTCATGGCGCAGATAGGCTGTTTCGTAGCCGCCGATTCGGCGCGGATAGGTGTGGTCGACAAGATATTCACCCGTGTGGGGGCAAGCGACAACATATCGCTCGGCGAATCCACATTCATGGTAGAGATGATTGAAGCCGCCTCGATCCTCAACAACATGTCACGCCGCTCGCTTATCCTGTTCGACGAGCTGGGCCGCGGCACATCCACATTCGACGGCATTTCCATAGCCTGGGCCATCGTGGAGCATATCCACAACCACGGCGAGTCACATCCCAAGACCCTGTTTGCCACCCACTACCACGAACTTAACGAAATGGAAGGGCTGCTCGAGCGGATCGTAAACTACAATATCGCCGTGCGCGAGATCGACGGCAAGGTGGTGTTTCTGCGCAAACTTGAAAAAGGTGGTTCAGAACACAGTTTCGGCATACATGTGGCCAAACTCGCCGGAATGCCCCGCTCCATAGTGCGGCGCGCCGATGAGGTGCTGAAACGCTTGGAGGCAAACAGCGCGGGCGATGCGCTCACCCAACGTGAGAATGTGCGGCGCACCTTGGCCGACTCCAACCGACCGGCCGAAGCGGGCGTACAGCTGTCGTTTTTCCAGCTCGACGACCCTGTGCTCGAAGATGTGCGCGACCAGATTCTTGGCATTGACATCAACAACCTCTCCCCTCTTGAGGCCCTCAACCGGCTCGCCCAGATAAAAGAAATAATCACCGGAAAATAAATTTCCACCACAGAAACTACCAACAGTCTCTGTGGTGGTATAAAACGAAAAAGCTGCCACATGCGGAACTATCATCCGTCAATGTGGTAGCTATTTCTCTTCGTTAGAAGCGGTTGCTTTCTATCGAACCCTGATTATTTTACAGAGTCAGCGGGAGCGGCAACAGAGTCAGCGGGAGCGACAACAGAGTCAACAACTTCCTCAACTACTGTCTCAACAACAGTTGCTGAATCAAGAGCAGCTGAATCAGCAGCCTCAGCTTTCTTGTCAGAGCTGCCACATGAGAAAAGAGATGCGCTGAAAGCAACAGCGAGCAGTAAAACTAACTTTTTCATTTTCGATAAGTAATTAAATAATAAAACAATTTTGTTTAGCTTCAAAAACACCGCAAAGGTAATACAAAAAACTAACCCGCCAAACTTTTTTTAGGATTTTTTTTGTGGCCCAATATGAACTGATAAAATAATCTTAAATTTTGTAGATTTTTTGCTCACCCTTTAACGTTTCGTGCAATATTTTCAGGCCTCACTGCGTATCTGCGCCACCAAGGCATTGGCCGTGGCCACAGCTTTAGTGATATGGTCGCAGATATGGTCCTCGCCAAGAAGACGGCTTACGCCGGCTGCCTCTAATGAGTGGCGCACATTGTCGTTGACTCCCGACAGCACCACGTGGATCCCCTCGCTTTGCGACGACTTAATGAGAATCTCAAGGTTATGTATGGCCGTGGAGTCAATAAACGGCACCTTGCGCATGCGGATAATGCGCACCAGCGGCTTATCGGCCAAAGTGGAACGCATCATCTCGTCAAACTTGGTGGCCACGCCGAAAAAGAACGGCCCGTCGATCTCATACACCGACACACCTTTAACAACGTCGAGCACTTCATGCACAGTGAGGTCGGTGCCTTCGGCTGCATCAAGCTGATCGCCATACACCTTTATGGAGGTGTTCTCCATAACGCGGCGCAGGAACAGGATCACGGCAAGCAGCAAGCCGATCTCTATGGCTATGGTGAGGTCGAATATCACCGTGAGCAGGAATGTGACCACAAGCACGGATATGTCGCTCCCGGGATTATGGAATATGGCCCGGATAGTGCGCCAGCCGCTCATGTTGTAAGCCACCACGATAAGCACAGCCGCGAGACAGGCCATAGGTATCTCGTTGATCAGCGGCATAAGGAAAAGGAATATCAGCAGCAACACAAACGTATGCACTATGCCGGCCACAGGCGTACGGCCTCCGTTGGATATATTGGTCATGGTGCGGGCTATGGCGCCGGTAACAGGTATTCCGCCGAAGAAAGGCACCACGATATTGGCCACCCCCTGCCCTATCAGTTCGGTGTTGCTGTTGGTGCGCGAACCCGTCACACCATCGGCCACCGTGGCCGAGAGCAACGATTCTATGGCTCCGAGTATGGCGATTGTGAATGCGGATGGTAGCAGCATATTTATGGTAGCCATGTTAAGCGCGAAACCGTGAGGTTGAGGAATATCAGTGGGCAAATTGCCGAACCGGTCACCTATTGTTTCCACCACACCGTGGCCCGTCACACATTTAATTATATATACAGCAGCCGTTACCACTATTATGGCGAGGAGTGCCCCCGGAATTTTCTTGGATATGTAACGCGAACCGATTATCACCACAAGCGAGCCGACACCTACAAGCAGCGTAGGCCAGTCCACGGAACCGAAATTATTGATATACATCCACCATTTAGGCAGAAACTCACTCGGAATATTGCGCAGGCCAAGGCCGAAAAAGTCATTTATCTGCGTGGAGAATATGGTAAGCGCGATACCGGCTGTGAACCCCACCACAATAGGATACGGTATGAACTTTATCACCGTGCCGAGATGGAACAACCCGAGCATGACCAGTATCAGACCGGCCATGAGCGTGGCCACAGCCAATCCCTCCAAACCGTAAGTGGCTATTATGTTGTAGACTATTACTATGAACGCTCCTGTGGGGCCTCCGATCTGCACACTGTTGCCTCCGAGAGCCGACACGAGGAAACCACCTATGATGGCAGTTACGAGTCCCACCGTAGGACTTACGCCACTCGCTATGGCGAACGCTATGGCAAGCGGCAGAGCCACTATGCCCACCACCACTCCGGCAGTCAGGTCATCCTTGAATTTAGAAAACGAATAATGCCGCAGGGCCGAAACGAGCTTCGGCCTGAAATCAACTGCTCCTGAAAATGTCATATTATATATAATGTGATTTGATTGTAGACTTAAAAACAGAATGAGCCGTGCTGGCGTACGTGCATGGCTCATGGTATAGCGCGGGGCCTCCCCCGTCAAATTTCAGGCTGCAAAGTTAAGCAATTATCCCGACCCGTCAAAATCCCTAAAACTCCCTGCCCGGCAATTAACACACAAGCATCATATATGGCTATGCAGTCCGTAAAACTACTCTTTTCCTACTGATGGTATTTCCCACCAGCCGTTGCGGCGCCCGTTACGGCGAATGATAATGCCGCGCGCCGCGAGAGAGGAGGTGATTCGTTTTACAGTGGCTGTTGATTTCTTTATTCCTTTTGCAAGTTCCATTTGGGTGATTTTGGAATTGGCTGTTATCAACCGCAGAACCGACAGTTCTTCCAAAGTACAGTTCAAAGTATCAAATTGAGACTTTGAATCATCAGTAGTGATACTTTGAATATTCGAATCACCGGCACTTACAAGCATTGAGCGGTTGCTTAGTTCATTTGACTCACCAAGAATCACGTTACGGAGGAATAGTTCAACAAACTCGGTTGTAGGCTGAATATTCAGTCCTTTATAGGATGCACGGACAAGAGCGTTGCGGAAATACCATGAATGACGCTTGAACATCTCGTTTGAAGCTTGTACGCCCATAGAGCGCAGATACTTTATCAAGAAGACAGCCGTAGTGCGTGTGTTCCCCTCCCTGAAAGGGTGTATTTGCCAAAGGTCGGCAACAAAGCCGGAAATATGCCGTATTATTTCATTGATTTGCAGCCCGGTATAATCAAATCCCTTTTCCTTGTCAAGATCATACTCAATCGCCTCCCGAAGATTGAAAGCCGGTTGATAACTGACGGACGCATCGCCTCCCAATACCCATTCTTTCTTCGAGATATCCACGTCGCGGATCTTGCCCGCAAACTTGAATATCCCCTCAAATATACGTTTATGAATCGTAGTGAGTCCCACCACGGAGAAAGCAAACGAGGGTTCATTGATGATTTTCGCTATATTGCTGCTTGCCACGTCGGCCTCTTCATCAACGGCATCATGAGCCGATTTTGACTGATAATACTGTCTGATAAGAGCCCGCGCCTCATCAATGCTCACATCGCCTTCGATATGGCGGCGTGCGGTTTCGACAAGATAAGGCGACACCTTCAACCCATCGACATCCTGCAAGCCAATAGCCGTCTGCCAAGCGTCAGCCTTCTCCCGCTGCCCCAGTTCACCATGCACTATATACTCATCAAATTCGCTCATATTCCTTTTGGTATATTTATTTGCAATTCACTTTCCAATAGCCTGATTTATTGCTTCCGACGCGCTGCACCAATTCTTGTTCTTTCAGTGAACTGATAATTTTTCTGACAGCACGGTCCGTAATTCCAATTTCTTTGGCTATTGCGGATGCTGTGAGGTTAGGTCTTTTCAGCAATAGGTCAAGAACATTAGATTCTGATTTATTAGGAACTTTGTGAGGAACTTTATTAGGAACTTTTTCCGTTTCCTTATGCTTTTCAAGTGTGTCACGGATTTCTGTCAGCATAAAGTCAATGAACGGTCCCGATTGTCCGGCGGCAGTGGAAACGGCAATTGCATCATAGTATCGTTGTTGATTGGAGAAAACCATATTTTCCACCGGTAGATGTTCAAAAACGGGATTAAGCCTACCCAATATAAGTGATTGCCATAATCTCCCGGTACGTCCGTTGCCATCGCTGAACGGATGGATAAAGCTGTAAAGTTCATACGCCTTGATTGCATTCCTCACCTCCTGAATCTGACGTATCGGGGCAACTACATTCTTGCCGTTGATAATATCGGCTACCTCATCTTCCGACAACGTATTGCCCTCAATGGCAAGAGAACTATGGATAGTCTTGATACGATTCGCCTTGCGCAGACGCAATCCGTCCTCATTTTCAAGAGCGATGGCATACCGCTCAAGCAGAGCCGAAATCTCAGCAATGAGATTGATTGCCAGTGGTGAAACTGTAAATGGAGGTGCTTGCATCATAACTAAGGGTTAGTATAAATGTGATGGTTGTCGATATTGAGAAACGCACACGCCGAATGCATACCGTCTTTCAACTCGTCGGTAATCTTCTTCAGTTCCAAAGTCCGCGATTCGTCCTCCGCAATCAATGCCTTTATATCATCAATAGTCATCCTGCTAATTCTTTGATAAAGTCGTTAATTATTTCAGGAGATTTAAGTTCATATCGACTCATCAAGAAAACCGAAAATGAAATATCTTGACAATGTAAAAGTTCCGTAAAAGTATAACTATACCCAGACAAACGTTTTTGACAATAAGCATGGTAATTTTTAATCTCAGAAAAAATATCGATCATACCACTCTTGATTAAGTCTGACGCTAATATAAATGTATCCATATCCAATACAGTAATGGGATGAGTAATGGTATTCAATTCATCCTTTATAGCCTCATTTAGAAGTCGATTGAATCCATCTGAAGAAAAATTGTAATCATCACACAAAAGTATTGGGTATACTTCAAGATTTTCTAAATTGATTTCGTCCCAAAGAAATTGATGTTTCTCTATTCTATCGCAATTTCTAAGAAGTTGGCCCGTGCCATGATTTCCAATTAAACTCTTATAAACTACCTTCGCGCACTCGGATGGATTTAATATAGCCTCTTGGCTAATCATCATTCCTTTACATTCAAATAATAAAATTTTATTGTCTTTTCTAAAATATCCATCTGGAGGCGAATTTGTCAGGCTTTCAAAAGAGCATTTCCCATATGAGGGCAACAGTTTATACATTTGCTTCGCATACTTGATTCGGTTATGACAATCTGTATCTGTCAATAAAAGTCCCTCCTTACAGAATGTATATTCCAACAAACCAGTAAATAGAAAATTCTGAATAAATTCAGTTGTGAATGCTACCTGAAAATTTTTAAATACACCTGTCTCCGAATTTATTTTAGAGAGCGCAAAACGAAAGTGTAAGTAAAACAAGTTACTTACAAACACATTCGATATCACCCCATAATGATAATTGCGTAACTTTACAAAAGGCTTATTCTTAAATGCAGTATAATCAACATTCTCTTTTAGTGAGACTATTTCCTCCAATGTTAGTGATATTCTATCTAAAAAATCCGTCATATATCCTTTGGAGTGAAACCTAAAAATGACATTCGTTTTGCGCGGCTCAAAAGGTATATCTTTAGTAAGATAATCAATTATATTAATATAATCCGCAAAAGATGAGAGATTATGTGTGTTTAGAAAGGTATCACGCAATTTTCGCCACTTGTCAGAAGATGTATTGAAAAAACGATTAAGCATGAGTGCTCTATAAAATGTTGAGTATAAGCTTATCCTTGGGTCTATTTCATATTTTTTTGACCTGATATGTTTGTAAAATTTATCACCCGACTTATCTTTGAATCTTGGATTATTTTTTAATAATTCACTATTTATCTTCAGAATAGCAAGTAACAACGCAAAGTTAATCTCAAAGATATTTCTTGGACTTTTGAAATCTTTTGGAGAAATGCTGTATGCGTTTTTAAGGAGTTCTAAACCTGTTTGAACATTAGTCAATTCAAGTTCATATTCTGCATTATGAATTGGTCTGTTCAATAGCTGTTCTATAATATCTGGTGGTAATGTTGTTTCAAAACCAAGATTATGGATAGTTTCATCAGCAGGAATATCCTTTGTCGTATTCGATAATAGCAGTCCAATACGAATAGCATGCTCACGTGGTACATACTTCAGTAAATCTTTAGCATCCATTTCTAATGGTTTATCGCCAAAGACATCATCGAAGTTTAAGAGTAGTTTATCAACGATTTCCATACAAATCAAGACTAAACATATCTAATTAAGATATTTATCAAGAATGGCTTGTTTCTTAGACGGAATCTGTGCCTGTATACCACGAAGCCTTGCTATTTCAGTATCAATAGCTATAAACTCGGATGCGATTCTTCGCTGTTCCTCTATATCTTTTGGTAAGACTATCTCAAATTTTTCAATTGTATCTTTACGACCACGAGGCATCTTCATACCGGAAACATCCTGCATGATATAATCAAAAAACTCGTTTCTACGGAGGGCGTAATATACGAATGCTGAATCAACCTCTTGGGGATTGAGATTGTGTAACACCAAAACATCAGGGTTGCATCCGCCCTCTCTATCTGCAAGCCAAAGTTTCTTAAGATAGGGTCTAATATTTGACAATAATATATCCCCCGGATAATAGGCTATCACGTTTGTGATTTCAGGCAAACCATTATACGGTCTTACACCTGCACATTCTGGAAGCATGTTATCCGTACTCACAAATGAGTCCGCTGCAATTTGAGAATATGGAATTCTCTCATTGGCGAAGGGCATTATTCCTGCCAAAGATATGTTATTCCCATTAATGTTGTTCTGCAATGAAAGTATCCTTGCGTTCAATTCTTGTATTTCATCTTCAATTATACGGTATTCCCTATCTAATTGAGAACATTCTTGCACAATTTTATTCTGGATTGCCGTGTTTGGTTTAGGGATGAAATAGTTTTTCAGATATTTAAAATGACGTTCATATTTCCCGTGATTAATTATATCAAGGGAACTTAGGTAAAAATACAAATATTTGAGCGAAATAGAAGAATCTGAAATTTTTATAAGTTGGGTTCCATCAGCTCCTCTTACAAAAGGCTCATCCAAATATTTAAAGGTGCATGAGTGATCGCCGAATACAATCAATGGCACATCTGTGATTGGATTATCATCATAATATCCTGACACCACGATACCTTTTTCTTGGGTAATGACCGGATACCTGCCTGTTTCTTGAATCTTATTCGTGTCGATTTTTGTGGTTTCACCATTAATTCCATCTAAAATATCGCCTAATTTTACGATTGGATACTTTGTTTTCGGTCTGAATGAGAAAGCAAAGTTGGTTTTGAATTCTTTCTTAAACCCTACGGACTTGAAGTCAAGCATATCCACTAAATTCCCAAAAGTGCAATACTCTCCGCAATCATCAGGGATGATATAATCCTCCCCTATAAAATTACAGCGAATCAGTGAGTTGATTTTATTTGAATCAGCGAGGTTGTCTGGGTTAAATAGAGGTGTTACAATACCATTGATGCCTCGAATCTGTTGCATCGTGTCATCGTCAGCCTCATTATCGGAATTACCATTCTCTGTTGAATTTGTGGATGTGCCAATATGAAGGTATTTAATTCCCTCATTCCCTTTAGTATTGCTCCATTCATATCCGAGGAATTTTTTCCCTTCAGATGTACCTGATGGCATATTTACGATAAGAACCGGACAAGGAGCATTATATGCCAGCATGAAAAAGAATAATTTATCTTGTTCGATGGATTTTACAAAAGAATGAAATGTCTCACGTCTGATTTTATCCTGTTCTTCTGCCCTCTTGTTTTTGAATGCCTTTGATTTCTCCTGTGATTTGAAACGGGTGCGGATTTTCTTAGCTGCTTCAAGTACGCCCGACATTGCATTTCTACCGTTACCGAAGAAAGCACGATGGTACGACTTAAACATTTCAGTAGACTGGAGAGAGTCCTCTATATAACCTTTTAAGAAGTGTTTGTAGTCATCCATATTGTATCCCATATGACAGCAATAGGCCGCGAGTAAATGGGAATCTTTATAAATAGAATCGGTTTCAGCACGTCCGCTGAACCAATCTTCCATTCGGCACCAATAATGCTCGGATTCGGATGTATTGGTTTCCTTGCGACGAAGGAACAGCACAACTGTATTCGTACTCGTTTTCCCAAATGTGCCTTTATCAAACTTCACCAAAGATATCAAATCAAACGATTTAAGAATCACCTCTCGTGCACGAGTATAAATTCCATCCTTCGTGAGAACAGATACTGGCAATACAATAGCTGCCACACCGCCAGATTTTAATAACTGCGCAGCCCGCTCAATAAAGAAAGTTTCGATGGCATTGTTCTTGTCAACATTTATGTCATCGTTGAAAATTGAATAACGTTTGCGTTGTTTCTCCGATAACGTTTCTAAGAATCCTGAAACCGAATATGGCGGATTCGCAACAAGAACATTGAACGTTCCATCTCTCAGTTCATTAATTTTTTCAAGTGCATCCGCATATATGATGTTTGTATCATCGTGGCCATACATGAAAGCAGATACTTTGGAAACTTTTGATAGACGGTATTCCTTCTCGATACCATATATGTTGGCATAGAAATCTTTCAGTCTATTATTTCCGTGGTATTTCCCCACAAATTCTTTGATACGAAAAGCATATTCAGTAAGGAAATGTCCTGCGCCACAAGCATAATCTATGGCTAATGGCGGTTCCTGATTGTTCTTGATGATGTTTTCAAGAGGCAAGGAAGAAACAATGAAACGGACAATAGGCATCGGGGTGAAGAATTGCCCTTCGCTTTGTTTTACTCCCTTGTTAAGAAAACCCTCAAACAGGTCTCCAAGAAGCTGGTTTTGGTAGTTCTCGCTTGTACGAAGGCGTATGTCTTGGAGCATTTTTACAATCTTTCGCAATACAATGGCATTCTGCTTAAACAACCTTTCGTTATGCACACTGATAAAAGCAAAATCGTTGTCAGAAAAGAACTTCAACGCGCGGAAATATTCCTTGATTGTCTTTTTAGTAGCATCAAGGTCATTTACCACCCATCGGAATGCTTTATCAATTTCGCTATTCTCAATATATGTTACATCCTCTCCAAGGAATTTCTTCATACCGTCACGATAGAGCCTTTGCAAACGATCCTGAAGAGAGAAATCATCATCATAAGAGGTGCCTTTCCAATAGAAATGCAAGTCATTCGGATTGTTGGTCTCGTCAACTACTTTAGCTAAAAACAGATTGACAAGTTTATCAAATGCGTTCTCATGGCTACCTACATTGTGTTGACGCAAGATAACGGCAAATTCATTGTATTTTTTCTTAATTTCCTCGGAGTCAACCTCCCTCAAATCGCTGTTTGCATCGTAAGAATTTTCTCTGACATCAAATTTTTTGTCAAAAGCACCTCGTGTCAAATAATCATATTCATAGGTGTCTTTCCAAACATTGAAATATTCTCGGTAATCTCCGCCATTTGATGTAACTGAAGAATAACTTATCAAATCTTTATCTGAAGATATACGGTCTTCATTATCAGTCATCTTAATTACTCGATAAGAGGACTGAGAACAGCCATTAACAATATCAGCGGTATATAAACATATATACTGAGCTTGACGATAAGAATTGTAATATCTGAAGAGTTGCCCTCCGTCAAGCAACATTCTTTGCCATTCTTTGCTATATTCATCTCTATCGTCGCCCGTCGTTTTGCATTCAATCAACATAAATGGGACACCGTCATTGCCCGTTATGAGAATATCACCATAGTAATTCCCATCCTCTCTTCCACCTGGTGTTTTAGGCTCTAAAACGATATTAGATGGATGGTAGCCAATCTTCAGCAACTGGCAAACACACTCCAATACCACAAAATTTTCATTATCGGAAAAATTTAGGGTAGTAGCTCTTTCAATTTTAAGTTCTTTTGGATATATGATTTGAAGGGTAGAAAAATCTACGGATATTTGCATGTCGTTTTCAAGAAAACGTCGTGTCATAACATCATTGATACTTGTAACATCTCTTGCAAATTCCAATGAATACAACAATTCTCGTAAATTATCCTTCGTAATCATAGTTACAGCCTCAAAAGTGAAAATTCCAATGTAGCATACGAGGCTGACCTCCTCGAGCTATGCTCGCTTCGCCACTACGAAGAATGCCTTAAGCGACTACGTTGGAGCTTCCAATGTTTTGTTTACGGCTTGCGCCATTATGTCGTTGTTATATTATTCTTTGCCAAGGCAAAACGCCAAGGCTATGAGGTCATTTCGCATCATGATGCTTAGATTACAAAGTTAATCATTTCCCGTGAAATTTTTGGCCTGCAAACCCTATTTTATGCGTTGATAATCGCGTTATTGGCTTGATTGGTCAGTTTTTTGTGGTGGAGGGGAGCTTTACGGAAAGGGCCACGATGATGGTGACGGCGCAGCAGAGCATTGTCCAGATGAAGAAGTTGAAGTAGCCCACGGTTTCCTGCAACCAGCCGGCCCACATTCCGGGCACCATCATGCCGAGGGCCATAAGTCCGGTGGCTATGGCATAATGGGATGTACGCCACTGGCCGTCGGAAAAATGAATCAGATAGAGGGTATAGGCCGTGGATCCGAAACCATAACCAAACTGCTCTATCAGCACACATAGATTGACGGTAAGCAACGACGGCGTGACACCGCAACTGAGATACACGAATGTAAGGCAGGTGAGCGACATGCTCCACGCCATGGGCATCATCCACCGCCGCAGGCCGCCACGGCTCACAGCCCAGCCGCCGGCCACTCCTCCGGCGAGCAAAGCTCCCACTCCCACTGTTCCGTAGGCCACTCCCACCTGGGCGGTTGTAAGCCCGAGGCCACCGCTC
Organism: uncultured Porphyromonadaceae bacterium; assembly: GCA_900547825.1. Classification (GTDB taxonomy): domain Bacteria; phylum Bacteroidota; class Bacteroidia; order Bacteroidales; family Muribaculaceae; genus Amulumruptor. The sequence continues at coordinate 27,872 of URII01000004.1, forward strand.
TCAGGCGAGTCGAGCAGAAAGGGGCTTATAAGTTTCACCAACTGGGCTTCCGGGAAGCGGTAGAGAAGCATGAACAGCAGGGCCGTAACAGCATGGGGCTTGGTGAAAAAGGTTGTAACCGAAGCCTTGAAATCGGCAAAAACACCAGCCACCGTATGAGGCGACGCACTGTGCCTGTCGACGGCAGGACGCGGCAACACAAAGCTGTGGTAGAGTGCCATGACCACAAACGCCACCGAAACGGTCCCAAGCGTTATCTGCCACGCCCTCGTTATTCCGGCGCCAGCTTCAAGCCACCCGGCCATAACCACAAGTGCGCCCTGCCCGGTGATCATGGCAAGCCGGTAGAAAAGCGTGCGTATGCCTACAAACAACGACTGGTCACGCTGTGAGAGGCCCATCATATAAAAGCCGTCGGCGGCTATGTCATGCGTGGCCGACACGAAAGCGAGCAACCAGAAAACAGCCAATGTGGCCGCAAAAAACGATGGCAACGGCAACAACAGCGCCACACCGGCAAAACAAGCGCCAACAGCCCACTGCATGGCTACTATCCAACGGCGCTTTGTGGAAAACATATCCACAAACGGACTCCACAGCGGTTTTATGACCCAAGGCAGATAAAGCCATGCCGTGTAGAGGGCTATATCAGCGTTCCCAACCCCGAGGCGCTTGTACATTATCACAGCGAGGGTCATCACGGCCACATAGGGCAACCCCTCGGCAAAATAAAGGGTAGGCACCCACCGCCACGCATTGAGCTGCTGCTTCCGTGAGTCCATCAGCTGTAGATCTTTGTAAGTTGACTGCCGGGAAAATAGTGGGCCAGAATATCACGGTAGCCATAACCTTCCGCAGCCATCTGCGCGGCCCCTATCTGACACAGCCCCACACCGTGGCCCCACCCTGCGCCATGAAGTGTGAAGCCGGCAGGATGGCCCGAACTGTCGTGAGGGTGAGCAGCGACGGTAAAAGCAGAGCTGTAGAGATGTGTTTCGGAAAGCGTGCGCCTGATCATCAGCTCCTTTCCTATCACCACCTCCCCGAGCGTGCCGCGCACAAGAAGGCGCACTATGCGGCCGCTGCGGCCCCGCTCCAACGGGCGCAGTTCCACGATCTCGCCCAACTGCACCTCAGATAACCTGCGGGCCACAATGGCCGACAGTTCCGCACGGGTATAGGTTACCGACCACCGGTAGAAATCGCGGGTGGCCTGATCATAATCGTTAAGCACCTGACACAGCGTACGTTCGGTGGCCCGTCCGCAGAATGCGTCAGGGCGCCCTTCAATCCACTCAGCAGCGTTAGCCTCATCCGTAAGGTCAGGCAGCCCGGACAGTTCCGAGTCACGCTTGGCTTGCAGATAGGAATGTTCCTCGTCGCCGCTCCAGCAGGCACCGAACTCCTCCATTGCCCCACCGCAACATTTCGAGAAGCGGGCATCGCACAGGCGCCCGCTGCCGTCAGTAAGCACAAGGCCGCGGGTGGCGTCAACAGCCTCCATGACAACAGGGCGGTAAGCGTTCGTGACACCCTGATAACGCTGACAATGGTCGTCGGCGCACACATCAAACAGGTCATGATCCTCACGGTCCCACCACCGTATTATCTCTCCATCGGCCTCTCTACATACATTACCGCCGGCTCTGACCGCACCACGGCTCTCTATCTGCGAAAGCAGCCATGAACGCGAAATCACAGCATGGGCTTTAAGGAGTTCGGAGGAAGCCCCGGCACTCATTTCCGATGAAATAACACTCCGGAGATATTCCTCCACACCCACCCGGTTTATCGCCACAACTCCAGTGGAAGTATGTTTAAGCCTGAGCTGACCGGAAAATGTAAGGTCGCGCTGCTGCTGCCAATGAAAACCGATCCCTATCGTGACACCTTTAAGCCTGAAACGTTCAGGTCCTACGGTTTCAACCTCAATCTCAGGGGTTTCCATTATGCCTACATCAACGGTAGGTTCCTTGTCATATCGCATAGGACAGTATATCAAGTATGAATTTATCAACCTGCTGCTTGCCGAGCGACACCTCGGCGAGCAACGATTTCAGGCGGTCAGAGTCCATCAGCCGGTAGTCACGCTCGTTGACTGTGATCACACATCCCGCCACATCGGCAGCTCCCGGGCTGAACATAGTAGTGCCCTCGCCTCCCCCGGCATTATACGAAGCCGGGCGATGGGCGCCGCGTGGAAATACAGTAATGCAGTCCTTTCCGCCATCATGCCACGCCATGATATTGACCATCGGTTCCTTTCCCTGCGCCGCAGGCAGCGAATCAAGCACGGCATACACAGCCGGAACTATATCCGTGCCTTCTATCTTAACGGGGGTGACGGGCATATCGGGGTGTAAGATTATGCGCCAGCCGGGAGCTTCCCTGAGTTTAAGGCGCTTGGTGCGGACAGGTCGCAGAGCGGGGAAATAGTCCAGCGGCGCAGCCTGAAAATGGAAATGGTCGGGAGCCGAAGCCCCACACTCAGGCCCGTTGTAGAACACAGCCATGCCGGGAAGCAAGCGCGCCAGCTCCACCATACGTTCCACATTGCCCTGTATGGACTGGGCCGTATGCTCCGGATGGATTATAGTGAAATGCTCCACCGTTATTGGAAAAGGATTCACACAGAGATCAAAACCGGCCACGCTCAACCGCTCCTGCTCCGCAGGCCGGTTGGCACGGCACAAAAAGCATGGGCGTGCGGCTATGGCATCACGGCTCACGTCGGCCCGTGCGCTGACCTGGCGCGCCCGGTTGAAATAAACGTAGTAAAGGTTATGGTCTATCGATACGCTTGTCTTCTCTACACCAGAGAGTTCACGACAACGGACTGAAAATTCAGGCCATGATTCCATCTGCCGTCCGTAAAGCTGCTTTACCGCATCGATCTTCGTGCCGAGAGTTCCCATGTGCGTAAACGGTCCTTATAGAAATTGAATCTGTTGATTTTTTCAGGCGACGGCGAAGCGTCGGAATTACCCGTCCACCGGCGGCAAAGATAAAGTTCGTCGAATATGCGCCCTATCCTGTACTCCCTTGATATTCTGAGGGCCATAGCGTAATCCTCGCCGTACGACACGTCAGGCATTCTCAGGCGACGCGCCAATGAGGTAAGGAAAGCCCGCGGCGCCCCCATTCCGTTGATGCGTAGCAGATTGTTGGGGCCGTTGCTGTCGGTCCACTCCGCATGGTCTATCAGACCGGGGGGCAGAGTATTCAGTTCAAAATCAGTCAAGCGATAGCTTCCCACCACCATGGCATAACGCCCCTCGCGGAATTTTGCCACAACACGCTCCAAGACATCGGGGCCGCTGTAGAGGTCATCGCTGTCGAGCTGCACAGCAAAACGCCCGCACTGCCCATGGTCAAACGCCATATTCCAGCAGCCACCTATCCCCAAACCCTCATGGTCAGGCCTTATATGCACCAGCCGGCTGTCGGAGGCGGCAATACCGGCCAGCAGTTCGGTAGTGCCGTCGGTGGAGAAATTATCCACCACAATGACATTGAACGGAAATGACGCTTTCTGAGCCAGAGCGCTGCGCACTGCATCGCCCACTGTAGACACGCGGTTCCTGACAGGTATCACCACCGAGGCCTCCACCGGAAACTCACCTGAGTCGATATCGGCTTCCGCAGCATCCAATCCGTTGATATAGCCGCCGGTGCGCCTGAGATAATCCGTCACCGCCTCCTCCCGTTCAATCTGGGCGGAGCGGTTGCGCGGATCCACATAATCGAACTGCGAGCAGTCAGCCGCAGTGTCAGCCTCATAAAGAATCTCAGGTATACGGACTATAGGCCCGCGCTCCGAGAGCCTCAGCCGCAGGTCATAGAATCCGGCAGTAAGATAGCCGCAACGCTCCATAGCCACCGCACAATCCTTAAGTGTTTCTGTGCGCACCATCACCATCAGTCCGAAATCAAAATCATCACGCAGCGATCCCGGTTGGCAATCGATCAGCTCCACACCGCGCCCTGCGGCTATGTCATGGAAATGGGCATATACCATGGTCGCACCCGTATCATCGGCAACACGCATCATACGCTCCGCCATTCCGGGGTGCGGTACAATACGGCAAGGGTTTGTGAGCAACATAGTGTAGCGTCCGGAGGCACTCCGGGCCGCACGGATCACATCGTCAACCGATACTATAAGCGGAGCATCAACCGCACTGTCATTCATCGCCATCAGCATGATATTTTACAAGTCCGGGCACCGAGCTGCGCTCTATTTTAGATATCTCTATGCCGATGGTGGAAGCGGCGCGGCGCAATATATCGCTGTACACACATGCCACTGACCCGACAAAACATATGGGAATATCCCGATAGTCATAACGGGCCACATTGCGCATGAAGAAACTCATAAAACTGCTGTAGACGAGCTGATAAACATATGCATCATCCAACATTTCCTGAAGGAAAAACGAATAGCGCGACAACGCCCTGTTAGGCAGCGGATCTATATACACTGCATCCATTATACGGTCAGGACCGGTTGCGAAATGCTCATAGAAGCGGTGGATCACATGCTCCGGAGCAAGCCCCTTTATACAGTCGGACACAAGCTGCTTCCCGAGGTATGCGCCGCTCCCTTCATCGCCGAGAATAAACCCGAGCGACTTCACATTTTCGGTTATGTCGTGGCCGTCGTAAAGACAGGAGTTGGAGCCGGTGCCGAGAATGCAGGCCATTCCCCGCTCCCTGACGAGAAGTCCGCGTGCGGCCCCGAGAAGGTCACTTTTCACCGTGACCGGGGACCGGAACTGCGCCACAAGCGACGACTCCATGATCTTGTTGCGGCTCTCGTTGGCACATCCGGCGCCATAGAAATAAACATGCTCCCAACGGCGCCTGAAGAACTGCTCAGGCAGCTGGAGCCTGATGGTGTGGGATATCTCGCGGCGCGACTGGAAATAGGGATTCAGGCCTTCCGTGAATGCGTGCTCCACAATTGTATGGCCGTCAACGAGAACCCACTCGGTGCGGGTGGACGAACTGTCGGCTATGATTTTCATGCTCGGTAGTGATGATGAGGTTTACTTATACGGACAAATTTAGCGTTTTTTTCGTCCTCGTCAAAGAATTTATGCTTACATTTACAATCTGTTTCAAGTCAGAAAAGTATAACCACATATGGAAACCATCGACATAATAACCCGTTATTTCCCCGATCTTACCATTCGGCAAAAGGAACAGCTCGAGGCTTTGCCCCCGCTATATGCCGAATGGAACGCCAAGATCAATGTAGTTTCGCGGCGCGACATCGACAATCTCTATTCGCGCCACATACTGCATTCACTGGCCATAGCGAAATTCATGACTCCCACACCGGAAACCTCTATTCTCGACCTCGGCACCGGAGGCGGTTTTCCCGGCATTCCGCTCGCCATAATGTGGCCTCAGTGCCGCTTCCATCTCATTGACCGGATCGGCAAGAAAATACGTGTGGCCGAGGCTGTGGCAGCAGCCACGGACATAGAGAATGTCACACTGCAACATGGCGACTCGGGCGAATGCCACAGCAAGTTCGACTATGTGGTGAGCCGGGCCGTGATGAGTCTTGACGCACTTGTGAGTGCCGTGCGGAAAAATATAGCGTCCGTTACAGCCAACACACTCCCGCCGGGTGTTATATGTCTGAAAGGAGGAGATCTCGCAGCCGAAATAGCCGCCACACATCGTCCGGTTATAGAGGTGCCGCTTACCGACTGGTTCGGCGAATCCTTCTTCGAGACAAAAAAACTTCTCTATGTCAAACTCTAACATCCACCCTAACCCATAAGGCATGTTGAAAATAAAATCATTTGAATTCAATCCGTTCGGCGAAAAGACTTATCTCGTATGGGATCCCGACACCCTACAGGCCATGGTGATCGATCCGGGAATGAGCAATGCGGCAGAGAGAGACGAATTCGACCGGTTTGTGGCGCGTGAGCACCTTAATATCAAATATATGGTCAACACCCACCTCCACCTTGACCACACCTGGGGCAACGACCATGTTACCGACACATACGGAACCGCTACGTCAGCCTCTCCGGCCGATGCGATGCTCGGGCGCCGGCGTGCCGAACAGGCGCAGATGTTCGGTATGCGTGAGCATATGAAACCCCTTGACATAACCCACCATCTGCACGACGGCGACCGCATGGCGCTTGGAGGATACACATTTGAGGTGATCAGCGTTCCCGGTCATTCACCCGGAGGTCTGGCGCTGTATTGCCCCCAAGGGGGAGTGCTGTTCTCAGGTGATTCGCTATTTGCCGGATCAGTAGGGCGCACCGACCTGCCGGGAGGCGACATGAACACCCTGCTTGACGCCATCACCGCGAAACTGCTCACGCTGCCCGAAACCACAACAGTATTTCCGGGTCACGGCCCATCCACCACCATAGGGCGCGAACGGTCATCAAACCCGTTTTTACGCTGACATCTGTTTATCCGACAATATACAGTTCACCCCGCATCAGATCCCGAAAATCCGGTGCGGGGTGTAATTCTATTTATCGATCAGGGGATATCAGCGTGTAAATTCCATACGGTCAAGACAGAAATATGCCGGGCTGTTCATGCCCCACTGTCCAGAGTCGGTGGAAGTCATCTGGAAATAAATATAATTTACTTCGCCAAGCGGCTTCAGATCGATCTTGCGCCACGAATCGAGAATAACACCGTCGGCGGCAAGGTCAACATTCACGGTGCCGGTGATGCGGCTGTCCTTTACGCCATGGATGATGAGCACACAGCGGTCAGTGGCAGTGAACGGACGGCTGAAAGCAGTGCCGTTCTTCATAGCCCAATAAGCATAGTTGCTGTTGGTGACATAGATGCTCTTGGGTGAGAATTTAGAGCCTTCCACAGCTTTGATGGCACATGTGGGGTTTTCAGGGATGGCTTCAGTACTCTCCATTACATCCCAGCAGCCGAGCACAAAAGGAGTGCCTTTGCCTGACAGTCCGCCTCCGGTCACAGAGCCCCACTGATAAGTAATCCAATCGCCGCCATCGGTGTGGTCGGCATTGTCGGAGCTGCGTGACGGGCAGAATCCTTTCCAGGAATAATACTTCACACCGTCCCATTCCGTCATGGTCCAGCTGTGAGAGAAACCAAGACCACTGACGGTGAAATCGCCCGACGAGTAACAGTCGGCCCAGGCGCCGTCCGTATCGTAATTCACTGCTTCGGACGAAAGATTGGTTGTTACGGTTGAGTCGTCATCGTCGCTGCACGACGAGAAAGTCAGGGCGGCCAAAGCCACCGCTGCAATAAGTTTGAAACGTTTCATTGTGGATTATAGATAATTTATGATAGGGTCAATCTATAGCCATGACCTGACCTGCCGCGGGAGCGACAGGCTGCACGGTCTTCGACGAATCAGGCCGCGCCTTGGCTGTATCGGCAGGAGCGTCAGGTTTGGTCAGATCGCCACCGTTGATAGCGTCATATTCGGCAAGGCGTGCGCGGAAATGCCTTACGAGGCTGTCGACATTAAACACCGGATTGATCTGTCGTGCGCTCTCCAACGCCTCACGCATCCCTTTGCTGTCGCGTCCGAGCGAGAGGTCATACACATCGACAAACTTCCGGAGCGTGATCAGATCCTTCTGAGTGTCCCCTTTCTCCACGGCATTGTTGTGTATTTCCAGATAAGCCAGGAGCACAGCCACAGTCTCACCGTTGGTAAGCTCATCCACATCTATGGCCATAGAATCGGCAATGGAACCTGCATTCCCCAGATCCTTGCTGCGGATGGCTTCATATAATTGAGAATCCTCCAGGTCATCACTGATGGCCGAACTGTCGTTTCCCCCGCCGGAGCATGACACAGTTCCCGGCAGCAACATGGCTGCCAGGGTATATCCGGTCAATTTAGCTGTTAACTTGTTCATGTAGATATATTGCGAATTATACGGGGCAAAGATACGAATTTTTTATATCCCTCCATAGCCCGCGACAACATATCACACCGTAAGCTCTATATTGTTCTCGCTGGCTATACGCCGCATGTTGATCAGAGCGTAACGCATACGCCCCAATGCGGTGTTGATGCCTGTGCCCATAGCTTCGGCTATCTCCTTGAACGACATGTCACGGTAAAAACGCATTTTCAGCACATCACGCTGGGCTTCGGGAAGCGCCTCGATAATGCGGCGCACATCGTCGTGAAGTTGCAGTTCCGACATATTATCCTCCACACAAGGCTCGCAAAGTTCGGCCCTGTTCAGTATATTTCCGTCCGATTCATCGGCCGAAACAGTGCGCTCGCCTTTTTCCTGACGGAAATGGTCTATGATAAGATTGTGGGCTATGCGTGTGAGCCATGCCGAGAATTTACCGGATTCGACATAGCGGCCCTGACGTATGGTGGTTATGACCTTGACGAACGTTTCCTGAAAAATGTCGTTGGCAAGGTCGCGGTCATTTACAATGCGGTTGATATATGTGAACACACGATTCTGATGACGCTTCAGGAGCTCATCGAATGCTTTATTGTCGCCGTTTGCGTAGGCTTCCACCAACCTTGTGTCGGTCAGTTCAGATGTCTTTTGCATTTACTCTTTTTGTTTTGATTAGAGTAGAGTTGAGCGATAGGCAGTTACGTGTTAAATTGGTGTTATTGTCCGGCAGTGTGACAAAGGTTGTGATAATAATTCCGCTTCCTGATCCGTTATACTTTTCTGAAAGCTGTGCAAAGATAATGAATTTGCTCAGTAAAAACATATCCCTATCCTCTTTTTTAAGAATATTAAGGTCATTTAGCATACTAAACCCCATATACGGCACGTTTAAAGGTTACATAACATCACATTAACCCCTAATGCCTATGGAAGAAAGCTCTACTCAGTCAATTCTCTCCACTATTATCCCAAACGAACCGATGACGTATGAACCCGTCAAGGCCGGCGAGTCCGGCACTGATGCCCCGCGTCAGTCAACCATTGAATTCATTCGCAGCTTTGCCCGCTGCTATGTGGCCGTTCCCTCGCTTCCGGCAGGCCTGAACGGCATGATACTGAACTGATCCCCATTACAACCCATCAACGCACGGTGTGCAGCCACAACATAATCCGGCTGCACACCGTGCGTTTTTAATATCCCGATAATAATACGATAAAAGGCGCATCCCGGAGGATACGCCTTTTATTATTAGATGCTGTAGGATCAGCGGGTCATTGTTATAGACTGCAGGTTTCCGAGAATGTAGAGACCGGCATCCGTGCGCCACAACAGAAGGATTTCCTTACCTTCCTCAAATGTAAGCACATGGGTATCGTCATCCCATTCAACCTTGATTGAGCCGCTTGCATTGAAGCTTGTGAGGACACCATTTTCCCAAACAGGTTCAACTGCCTGTACTACACCGCTTCTTTCGCCACTCTCATAAGTGCCGATTTCAGAACCGTAGTTGATGGTGAGATAACCCGAGTTGGTCATGTCATTGAATGTGTAGTAGAATGGCATAACCAGGCCTTCGATTCCCATCCAGCCTTCGGCATTGAGAAGCACCTCGTAGCCAGGCTCATCCTCTGAGAAACCGGTCATATTGACGGTAAACGAGCTGGGAGTTCCATCTTCAATATAATTGACTTTCCATTCGCCCTGGAGGCGGTTGTACATTACATTGTCGTTGTCAATGATTGTTACAAGAGTCGAGGCATTTTCGCCTACCGATCCGCCCTGCACCTTTGTTATGGTAACGAGGAATGTGCGGTCGCCTGTATACTCAAGGTCATCGATTATACGGATTTCGGCATCCACATCCTTAACGCCTTTGGGGATGTTGATCTCATCATCCGTAAGGATCATGTGGAAATTGTTGATAGCGGGATTCTCGCCTGTTTCCTGAACTTCGATAGTGATCTTTACGGGGCCGTTAGCCTCACCTTCGAGTTTGATAGGAACTCTGAGCATGCCCTGCTGCTCCTTGGCGTCAACCTGAAGGTCGGCCATAGAGACGGTCACACCTTCCCTATTGTTCCACTTTTGGTCATCGTCCGAGCAAGCGGTCAGGGTTGCTGCGGCGAGAGCTAAAGCAAATATTTTGGTCAGTTTCATAATTTGATTCTTGATTTTCAGAATTTAAATAATATTTCCGTCCGGATTAATAACCGGGGTTCTGCTGACCCTTGAGCTGCGGGTTGACTTCCATTTCCGATGAAGGAATGGGCCATACGTAGCGGTGGTCATTCTCGGTGTAAACCACATTGCGGCCTGCACGTACGAAACAGGGAATGATGTTGTCCGACGAGAAGGGATAATCGGCTGTAGCCTCAACGCGTGAGAAGCCCTGCTTCCAGCGACGGAGGTCGCTCATACGGTGACCTTCACCGATAAGCTCGCGGTGACGTTCAAGGCGTATCTGGGCTGTAAGCTCATTGCCTGAATAGGTCTGATCCTGCCAGCGGGTGATACGACGCTTGCGGAGATCGTTGAGATACTTGTTGGCATCGCCATCCAGTCCGAGTGCATCCGAAGCTTCGGCCACGATAAGGTAGCTTTCGGCAAGACGGAAATATTTGGAAAGGTTGCGGCGGTAGTTGGTACCGGTAACGAGGCTTGAGTTGCCGGGATATTTCCAGAATACTTTTGCTTCATAGAAAAGGCCGTTGATCTCAAGATCCCATGTGTTGAAGTAGCCGGGGTCACGGGTAGTGTTCTTGCCACGGACGTCGTTGTCGTCATAGAGGCTGAGTGTTGCGGCTGTGGGGATGTACCATGCGTTCTTTGTATTCTCATAAGCGAGATAGGGAGTCGATGTGCGGGGAACGCCTGACGACTGCTGTGCATCACCGTAGGGAACGAAAATCAGTTCCGAGCCCTGGTCGCTGCTCCACATCTTGATGAATGAAGCGGTGGTGGCAAGGGTGTAACGGCCGCAGTTGATCAGTTCTTTCGACTTGCTGATGGCTGTTTCATAATCGCCGGTGAGCAGAGCTATACGAGCCTGAAGAGCCTTGACCACGTCAGTATTGATCCAATATGAGTTACGTCCGCGGATTTCGCTGACTTCAGATCCGAGATATTCCTCATATTCGGTCAGACCGTCGAAAGCCTCCTTGAGATCGACATTGAGGATCAGGTTCATTGTCTCGGCCATTGTTGAGCGGCCGGGATACTTCGACTGTATGCCTTCGGGCTTATACTCCGTAACCAACGGAAGACCGAGAGCCGGCTCATTGGCCTTTTCAGGAGTGTATGCCTGGCAGAAATGGTCGAACATGTAGAAATAATAGTAGGCACGGGCAAACTTGGTCTCTGCCTTGAAGCGCTTGAATTCCTCGCGGTCAGCATCGGTAAAAGATTCATTGCTGATAGCCGGCTCAAGTTTCTCAAGCAGATAGTTACAGTTTGCGATAGCTCCATACAGGCCTGCCCATACGGATTCGATATCGGAGTTATTGGAGTAGATCGTACCGTTATTGAACTGGCCGAGCTGGTTACCGTTGGAGATCAGTCCGATGAAATCGTCCATCTGGATCTCTGTGGCGTAGATATAGGAGCCGCCACCAAGCGCACGCAGATTTGAGTAAATGCCGTTGCGGAAACGATAGAAATCGTTGTAAGTCTGGAGGGCGTCACCCTCGGGGAGCGATCCGATGGGCTCCTTGTTCATGTCGCAGGAGGTCAGAAGTCCGGCGCAGAGGGCTATTGATAGAAATATCTTTTTCATAATGTAATTACTCTATAAAGTTAGAAAGTTACTTCTACACCGAACTCATACTGACGGGTATTGGGGTATGCGAATATCGTCAAGTTGCCCTCCGGCTCGGGATCATAGCCGGTGAAGTCAGTGATGGTCCAGAGGTTACGTCCGGTAAAGTGGAATGTAACGTTCTCTAAGTAGATTTTTTTGAGGATAGATTTGGGAAGGCTGTAGTTTACAGTCAGGTTCTTCATACGCATGAACGAAGCGTCCTCGATCAGGCGGGTGTCGAACTGGACTTCTTCACCGTAAGCAGGGATATCTGTAACCTGTCCTTCATGTGTCCATACATTGAGCATGGCGGTGGACTGGTTCATCTGGGTACCCATGTTGGCGTTGTTTACGAAATAGAGGTCGTTGTTGGTCATATACTTCTTGGCCTGCCATGCGAAGTCAGTGTGGAGGGAGATGTCACGCCAGCGCACGTCGAAACCGAAACCACCGTTCCAGGGTGCATAGAAGCTCTTGCCTGTGAGGCGGGCGTCGCGCTCTTCGTTGTAAACCTTGGTTACGTTGCCGTTGATATCAAGCCACATCTGCTTACCATCGCGGGGATCCACGCCGAGATAAGGCACAGCATAAAGTTCGCCGTAGGTATGACCCACCTTGAGCTGCATGCCATAGTCGGGCAGTGAGAATTCATCCTGACCGTTGAAGAGCTCGGTAATGGTGTTCTTGTTGTAGTTGAAGTTGACGCGCGCACCTACATACCAATCTTTGCTCTTATAGATGTCAGCTTTTACGTCAACGTCGATACCCACGTTCTTCATCGAACCTACGTTGGATGAGTTGCCGCCGAAACCTGTTGTGTATGACCAGGGCACTGAGAGGATCATGTCCTTTGTCTCTTTACGGTAAACGTCAACGTCGAAGTTAACGCGGTCGAAAATGCCGAACTGGAGACCGAAGTCGAATGCACGTACAGTTTCCCATGTAAGGTTCTTGTTAGGAGCCTGGGCGAGGAAAAGGGTTCCCGAGTTGTCGGGTCCGTAAGGAACGCTGCCGCTGCTTACCAATCCGAAGTATGCATAGTTGCCGATCGAGGAGTTACCGGTGGTACCGTAGCTGAGGCTTACCTTAAGATCGGAGAGCCATGTATAAGGAGCGAGGAACGATTCGGCTTTGGCATTCCACATGGCGCCCACGCTGAAGAAGTTAGCCCAACGGTGACCGGGAGCAAACTTGGAGCTACCGTCGCGGCGGAATGTAGCATCAAGGAAGTATTTTCCATCATAGTCATACGAACCGGTGAGGAAGTAAGAGTTGAATACCTCTTCTGACACACCTTCACCCACGTTATCCATTGTTATCTCAGTACCCTGACCAAGAAGCATCTGACGTTTGTCGCTCTGGCCGTCGCTGGATACATAGAAGTTGCGGTCCTTGGTGATGATGGCTTCCTGACCGAGCAGGAACGAGAAGTTGTGCATGTTGTTGAGATCGAAACGATACTCGGCAGTGTTAGTGTAGGTGAACGAGTAGTAGCGTTCGAAGCCTTGCGAGTTGAAAGGAGTGAAGTAGAACTGCTGTCCGCCGGTGGGAACGAAGCATTCATCGCCCATAGGTGTCACGAATGCATCCACGGGATACTGGAGGTTCTTATAGGTGTAATCAAGAGCGTCAACAGCCTGCTGTGCCTTGATGGTGAGACCCTTGATGGGGTTGATCTGCTCGTAGAGCACCACGTTGGCGGTCACTTTGTCCTTCCAACGCGAACGGGTGGAGTTCAATGCCTCGGGTGAGTAAGTGCCTGAGTAGTGATAGTATTTGGCTTTGTCACCGAAGACGATCTTGCCGTTCTCATCAAATGTATAGTAACGGGGCGAATCGTAAGGGAGCATGTAACGGGCAAGGAACACAGGGTTGTTGATGTTGTTGCGTGCTCCGTCGTTGAATGCGTTGGTCTCATACTTTGTGTAACCGAGGTTGCCCTGGAAGCCTACGCGGAACCAGTTGTTGACCTTGGCGTTGATGCTGGCACGGAGAGCCTCGCGGCGCATACCTGACTGGTCAATGATACCGTCAGCGTCATAGTGGTTGAGCGACAGGAAGTAGCTTACTGACTCAGAACCGCCCTGGATGCCGGCCTCAAGTGAATATGTGAGGGCATGGCTGTCAAAGATCTCTTTACGCCAGTCGGTGGAGATATTATATGTGTCGACAAGATTACGCACTTCATCGTCCACGGGAACACCGATAAGGTCGCGGAACTTGATATACTGCTTGGAGTTCATCATGTCAATGTTGTCAGGGGTCATCTGCGACCAACCAACGTTGGCACGAACAGTGACACGGGCTTTTTCGCCGTATTTACCCTTCTTGGATGTGATCACGATAACACCATTGGCGGCACGAGAACCGTAGATAGCCACAGAAGCTGCATCCTTGAGCACGGTGATGCTCTCAATATCGGAAGGATTGAGAGTTGTGAAGATAGCGGAAGTGACAGGAGCGCCGTCGAGGATAAACAACGGGGTGTTGCCGGCCTCAATGGAGTTCACACCGCGGATACGGATTGAGTTGGACACGCTGGAGGGGTCACCAGAGCTGGAGAGCACCGACAGACCGGCCACCTGACCGGCGAGTGCGTCAACGAACGTGGCGGCGGGAGTGTCCTCGATCGCCTCGCTGTGAACCACCGAAACGGCGCCCACAACAGAGCCGATTTTCTTTCCGGAGCCGTAACCGGTCACGACAACCTCGTCGAGACGGTTGTCACCGGCGGACAGTTTGATGGTCATGTTGTCAGACACGGGGAGAGTTTGCGGCTGCATTCCCACATATGACACCTTGATCTGGGTCACCTTAGTGGGGATAGTCACTGAAAACTTTCCGTCGATGTCGGTAGCAGTGCCTTGACCGCCACCTACAGGCAGAACTGTTGCGCCTACCAAAGGCTCATCATCTTCTGCACTGACAACCACACCCTTGACGGTGCGCGTCTGCGCCGACGCACACAACGACAAAGAAAGGATTGCCGTGAGTAATAGAAACAGCTTTTTCATACTAAAAACAATTAGACATAAAATTAAAAATTTTTCAACAATTTCTTATAATTTAAGCACTTATCCCCCAAGTAGTGGAATAATGACCGGCTTAAAACACGGGTTTCATGCAAGTGTTCCGATTGCAAAGTTACACTTTTTTGCAAAATAACAACTAAATGAAGTATAAATTTTCGGGATTTAACATTCCCGGTTTTGTTAAATTTCCCTTGCATTTCTCCGGTTCTCCATATCCTGCCAAACTGAAAGGCCACCCCCTTAATATAATAATGTGTATTTTAACACAACATTTATTCATTTGCCACGTTACAAAAATAAATATGCACCTTTCAACATTATTACTGACTATCCCGACTAAGCATCAATCCAAAAAACATGAACAATCTCAAATCCACAATGACATTCCGTTACACACTGACGGCAGCCGACCTTGATCCGCAGGGGGAACTTCCGCTGTCGCACCTCGTGAAAATGATAATCGAGGGATCCACACTCCATGCCAACGACCTCGGCGTGGGATATGACCGGCTTATAACCCGTGGCCACGCATGGGTGCTACGCCGCCTCAGCCTCGGAATCGCACGAATGCCGGGAATGGGGGACTCGTTTTCAATGACAACACGAGTGGAAAGCGTAGGCCCTCTTTCATCGGAACGACTCTTCGAACTACGGTCCGACTCCGGAGAAATCCTTGTGCTTGCCCGCACATCCTGGGTAGTGATCGATGTGATGAAGCGCCGGCTGGTTCCGTTAGGCGACCTCACAGAACTTAATGCCATAGCATCACAGTTCGAGCCCAATGTAGCACATGGCCCACGCCCGAGAGTGTCGCGCACCCCCGACAGAAAATTCAGCATAAATGTGCGTTACAGCGATCTGGACATCAACCGGCATGTCACCACATCGCGCTATGTGGATTATGTGGACGACGCATTCACCCCCGAATGGCACTCCACCAACCGAATAACAGCGCTTGACATATCATTCATGAGGGAGACAATGCCAGGCGAACCGATGGAAGCATCAGTGACTGACGGTAACAGCCATTCGCAGATCGATATGCTCTGCAGCGAAACCCCACACGTAATAGCAACCGTCAGCTATGTCTCCCGCTACCCATGTAAAAACCAGGAAATGTGAATTTAAGTTATGTAACGCATTTTATCTCTCACAATTCGTTGAAAATCCAATCTTTTCATTTATCTTTGTGTTTGCAACATAACACAACCCAATCAGCTAACCAATATCCCATTTATAAACTACAATGAGAAAAGCCATTTTATCATTAGCAGTGGTGCTCGGAGCGTCGGTAGGCGCCAATGCATCACCGGTGACAGCTCCAGTGGCTCAGGACGTGGCCAAGCAGTTCATGAAAGGCCGCGGAGTCAATGTGAAAGGAGTAAAATCCACCCAAACGGTAGAGAACGCCTATTACATCATCAACTTCACTCCCGGAGGCTGGGCCATAGTGAGCGCAGATGACACCACCACCCCGATCCTCGGCTATTCCGAATCGAGCAGTCTGGATTGGCATACCATTCCATCCAATATGCGCGGCGTCCTCGCCCAATATAAGGATGTGGTGAAAAGCAACGCCGTGGGGCGCCGTCAGGCTGACCGCCGCTGGACATCAAACATGGCGCTTACTTCGCGTTCAGGCGTGAAGATAGAGCCGCTTATCAAGGTGAACTGGAACCAGTCGTCGCCTTTCAACAAATACATTCCCGGCAACATGCTCGTGGGATGCCCCGCAGTGTCGCTCTCACAAGCTATGAGCGTACAGCAGTGGCCTGACAAATTTTCAGGCACAGCTTCCTATTACAGCAGCTCGGCAGGAGCTACGCTGACAGTGAGCGAAAGCGAGGAACGCGCCTACAACTGGGCCGACATTCTCAGCGGCCGCAACCGCTACGACGAAGTAGCCCGTCTGCTCTACCATGCCGGTGTGGCCCAGCAGATGAATTACGGAATGACAGGCTCAGGCATTCCGTCAAACGAGATATCCCGTATGACCAATGCCCTCAAACGCCACTTCCGCTATGGCAATGATGTGGCCTACTATTGGCGCGACAGCTATCGCGGCGATTGGGAGCAGCTTCTTATCAACGAACTCGGTGCCGGACGTGCAATAATTTACAATGCCATCGGCGGAACAGGAGCCGACACCTACGGCCACAGCTTCAACTTCGACGGCCTTGACGATCAGGGCAACTTCCATGTGAACTGGGGCTGGGGCGGCTACGGCAACGGCTATTTCAGCGTAAACGCCCTGACCGACGCCCAGATAGGCCAGAACTATGACCGCATGCACGTGTGTGTGATCGGTATCGGAAGCCCCAACCGCAGCCTGCGTTCCATGACAATGAGCAACACCACCATCGAGTCAGGTCTCGGAGCCGGCGCAGCTGTGGCCCAGGCCCTCGTGAACGGTGAAAAAGCCCAGTCGACATTCTCGTTCTCACTTTCAGGAGTCAACGGTGAGACTGTTCCGTTCACAATCAACAACGAAGGCATTCTCTATGCAAACGCAGCCCTCAACACAGGCGACACCTACTCAATAGAGATCACTGTGAAGGACAATGCATCGGGCACATCGCTCACACAGGGCTTCAATTTCGAGGTAGCAGCTCCCCAGCCTCTGGCCAAAGCCACATCGATAGCCTATAACCGCACCACAGGCACATTCTCCGTGCTTACCCGCTTCAACGTGTCCTACACCATCACCAACCCTTCTGGCCAGGTGTCACGTCAGGGCCGTCTTGACCTTCCCGACTTCGAATTCTCGGCCGCCGATCTTGCCAGCGGCGTGAATACTCTTCGCCTCAACTGTGGAAACGAAACCAAGGAAATCAAAATCGTAAAAAAATAAGCACATAAGCCATGAACAAGAAATTATATATAGCTATCGCAGGTCTTTCCATGACCGTTGGACTCGGTCTTACCTCCTGCAGCGACTCTAAGAACGATAATGGCGGCGGAGGGGGCGGCAGCTCTCAGGAAGGTGTACCCATCACACTCCAGGCCGACCTGCTGCTCAAGTCCTCCCCTACCCTTGAATTCAAGGATGCCGATGAAATGAACGTCTATGCCAAGGCTACCCGCGACATCACGGGCAAGGATCTGGTGAGCGGTATCAAAGCCATCAAGAAAGGGGACAAATGGGAACTCACTCCCGAAGTGCGCATAACTGAAGGCCAAAACGCCTATATCTTCGCTGCCGCACCTTACGACCCCTCCTATACCAATCCGCAGGAAATCCCCGTGGACATGGCCAAACAGGTAGATCTGCTCTATTCCGGTGCCGTAGTGGCAGCATCGTATCAGTCTAACAGCCCCAAGGTCACGATGAAACATGCCCTTTCGCTTGTGACGCTCAACATCTCGTCAGAGGGCTACAGCGGAAGCGGACAGCTCACCTCTGTGGCAATCAACGGCGACGGGGTGTTCACCAAAGGCAAGATGGATGTATCCACCGGTAAGATTACAGGCACTTCCAAGGATCCCGTTAGTGTGGATGTGTCCGCTACCATTCAGAAAGGCGGTTGGAAAACAGGTCATCCCAATGTATGGGTGATCCCGTTCAACACCAAGACTTCCGAGGCTAACCTCACCGTGACTATTGACGGAAAGACCTATGTGCTCGCATTCCCCGAAGTGGAAATGACCACCGGATTCCAGTACATATTCCATCTCGCCCTTACAAACTACGGTCTTGAATTCATTCCCGGAGCCACACAGAGCATCCGCCTCAACATGGTGGATGAAGGTGTAGCTTCGCCCGAAGGCCACGGTCTCGTGACCATGACCATGTCCTCATCAGCTTTCACAGCTCCCTATTTCACCGGCGATGACGTGTTCGGCAACATTTCATGGGACGGCGGAAGCAAATCATATGGACCCGGCGCCACCGCCACTGTTCCGGCCAACTCCAAAGTAGTGGTCGAGACATGGAATTCAACCGGTTTCGAAATCCGTTCACTTGAAGGAGTCGAATCAATCGACCTCTCCCAATATTGAGACATCAAGGCTGAATAAGCCATCCTGACACTGTCCCCGCATCTTTAATAAGGATGCGGGGACATTAATTTATAAGACACAATGTTTCGTTATGTGAATTAATGTTATTGATCCATAATTATAAGTCACACCTATTGTGAAACGCGAATTTATGTTTTATATTTGCATCACTTGATTATAGCAATTAACCCTAAACAAAATATCCAAGCAGAATCTGAGATACCATAAGCGACACAAAGCAGCAACATGTTTCCACGCTAACGAATGATTACCCTAAGAAATAACGATGTATAGCTAATTAACAAATCTCCGACCTACAAACACAACTCAAAGAAATAAGTGAATCATAGGTTAGAAGTCCGTCAGCTCGTGATGAGTCGGCGGTCTTCGTTTTTAGGTCTATACTTCTCAGCCAACCTTACATATCATAGAATTGTTAGTTAACCGACACTGATTGACTTAAACTTTTATGATATGACACAATATAAGCTTAAACGAGCCTACGAACCCCAGTCGCCCGACGACGGTTTCAGAGTCTATATAGACCGTCTATGGCCCCGCGGATTGTCGCATGAAACATTTCATTACGACTTATGGGACAAAGATATAGCACCATCAACAGAGCTGCGCGAATGGTTCCATGCCGATCCTGACAACCGCTGGAGCGAATTTGAAAAACGTTATACCGCCGAGCTGTCCGGTTCAGCATATTTCGCATCGCTAAGAAATCTTCTCAAACACAAACCGACAGTCACACTCCTTTACTCGTCACACGACGAAAAGAGAAACAATGCCGTGGTAGTGTATAATCTTCTTACTAAATCAAAACACTGAAAAGCATTCCATATCTATAAAAGAAGAACCGGACAAATTGCCCGGTTCCTCATATCTATAACCTCCAACGGGATTTACGGCACGATAACCTTGACCGCACCGGAAGCACAGGTAACCACATAAACTCCCGGTGCTACAGATATAGAGGTATGTCCTGCCGGCACTCTGACGCCCGCTGCCACAACGCCTGAGGGTGTCACAACGCGTATATCCGCATCCGCCGGCGAATCTACCACAACAGCGCCCTTGATTGCGCTCACTCTCAATGCCTCTGATCCCGTGAGCCCTATGCCGGACCATACAGGAACCACTGGCTCACAAAGGGCGGAGACACCTTTGTCGTAAACAGCCTTTACGGCATACTGCGGTTTAGCGCCTCGTGATGCGAACTCCGTGTCGGTGAACGACGGATCATCCGCACCAGATGTACCTATCAGTTCGCCACCGCACCACACTTCATAGCCGGTAAGCTCCCAGCGGGGCACACTCATATCGTTGAACGACAGGTCATCCACAAACATAGCGAACGATCCGTCGCTAACACAGTTGACAGCAAAATAGCGGGCACCTTCGGGAAGGTAATAGCGATATTCCTGCCATTGCCCCGGAAGTTCCACATAGTCGGACGAACCGATGGCAGTAAAAGCAGCCGGATCTGCATCTGTAAGCGAATACAACACACGCATACGCTCGGCCGGAGTGTCCTGAAGCGTGAACGAACGCGCGAAGAACGAGATCCACTGTTCGCTGCCGTTAAGTCGAGGCGATATAAGCCAGTCGTTGTTCACATAATTCATCGATGCGAGGGCCATGAACATACGGTCGCCGGAATGAGGCTCACCCTCGGGCCATATGTCAATGCCGAGAGTCCGGGCGTTGCACACCTGGAAAGCCTTGCGGGCGGTGGCGTTAGGATATTCGCCGAGATCCTTATTAATATAATGTGTAAGGTCATAGTCGCCGTCCCACATGGACCACTCACCTATTCCGTCTATAGCCCAGTCGGGATAGCTCTCCACATCGTCGGTGACAGCACCTTGGCGCGAGGGGTCCTGCCATGTCAGCACCACGGCCTCATCGTTGACAGTAGCCTCAAGTCCGGTAACTCCGGGCACCACGGGTTCCACCACATTCACAACGACCTGACGCGAGTCGTTGGCAGGGTTTGAATCATCACGGAGCGTCACAGAGGCCGTGAGGTTCAACACAACCGGCTCAGCCGGCAGATCGAATTCCAAAGGCACCCGCAATTCGGCACCCGAAGCAAGAGTCTCCACATCCATAGCAGCAAGTTCACCGCCGGAAGCGTCGGCAACCGTAAGCACGGCACCTTCGGCAGCTTCAGCGCCTGCATTAAGAACCGTCACGCTAACCTCGGCTTTCTCACCGGCGGCTATACGTGAGGGCACTGAAAACGCACTCACTGCAAGATCATACATAACGCCGTTGTCAACGGTCACATTGTCGAGATATATGTCGGCCACACCGTCAACCGTTCCGGCAAAACCGATGCGGATCCAATCCGAATCCTTCCATTGGGCGAGACTTACGCTATAGCGCTTCCAGCCTGTGGCCGAAGTCCGGGCTATCGGTTCACCTACAGCATTGAATTCATCGGAGCCGGCTGCAAGCAGCAGGCTTACAGAGCCGTCACCTTCACCCTCGGCATGATAGAGCCAGAATGAAAGCATGGGATTGTCAAGCCCAGCAAGCGATATCTTCGGCGAATAGAAGTATGACACAGCTCCAACAGGCTCTCCGACACTATGGAAAGTGGCAAGGCCGCGGTCGCCGTTCTGATCGGATACCGAAGGATTGTAGCCCATCTCATCAAGAGTCCATGAATAATTAAGGGCGGTGGCGCTCTGCGCAATCCAAGGGTAATAAGCCATATCGGCTCCTGCAAAGCTCTCGGCGAGCGGAG
The DNA here is from genome assembly GCA_900547825.1 of uncultured Porphyromonadaceae bacterium. GTDB lineage: Bacteria > Bacteroidota > Bacteroidia > Bacteroidales > Muribaculaceae > Amulumruptor. The sequence continues at coordinate 49,368 of URII01000004.1, forward strand.
CGGGATAAGGAGAGCCGAAAAGGGTAAGCTGCGACTGGGCATAGGCTCCTTTGGTGTCACCGCAATAGGGGGTCACAAGCCACCATTGCGCGGTCTGACCCGACGACGGCACAGCAAAACCCGTATCAGTGAACGCAAGACCGGAATGTGACTCCGCAACTACAGTGCCGTCACCGCGCACAATTCTATAAGTAAGAGCCGAGGCGTCAAACCATCCGCCGTTGGCTCCGCTTTCAGGAGCCTCCCATGTCAGAACTGCATGGCCATCGGTTTCGGTTACCGAAAGATTTCGGACAGCCCCGGGAGCATCCGTACCTACAAATGTACGCACTGTGGCGGCAGCGCTCTCGCCCACTTCATTTGCCACGGTAACAGTATAGGTATACGATCCCGATTCAGGCACCGATGTGTCAGTCCACGACATGGTCACACCGGGCGTCAAGCCGTCGGTAAGTTCAGCCACAGCTGCGTCGGCACCGCTGCGCCGGATCACCACCGATGTTATCGACACTAGATCAGCGCCCTCCACATCCTTTTCAGGAAGCGTAAACGACAAGGTTGCCTCAAGCACGCCTCCGGAGCCCGGTGTGGCTGCAATCTCAGTCACTGCGGCCGGCACACGGCTGTCGAGAGCCGAAATGCCTATGTTGTCGACATACAGGTGCCACTTGTAAGCATCCGAATAACATTGCACACCGAGATAATACAGTCCGTCGGATTCCACTGTGAATGTTGCCTGACCATTCTCCCACGAGGTGTTCTTGACTCCGGGATGGTCACCGAGGGCCACATTCATGGCTGCCGGAGAGGGGGCATTGCCGAGCATGACGCGGAAACTCTCATCATAAGTCTTGCTGTACACACGCCAGTCGTAAGTAACCTTATAAGTTACTCCGGCATGAAGCTCGACTGCCGGCGAGAATAGCCAGTCATCAGCCGCCAGTTTGTCAGGATCATACTGGTATGACGCACAGCTGAACTGCGAGCTTGAGTACCATTTCCAAGTGGCTCCGCCGTTGACATTATCCACCGTCCAGATATCGAATGCGTCAGCAGTATCGAATGTTTCGGTAAACGGCACCTGGAGGGCGCCGCTAACGAGCGACTTGGCCGATACGGCAGCCTCGCCTGTTCCCGCTGCCGAGGTGGCGCTTACGGTGTAATACACATATGCCATGCCCTCTGGTATGGATGTATCCGTAAACGATGTAGCTCCCAGATTCTCAGCCACTTTCACATTGTCGGGCATACGCACCACGGTATACTTCAGGCGGTCGGGATACACAGCGCCTCCGTTCACACCACGGTCAGGAGCGGTCCATGTGATACTGGCCTTTCCGTCAGCAACAGTCAGGGTGACGTCAGAAGGCTTCACGGGCACATCCTCACCGCCCCACACATCAAGAGTCACAGGCTGCCCGCGAAGCGACTCGGTGCAGGCCGTAAGCTTCAGCGTATTGGCACCCTGGGAGAATGTAAGCCGGGGCGACACAGCCTCACTTCCGGGGGCAACGTTGTCAATCAACGTCTCCGCTCCATTCACCGACACTATCACCATCAGCGAACCGGTGAGCGGGGCTCCTCCGGCAGTGACAACAGGGGCTGTAAATCTCACAGATCCTTTAAGAGGATCCGACGGATCAAATTCCACCTTAGCGCCTGTAACTGCATCAGGGGCTTCGGGATCCACAGTGTCGTCCATCATATGAAGACCCGCAAAACAGGCCGTGCCCTCAAACTGCATTACCTCGGTGACTTCACCGGTATGCGGATTGATGGTATAAAGACCTGACCACCGGCGCTTGTTTGCGCCATAGCCATCCTCCTGAACCACAGCGGCTATCAGGCGGTCGTTGGCCTCGTCGTAACACATAGAGCTGACCTGCACCGGCACAAGACTCACAAAAGGCGAAAGGCCGGAAGTCTTGATACGGTTTACCTCACCTGTGCGCGGATCTATCGTCGCCACGTAGTCAAACGCTCCGTAAAGCGCATAAAGTTTACCGGTGCCGTCGGCCGCAATAGCGAAAATGTCGCGTTCGAGAAGCTTTATCTGAGTGGCCTCGGCGGTAGACAGATTCAGGTAGCCGAAGCGGCTGAACTCATTATAATCCGAATAAAAGAATGCTCCGTAGACACGTCCGGTAACCGGGTCGTAAGTCAGATCAGAGGGAAGATTCACATCGTCGGTTTCCTGACGGGTGCCGACAGTGGCCCATGTGGAAGCTGAATACTGCCGGTAGAACACCCCGGTGCCATCCATTTCCATACAGTACATCACATTGTCCTTCTTGACTCCGGCCACTACGGACGACATCGATTCAACCCGCTTGAGGCATTTCACAGCTCCTCCCTGACGCACTTCGATAGAATAAACTCCGGCATCCTTATCGATGGAACCTTCCCAGCGGCTGTCGTAGACTTTCAGACCGCACACCTTCGTGGCCGGAGGCGGCGGAGTGCCGACGCCCGCCATAAACGGCGCGGCGCCCAGCACAGCCAGAAGGGTTATTGAAAGCGATTTAATTCTGAAATTACATTTCATGTCAAACTGTTTATTTTACCGCAACCTTGACAACAGAGCGTCCGGCAGCAACCAGATATATGCCACAAGGCATATCCACTCGGTAGCTGTCCGAGCCATGACCGCGGTAAAGCATACGGCCTGTCGCATCTGTTATAGCCACGGCGTCATTAATACCCACACCGTCGATCATAACCGTATGGCCGGATACCCGTACCGATGGCCCGTTGTCAGTAACATTGTCCATGCCTACATTTCCTATCACGGCAGTATAGACATTGCTTGCACCGCTCTCACGCGATCCGTAGAGGGCTGTCACCTTATAGTCGTAGCTTCCGTCGGCAAGACCTGAGTCAGTCCAGCCGGTTGCTGTGGCAGGCAGATCGGCCACAGCCACACCGTTACGGTAAACCCGGTAGCCGGTATGCTGGAGGTTGCCCATAGGCGCGCGTGCCACATAGCTCATATCGTCGAGATAGAAAATGTAATGGTCGTCACTCACGTAATGCACTGCAAAATAGCGAGCGGAGGCAGGAAGCGTGTATTCGTAGAGAGTCCATGCCACAGGAGCCTCCACAACACCTGAAAGCGAACGGAACGATGCCGGATCGGTATCGATAGTCGAATACATCACCTCGAACTGTTCAAGCCCGTAAAGCTCAAAGTCGGCAAACGCAGTCTTGGCATAGAAACTTACTTTAGTTCCGCCGTGAACTTCAGGAGATATGAACCAGTCGTCATTAGCCGTTCCATAGCTCTGGAAACCGGCCAGAAGTTGCTGTCCGGTGCGCGGACGCCATTCCTCAAGCATGGTTATACCGAGCACTCCGGGGTTGAACACCATAAATGCCATAGGTTCGTTGGCATTTTCAAAATATATGTCCTGAAAGCCGTAGGTAACGGCGCCGTCACCGTCGACAAGAGTGTAATCACCGAAGCCGTCGATGGAGAATGCAGGATAATCCTCAAACCCTTCGGCCACACGCAAAGCATCAGGAGAGCCCCACGACAATGTCACCTTGTTGTCAACCGCTATTCCGGAAAGCTCGCGCACTTCAGGAGCGTCAGGAGCAGCCACAACAGTCTCTATCGTCTCGGATATATTGTTGGCGGGAACCTTGTCGGACGAAAGATCTATCACAGCCTCGACAGCCCATGAATCACCTGCCGAAGTAGCCGGTACGGTGAATTCAACAGTGCCGTACTTGCCGGGCTGTAATGCCGGGCCGTCCTGAACGGCAACCTGCGAGCCGTTGACATTGAGTTTCACTTTATAAGCATTCTCAGCGAAAGCACCGTTATTGTAAACCGTAGCCTTATACTTCGCGGTCTTGCCCTCCTTGACGGTGGCAGGGCCAGTAAAGGCATACATGGCGAGGTCATGCTCTATCTTGTTGGTGACCGTGATATGGTCTATGTTGACATCCTGCCCGTAATCAGCTATTCCGTGGAACGAAAGGCGGATGTAAGGCTGCGCCTTGTAAGCCGAAAGATCATATACATAGGCATACCATCCAGGATAAACCGACTCATCATCCACAAATATAGCTTCGTCAAGAGCCACAAAATCGCCCGAAGGCAACATCACTTCCGGTATCATACGGTCCTGATACGGATCATCGCCATACTGGCTGTTGTTGGAAGACGAATGGTAGAAATAGAAGGTAAGCTGAGGTATGTCAAACTCGGCGAGATTGAGTTTGGGCGACACAAGACGTCCGGCATCGCCTATGAATCCGGAAGTACATTCGAATGTGGCGAGACCGCCGTCGTTGTCGACAGGCGCGCACACAGGATTGGTGCCCTGCGAATAAAGATTCCAGAGCTGCGAGCGGCCCTTTACAAGATACATGGTCCAGGGATCATTCTGTACAGCGCGGTCGGCGAATCCTTCGGTAAACTCACCCTTATACGGATCGCCGAATATTATATGGTTGCTAAGCGCATATGCACCTATGCCTGCGGCAGAAACCGGTTCGATCTGATAATAGATGAAATGCTGTTTTGCAGTGCCGTCAAGGGTATTGTCAGTAAATTCCGTTCCGGTGGCCTTGTTGCTTACCATCACATTATCGGAGCGGATTATACGGTAAACCAGTTCGGAGGGATTGACATAACCGCCGTTCTGACCGGTGGCTGGAGCCTCCCAGCGCAGCACCGGATGGCCGTCCTCCTCCATAAGCACTACATCGGTAGCCGCCACGGGCAGGTCATAGCCCACATACACAGTCACTTCGGCTTTCTCTCCGGCACCTGATGAGTTGAACGCCACAACACGGTAGGTATTGAACCCTGTAACGGCATCCTCGTCGGTCCACGAAAGCTGTGCGCCGGGTGCGGGAGTGTCAAACACATGGATGGCGTCGCGGGCATTGCCACGGTAAACCTCTATGCGGTCAATAGCCGGAAGCGTGACACCGGCGGCATTGACAGCAGGAGCGGTAAACGAGATAGTGGCCTGTTCGGCTCCTGCCGCACCAGCCACAGCCTGCAGACCTGTCACGGCTGCAGGGGCTCCATTGTCGGGAACCTCGTCTATCGTCACGTCATCGATGAAAAGATAGTAGCGCTTCTTGGGAGAAGTCATATGGAAGCCCACATAATAGTTGCCGGAGGCCGTGGCTGTGAACTCCTCTACGAACTGTTTGACTGTCTTATCATTATAATCGGAATATGTTTTTATTACCTGCTGCGACACGGCATTGTTGACAGCACCGTGGGTCAAGGAAACTGTTTCTTTCTCGCCACGGGTCCACATAGTAAATGTAACACGGTATTTCTTGCCCTGCTCGGCTGTGAACGGAGGCATTATCAGCCAGTCGTCAGCGGCGTTTTCAGGAGAATATCCGTAAACGGCACAGTTGGCGGGCGTTTTGTCGGGTGTTTCCTGTCCGGCCACTGCGGGGAATTCTGGCGAATACATCCATCCGCCCCAGTGATATTCAATGTCGAAATCCTCGTTGGCGTCTATAACAGTGCACAGGTCAAAATCAGCTTTTGTCTCGAAATTGAATGTGACAGGAAGAGCCGATCCGGCACCTACCGTTACCTCGGCGGTCGAAGCCTCGGCGCCACGACGGTCACCGCAATAGGGAACCACGGTGTAATATACATTCTGCACATCGAAAGTGCCGGGGTCCGCAACTGACGTGGCCGAAGTGCGTGAAGCCACCATATCGCCGGAGGGCATACGGATCACATCATAGGCCAATGTGGCGGGATCCACATAGCCGTCGTTAATACCTTTCACAGGCGCTGTCCATGAAATCGTTGCACCTCCGTCGGCAGTAGTAACGGCAAGATCACCCACGGCAGCAGGCGCATCCGTGCCTACAAACCACGACATAGCCACACGCGGGCCTGATCCGGCGCCGTTCGACGGTGTAACCGCAAAGTTATGGAGCCCTTCGGCAAGAGTGACATCAACAGACTGTACGGAACCTGCCTGAGCTGTTATATCGCGCAGTTTCTGCCCGTCGATCTCTATCTTTACGGAAATATCTCCGCTAAGGGATGTACCTGAATAAGTGACAGATGGCACTGTAAACCTGATTTTACCCGACAGCGAGGATCCGGCAAAATCCGTGGTCAGCTCTGTAGCGGCAGCAGGCGCAGCGGCATTGACTTCGGGTTCAAGGATGTATATACCTGTAAATTCCTCATTGTTGGTGAAATCAGCAATCTTTGAGGCCGCGCCGGTGGTGGTATTCACCTGATAGAGACCCGAACGGCCGGTAATCTCCATTGCAGCCCAATACAGTTTGTCGGTAACAGGATCGAAAGTTGCCGACTGCACATATTCGGGATTAAGTCCGGTAAGACCTATCGGCGTGCATGAGGCAGATTCTTTGTTGATGCGGTAAAGGGTCGACTCCGTGCCTTTCGATATACCGTAAAGCTCACCGGCCCGGTTGGCCGCAATGGCAATCAGCGAGGGGGTCTCGGCAATAGGAGTCACCATGCCTGTATAAGTGTCAAGTGTGCCTACTGCCGGAACAAATTTCTCGAGAATCCCCTCCACCACTGTTTTCTTTATATAGCATATAACATACACAGTGCCTGTGGTGGGATCGTAGGTCATATCATGAGTGATCTGCGACTGGTCGAAGGTTTCCTGTATGAACGAATGGGTGATCCGGCTCCATTGCTTCGTGGCGAAATCATATGTCATGAAGGTCGAGAACGTATAACCCATTTCAGGAGTGTACACATATGAATTATAGTAATACTTGCCGTCGCCATAAGTACCTCCGCCGTTGGCCTCATAGCTCTGCACAGGGACTTCAAGCACAGGGGTTATGACAGATGAGGCAGTGAACGAATATATACCGTAATTGCCGGTGCTTCCCGCCCATGCGTCACTGTATATAAGCGAGCCGTGCAGAGTGGTGCCGTCACCGGGTATGCGCGAGGGGGCAGGAGCATCAAGTCTTGCCGGATTCCAGCTGAAAAGCGAAGGCCGGACAGTTTCATGCCGTGCCATTGTGGGAGCTGTCAGGGGCTTCACACCCGCATTGGTTTTGGTAGGAGGGGCCGGCTGCTCCACCCGCGTACGTTGTCGGACAGGGCTATAATCCGTAGACCGCACTTGTGCTGTTATCGAACCGATTAGGGCCATAGCAGCCATTACTGTGATAAATCTGTGTTTCATTGTATTTTGTTTATGAGTGGATAAATATCTCGTTATTATCAGAGTGTAAAGACCGGCCGCCCTGAACATTCAGCGGCCAGCCGGTCTTTTATTCATATGTCATGGAGCCTATGCTCCACCCATGGTCATTTAACGACTTTCAATGTGTGGACCTTCCCGTCAAGGGTGAATCTCACAACATAGACGCCTTTCACGAGGCCGTCAAGCGATATGTAGCCTTCGGCTTTGTCAGATGCAAACATCACTTTACCTGATATGTCGGCTATCATCACCCCGGTGGCCACTCCGTCGAAAGTCAGCGCTCCGGAAGTTCTGTCGAAACCTATACCGTCGGCCAGGATGTTGTCAATACCCACAGTAGATATGTATATGCCGAAACTGTTCACGGTCACGGCTCCCTGACTGCGGGCATGGAGTCCGAAATTGAGAGCGCCGGCCGGCACATTCACCACAGTTTCCTCACCAGGTTCGGTATCATCGGCCTGTACATCGAGTTCTGCAGGATCCACAGCTTTTATATATATCACGTCATTCTGCTTGCTGTTGATGTTGACTGCATCAGCCAGCACGGATACTGTAGCTATTTTCTGCATTCCCTCATATCCTGAAGTTGTTGAATAGCATACATCGAACTCATAAGGAGCAAAGTCCGTATTGCCGTATCCAAGGAACTCGCTTAACTTGATTTCATAAGTCTTGCCCAACTCCAGTTCCACTTTAGGTGAGACTGCCCAATCATCGGGAGCGGCTGAGGTCTTGGTGATCTTGAGTCCGGTGCCAAAAACCTCCCATGTGATATCACCATAAGGATAATACGACTGTTTATCACCGTCCACATTATATACACTCCACGTGGAGAATCCGTTGTCGGCCACTTCATAGGGCACTTGCAGGCCGCCGCCTATCCATTCCGAAACCACCTCCGGAGCAGCATCAGCCGATTTGCCTCCTTCCGAGTATATCTCAACACGATAGGTGTGGCAACCTGGTTCAGCCACTGAGTTGTCAACATATGTGGAAAGCTCGCCGGGAACAAGATTCTCATAGATGGAATCTATCTTCTCACCATTCCTGAATATGAGGGCATGGCTCAAGTCGGGAGTAACCCCGGGCACATTTGAAGTTGTAGGATTGCGCCATGTTACCGTAGCCGAAAGCACATAATCGGGAGCAGGCGTAACAGCGAGTTCCGACACAACATCGGGAACAAGTGTCAGGCGGTCAATAGTAACGCCATCAAGTGTCAATTGGTAGGAGGCATATGACAGTGAGGGCTGCGGAGTATCCATACCCCAGGCAATCTGATATGTGCCGGCCTCATCAATTTTGAAGGCATAATCGGTGCTTGTTGAAGGATCGGATGTGGAATAGCTTGCACCGGGCTGCTTCTCCTCAAACTGAAGAAAAGTGATGCGGTCAGCGCTGTAAGCCCCGGCCTCAAGGACACCGACCTTATATGTGAGTTTCTGGTTCGATGTGCCACCTTTCATAAAGAAGTTGACATGATAATAACCCGATTCGAGAACAACCTCGGGCGATATGATCCAGTCGTTGTAACGGCGCTCTCCTTCCACAGCGTCAGGCTGTGCGCATACGGCTGTTTCCGAAGCTGAACTTATAGCCCATGTCTTTCCATCGCCATTGGCATCCACAACATCCCATATCGCTACCGACGGATCATTATCCTTGAATGTGGTGAAATATGGCAATGCCACCGTTTTCGGGCCGATCCATGTCGATGTCACCGACACTGCACCAGCTGTGGTTCCGGCTGTAGTTTCTGTAATGACATTAAATGTATATACCCCTGCCTCAAGCACTTCGGCAGTATACTCGGCTGTTCCGCCGGGAAGAGTGGCCAATACCTCGCCATCACATTCCACTTTTATACGGTAATCCCCGGCTGCGATCGGATCGCCGGTGGTGGATTCAACAGGACAAGTCCATGTCAGAGTTGCCGTCAGAGCTTTTCCGGGATCCGGAGTAACGCTGAGTTCAGTCACCTTGGCGGGTGTCATTTCTGTAGCTTTAAGATTGAAATCCTTTATGCTGTAAGAGAACGACGATGGAGCCTTGCCATGTGTTCGGAATGCGAAATAATAGGTGCCGGGTTCCTGAACCTTGAAGTCTACGGAAACCACATCTGTGTTGGTGTTGGTAAGAGGAAGGCTCTCATTCAAGCATGTTACCATTCCCTCTATGGAACATTCCGTACCTTGCCATAATTCAAGTTTGGGCTGTGCCGTGGCGCTGCTCACATAGGCATTAGTGGATATATTGTAATATCCGGCTTCCGCAATCACAATGGGAGGCGAAATAAGCCAAAAGTCCTCCTGTTTGTTGCTCGTGCCGTAATAATAGGCATATCCTCCCAGAGAGTTCGACTGCCATTTCCAGCGGTCAGTGGTCGATTCCTGTGCCTCACCTTTTATGGCAGTCCAGAAATCGTCGTAATCCGTCTGTTTGGCAAATGTAAGGGCTACAGGAAGCGTAAACGGCTCTATCGGACCGATATATTTGCCGGGATCGCAAGTAACCTTTTCGGACTTCACACCGGCCACTTTCACATCGATGGCATAAGTATGGAACCCGGGGGTGAGACCCAGAGCCTCGGTATCGTCATATGTAGTCAGAGTTTCGGTGAGTGTCACGAAAGGTGTCTCGGAATCATCGCGGTAAAGATTGATCTCTTCAATAGTCTGCTCTTCAGTAAAAGGTGTGCCGAGAGTGCTTTGCGTGGGATTTACCCAGTTAAGGGTTACCTTGAGTTCACGGTTCGGTGCAACAATAGCATTGAAACTTGAAGGCTTGGCCGGATAGAACACATTTTCAGTGATCATGAAGTCCGTAAGATACAGATTATACATGTTTTGATCCGAATAACACCAGAATCCTACATGGTAAACTCCCGATTCCGCAGGAGTGAATGTGTCGGAATGCGGGGTCATGAAACCATTGGATTTATCAGCAAACTCAAACAGGGGTTCCGTGGCCTTGAAATTTTCAGGCGTAGGCTCCCCCTTGGCTATATAGGTGTTGAATTTCTCTATATAGTTATGGGTCTGATATTTATAAAGTATCTTATATTCTTTGCCTCCCTCAAGGTAGAATGCGGGAGAAATAAGCCAATCGTCAGCTGCCGACTGGCTGGCGTAAGGATATTTGGCACCTTTGGTGTCACCGGTCCATGTCTTGGCGTCATCATTGGCGTTCACCACAGTCCAAGCGGCATCAAGCGTGGAATTTTCCGCCAATTTCGATTCATACGGCAGCGGTGTGGTGTCATCAGGAGGAGTGACGGGATCGTCTGGTCCGGGGGTGACAGGCTGCGACTCGACCTCGGCTATGGCAAATGCCGACACCTGCGGGCATTTGATCATGTAATTGTAGCAGCGGAACGACAGATAGTAACTGCCCGCAGTCTCGACACTGAAAGTGACGCTTTCACTATTCCACGAAGCCTTATAGAAGCTCTGTCCGAGGTCAACATACGATTTCAACGTGCGTCCTGTAGAGAGGGCGCCCTCAGCATCATCAATTGGTGAAGTTACCAGCAACATAAGGTCCAGATTCTGGACCTGAACGGCGGCATCGTTCCACACATTTAAATTATAAGTCACTTTGTAGGTCTTTCCGGCCTCCAGAGTAAACAGCGGCGAGATCAGGAATGAGTTGTAGTCTTCCGAGCCATTATAATCCCATATACGTGCAGAATCATATTTCACACCACCCACTGTCGAGGTCTGCGAACCTGCTCCCATAACCCATGTAGAGGCTGTGGTTCCGGCATTCTTCTTGGTCCAGCCGTCATCGTTTTTCACATCACCCAAGGCCGTGAAATTAGCCGGCCCGTAAGGCAACGCCACAGAGGCCCAGGCCAATGCCGGGAATGCCAAAGCAGCGATTAAAGAGTAGATTTTTTTCATAGAACGGATTTATTAAATAAAATAATTTTTAGCATCATGTAACAGGCAAAAATAATTATATTATTTAATATCCGCAATTTATAAGCCATGTTTTTTATCTTAATACCACACATTTGACAATTTTATATTAAAATTGCTTTGCAAAGCCTCCACACCGGCATATCTATTGTACTTTTTCTCAATTTTCCCCATAATTAGCCACATATTTTCCGGCCATAACGGTCAGAAAATCGAATTAACAGCCAAAATCAGCAAATTTTTCCACAAGTTATGGATTAAAACATATGTCAGCAGGCAATTATAACCATCCCAAAGCGGCAGTGCGCCCTGAAGCAACAAGCTCCGGACGGTGGACATCGCTGTTAACAATCAGAGTAACGCCGGCTTCCTTAAGCCGATCCACATATCTGCGCGACGGGAACATCCTGCCGCTATGGCCTGCATAGGCCTTGGTGTTTATCTCCACCGCCACGCCGCCCGCAATAACCGCATCGACAAGCCCGTCGGCAAGCTTCCTGTACCAAAGCTCATTCTCTATTCCCGGACTGAAGTGCGAAGCATTGTGGCCAATCTTGTCAAGATGTCCTACAATGTCGAATCCGCCGGCTTCCACCATAGCCACCGAAGCTCGGTAGAACTCAGTGACCACATGGCGGATATCATTGGCGAAATACTTGGCCATCTTCAGGCGGAAACTGTCGAAACGTCCGTCAATATCCACATAACCGTCGGGGCCTTCGATAAAATGCACTGAACCTATCGTGTAATCAAGTCCTATCGATGCGAAATAAGGATTCGCCGGCCCCCAGTCCTTCCCGAGCCAGTCAACTTCCATACCGGCAAAAATATCTATCCGGTCACCATATACAGAGCGGAGCCGCCTTATCTCATCTAAATAAGCTGGCACATCCGCAGCCGCCATGTTGCATGGCGACTCTATAGGCAGCGGCGAATGAGGCGTGAACCCGAAATAGCGCATCCCTGCGCCGATAGCGGCAACAAGAATCTCCTCCATCGGGGCATAGCCGTCGCAGAACTGCGTGTGGGAGTGGAAATTATAGTCAGGCGTTGACGATACTATCCGGGCGAAGTCCATATTTACGCATAAAAACAAATGCCGCACCCGCCATGGCTATGATACCGCCGGCAAGCGATACCGCCCATGGAAGCCCGATACCGTCGCCAGCCACGCCGTTGGGTGCGAAAAGAATATATGTGGTGCAAACACAGGTCATGAACATGGCCGGGAGCGCCGTTATGTAAAAATTACGTCCATGACGGGCTAAATAAACCGAACATGCCCACAATGTAAACACAGAGAGGGTTTGGTTGGTCCATGCGAAATACCGCCAGAGCACATCGAAATTTATCTGCATGAGCAGAAACGTCACAGCTATGATGGGAAGCGTGACCAAGAGGCGTTTCCATAGGCTGCGCTGGTCGATGCCGAATGCGTCGGCAATAATGAGCCGGAGTGAACGCATGGCAGTGTCGCCCGTGGTGATAGGTGCCGCAACCACGCCGAGCACAGCAAGTATGCCGCCGAAAGTACCGAGCCATGAGGTACAGATAGTATGTACAAGCGCACCTGCATCACTGCCGTTTTCGGCCATATAACCCGCCAGTCCGTCGTAACCGCCTGTAAATGCTATGGCTGCGGCAGCCCATATCAGAGCCACTATGCCTTCCGATATCATGGCACCGTAGAACACAAACCGGCCATGCCGTTCGGTCTTGAGGCAGCGGGCCATCATAGGCGACTGTGTGGCATGGAAACCCGATATGGCCCCGCAGGCTATCGACACGAACATCATAGGGAACACCGGAGCGTCCTCACCCATGGAATGTCGGTTGAAAAGTCCCTCGGCCATACCGTCAGGTATTGTGACGCCTGAAAACAGAAGATGCCACATTATGCCTACAGCCATAAACAGCAGCGCGAATCCGAACACCGGATAGAGATTGCCTATTAGTTTATCCACCGGCAGCAAAGTGGCCAATACATAATAAAGGAATATCACCGCAGCCCAGAACGTAACATCCATATAATCCGGGGTCATCATGCCGAGAAGTCCGGCCGGCGTTTTCACAAACACAGCCACTACCATAAGCAGCAACACTGAAGTCAACACCCCCATTATGCGTTTTATAGAGGTGCCGAGTTCAGTCCCCACCAGTTCGGGCAACGACTTGCCTCCTGAGCGCAACGAGATCATAGCCGATACGAAATCATGCACACCTCCGGCAAATATGGTGCCGAGCACTATCCACAGAAATGCCGCGGGGCCATACATCACGCCCATTATAGCACCGAAAATCGGACCGACACCGGCTATATTCAGGAACTGTATAAGATAGACGCGCCATGTTGTCATGGGCACGAAATCCACGCCATCAGGCTGCTCGGCCGCAGGGGTGGGCCGCAGGCTGTCAACTTTAAACACGCGCTCCACAATCGTGCCATAGATGAAATACCCGGCCACGAGCGCTATCAGCGAAATAATGAATGTGAACATGCTGTGAATATGGAATTATCTGTAAGAAAAATCATAATCCGTCGGCGGTTTCGGCTCTTACCGCATCGTTGGAAAGCGAACGCAGGCGGGGACGCAGCTGCTCAAGCCTGGCCTCGCTTTCGAGAATGCGCGCGCCCACACCACGGTCGCCCGTGCGGTACTTCCTGCGCAGCGCGTCAAGTTCTTCCTCCAACGCATCATATTGATCCTGCACACTGAGCAGATCGTGCATTATCTCCCGTGCCCGGGAATTGCGGAACTGGTCAAACCGGGTGTAAACCTTTCCTCCCGGCAGAGCGAAATAAAATTCAGCCTCTGCTTCGTGATGGGTCTCGCGGGAAGCGGCAGCTATGGCCGAACGCACAGCCGAATAATCCTTTCCCGGCTGCTGCGTGGCGGCGATAGAGGTCACCCGGGCCAACGCGCCGAGATCAGGAGTATCAGGAGAGTAGTTTTGGCGTAATTCACCGGGGATGAAAGTGTATATGGTGACACTGTCGCCCGGATGGTTACGGTCTGTCGCCCACCATCCTGCTCCTGTAAGATCATCGATCACAAGCATGAAGTCGTCGTAAGGCGAATTATAGGGCATACCCACATTCTGCGGCTGGAGAAACGAGGTGCCGTCGCCCCGGCGCGACATGAATATATCGTAACCGCCCATCGAATCATCGCCCGTGGCGCCATAATACAGTGTAACACCGTCGCTCAACATGAACGGAAAATTGACATCTCCGCCCGAGGCAAGCTCCCCTTCCACAGCAACAGCCGGGCTGGTGCTTCCGTCGGCGAGCAGATCGGCCGTCATGAGCTGCACGTTGCCCCCGGTGCTTCCCGAGCCCCACATAAACGATTGCCCGTCGGCAGTGGAGTATACGGAGGTGAACCCTGACGCGTCCAATCCCTTCGGAAGAAGTTCGGCAGGTGTGCCGATATGTCCCACAGAGGGTGACAGAGGTATATGACGGAAAAAATCAGCACGGCCTACCGTAACGCTGTCTATTATCTCTATGCGCTCCACACGGTCAAGCATCTCGCGGGCCCGCTCTGTCTCAGCCCGGAGCCGGTGACCTTCTTCAGGCATATCCTTACGGCTCCGGCGCAATTTCGACTCAAGTTTATCGAGAAGCTCATCGGCCTGATCGAAATCATATTCAAGATAGGCTTTGCGGGCCTGAGTAAGCAACGGATCCGCCGCGCTCTGGCCCATTGCCAAAGGAGCGCACAGAACCATGACCAACGGAATTATATATTTCAGCATATCGGTAAATAACGGTTCGGTCAATGTTAAAGTAATGGTCAAAGATACTCACTTTCCGCCAACCCGGCAAAAAAATCTTACGGCACGTGGCCGCATAAGCCCCACATTAAATAAATTTCGTTAAATTTGCAGGATGAACCGTATTATTGTCCTTGTTCTCGCCCTTGCCGCATGCGTTGCCGCAACAGCCGTACCGTGTGACTCGGTAGTGTCCGTGAGCCTGCTCACATGCGCTCCGGGCTCTGACATATATGAGCTTGAGGGACACACGGCCCTGCGTTTCCGCATGGCCGACTCCACCGACATCACAGTGCACTGGGGTGTGTTCGACTTCAACGCTCCGGCTTTTGTATACCGCTTTGTGAAAGGGGAGACTGACTATATGTGCGGAGCTTCCGACACAGAAAGATTTCTCGACTCCTACGATGTAGCGTCGCGCGACGTGTTTGAACAGGTGCTGAATCTCGGCCCTGAGGGCAACAAACGCCTTTACGAAGCCGTGTGCACTAATCTCCTGCCGCAGAACCGCGTTTACCGCTACAACTATGTGCTCGACAACTGCGCCACACGTCCGCTGGCCCTAATAGAGGATGCTGCCGGCGTGCCGGTGGAGATAGAGGAGGACTACCGCGAATCCACCACGTTCCGCCGCATGATGCGCGAATATCACCGCAACTATCCGTGGTATCAGTTCGGCATTGACCTGGCCCTCGGATCAGGTATCGACCGGCCCATAACCAGGCGCGAGGAAGGGTTTGCCCCTGTCACCATGATGGAGATAGCAGGCAAAGCCCGCGTGAACGGACACCCGCTGACCTCTGAGGCCGTCAGGGTAGTGCAAGGATCCGCCGCCGGAGGCCCGAAGCCCCCTACCCCATGGCATCTTACCCCACTTGCCGCGGGATGGGCCATATTCATAACCGGCGCCGCCGTAATAATCATAGCAAGAAGGCGACACCGCATGCCCCGGGTGCTTGAGACAATATATTACACCATAGCGGGATTCGCAGGACTGGTACTGACATTCCTTATCTTCATCTCGGTGCATGAGGCCACATCACCCAACTGGCTTTACCTGTGGCTTAATCCACTGTGCCTTGCAGGCGCCATACTCATATGGTTAAAAAAATGCAAGCAGGCGGTGGTTTGGTGGCAATTTATTAACTTTGCAGCAATTATAGCGTTATGTGTCATAGCGGCAGCGGGAGTGCAGTCACTGAATTCCGCATTCTGGCCGCTTATGGCGCTTGATCTGTTGCTGTCAGTCAACCGTCTTACTTACCGCAATTAACGCATAAACCCTTTACACCGCCCCCACGAAATGGACTCACGGCTCACATCGCCGCTTCAATGCACCACATTATGCCGCGCCATGGTAATAGCCATGGCCTTGACAGGGTGTCTCGGCGCCTCAGGGGCCACGCCACGCCCTTCGCTTGTGGTGGGAGTGGTAGTGGAGGGCCTCGATGCCGACTGCATAGAACTGCTGCGCGACTGCTTCGGGTCCGACGGATTCAACCGGCTCCGGGCGCAGGGTATAGAAATCACCGACATGATGTTCGGCCCGGAGATGGATGCCACGGCCGCCACCACAATGCTCATGACCGGAACATCACCGGCTGTGAATGGAGTGGGAGCCGCCCTGACTTATGACCCCGCTACAGGACGCACACAGCATATATTCCACTCGCCGAAAACATTAGGCAACTTCACCTCGTCGACCCTGAGCCCCGAAGCGTTGGGGGTCACCACCATAGCCGATGAAGTGGTTCTTGACAGCGACGGAACCGGCCGGGTGCATGTCATAGCGCCGGATTCGCCACAGGCCATAGCGCTCGCGGGCCATGCCGCCAACAGCTCGTTCTGGATCGACGGCAACACCGGGAAATGGGCTTCGTCCACACACTACAAGGAGGTGCCGTCGGCAGTAAGCAACCGCAACTACCGCAATCCGCTCACGGCAAGGCTTGACACCATGACATGGTCCCCCTCCCTGAGCCTTGACCGCTATCCCGATCTACCTCCACACAAGCGGAAATATCCGTTTCGCATAACATTCGACAAAAAAAGCTGTCCCGACCCCGTGGCAGCATTCATGGCATCACCTAAAGCCAACACGGAGGTCACCGACATAGCCCTTGAATACATATCCTCGGCCACCACAGGCAAACGTGGCGTCACCGACATGCTCAACATAGCCTACACCGTCGAGCCGTTCCCCTTCGGACGCGACGGCGACATGCGCCTTGCCTCGATGGACGCTTATGTGAAACTCGACGCCGAACTGGCCCGGCTCATGAAAGCCATAGACCGTTCGCCCGGCATGAACTCCACGCTGCTGTTCGTGGCAGGAGTTCCCGCACCTTCCGGACGTCGCCGCGACGATGATAAATGGACTATGCCCGGAGGCACATTCTCGCCCCGCAAGGCCATGAGCCTGCTCAACATGTACCTGATGGCCATACATGGCAACGGCGAATGGGTGAGCGGCTACCACAACCGCAGAGTGTACCTCAACCGTGAACTTGCCAAGCAAAGGCAAGTGGACATGAACGCACTGCGACGCGAAAGCGCCGAATTCCTGACACGGGTCAGCGGAATAAGCGGAGCTGTCACAGCCGACGAGATATATACATCGGCAAAAGGCGAGACGGCACCTTCGCTCCGCGACAACATAGTGCCGCGTGATCCTTTCGACATGATAATCACCGTGGCTCCGGGCTGGGAGATAGAAACATCTTCCGGCACCCAACGGCACATAACGGAGTCGACAGCCACAGGCGCCTATCCCCTGTTCATAATGGCCCCGGGACGCCAGCCACGGAAAATCGACATTCCGGTGGACGCACGCCGCGTGGCTCCCACCATAACACGCCTACTGCGCATCCGTTCACCCAACGGAGCCTCAATGCCGCCGCTGCGCATTGACTGACGCCATTGCCGTCTATGCGCCCCTCTCCTCCCCTTTTAAGAAAAATAACACCACCCAAATAACGAATATCAAGAGAAATGTCCTTCAACTCTTTCTTAAGCAAAATATTCGGCAACAAGTCGCAACGTGACCTGCGTGACATACAGCCGATACTTAACAGCATAAAGGCCAAATTTCCGGAAATGGAAAAACTCAGCAACGACGAGCTGCGCCAGACCATAACCGATGTGAGAGCCGACATTAAAAACGCGATAAAGGCCGACGAAGACGCCATAGCCTCCAACCGCACAGAGATAGAGAAACTTCCTTTCGACGAGCGTCAGCCCCTGTGGGACGACATAGACCGCCGCGAAAAGAACATACTCGACACCATAGAGGAAAAACTTAACGAGCACCTGCCCGTTGTGTTCGCTGCCATACGCGAGACAGCCGCCCGGTTCGCCGCCAATGAGACAATCGAAGTCACCGCCACCGAAATGGACCGCGACCTTGCAGCCGCCGGCCGCGACTTTGTGAGCATAGAGGGCGACAAGGCCATATACCGCAACCATTGGATGGCAGGAGGCAACGAGATAACATGGGATATGGTGCACTACGAAGTGCAGCTGATCGGCGGCATTGTGCTCCATCAGGGCAAGATCGCCGAAATGGCCACCGGCGAGGGCAAAACCCTCGTGGCAACCCTCCCTGTTTTCCTTCGCTCACTCTCAGGCCGCGGCGTGCATGTGGTCACTGTGAACGACTACCTGTCAAAACGTGACTCGGAATGGATGGGGCCGCTCTACATGTTCCACGGCTCAAGCGTTGACTGCATCGACAAACACCAGCCCAACACCCCCGCGCGCCGTGCCGCCTACAATTGCGACATAACCTTCGGTACCAATAACGAGTTCGGCTTCGACTACCTCCGCGACAATATGGCGATGGCGCCCACCGACATGGTTCAGCGCAAACACTATTACGCTATTGTGGATGAGGTCGACTCGGTGCTCATTGACGACGCCCGCACACCTCTTATCATATCCGGTCCGGTTCCCAAGGGTGACGACCAACTGTTTGACCAGTACAAGTCGAACGTGGAAAAAGTGGTACAGGCCCAGCGCCGGCTTGTGACCCAGATACTTTCCGAAGCCAAGACCAAACTTGCCTCTGACGATAAGGAGGTGCGCAAGGAAGGTGCCCTGCTTCTGTTCCGCGCCTACAAAGGCCTTCCCAAAAACGGAGCACTGATAAAATTCCTCAGTCAGGAGGGCATGAAAAACGTGCTTCTCGAAACCGAGGCATACTATCTTCAGGACAACTCGCGCGAAATGCCCAAAGCCACCGATCCGCTCTATTTCGTGATCGACGAGAAGAACCGCAGCGTGGAGCTCACCGACAAAGGTATCGACGAGCTCACCGGCAAAAGCGAGGATCCCCAGTTCTTTGTGCTTCCCGACATAGCGGCCCAGCTCTCCGAGGTGGAGACCGTGGCCGACGTTGCCGAACGCCAGCGCAGAAAGGATGACCTGATGCAGAACTACGCCATAAAGGCCGAACGCGTACACACCGTGACACAGCTTCTCAAAGCCTATACCCTCTTTGAGAAAGATGTGGAATATGTGATCGATGACAACAAGATAAAGATCGTGGACGAGCAGACAGGCCGTATAATGGAAGGACGCCGTTACAGCGACGGACTCCATCAGGCCATCGAAGCCAAGGAGGGCGTGAAAGTGGAAGCTGCCACGCAGACATTCGCCACAATCACATTGCAGAACTATTTCCGCATGTACCACAAACTGGCCGGTATGACGGGTACCGCCGAAACCGAAGCCGGAGAGTTGTGGGACATATACAAACTCGATGTGGTGACCATACCGACCAACCGTCCCGTGGCGCGCATCGACATGAACGACCGCGTATATAAGACCAAGAAAGAGAAATACGCCGCCGTTATCGACGAGATACAGCAGCTCGTGGACGCCGGACGCCCTGTGCTCGTGGGCACTACATCGGTGGAGATCTCCGAACTTCTCAGCCGTATGCTCACCCTGCGCAAGATACCCCACAACGTGCTCAATGCCAAACTGCACCAGAAAGAGGCCGAGATAGTGGCTCTCGCAGGCAAAGCCGGCACAGTGACCATAGCCACCAATATGGCGGGCCGAGGCACCGACATCAAGCTTCCCGCAGAAGTGAAAGAGGCCGGAGGCCTTGCTATCATAGGCACGGAGCGCCACGAAAGCCGCCGTGTGGACCGTCAGCTCCGCGGACGTTCCGGACGTCAGGGCGACCCGGGCTCGTCGGTATTCTATGTGTCGTTCGAGGATCAGCTCATGCGACTCTTCGCAACCGACCGCGTAATGAAGATGCTCGACACCCTCGGACTAAAGGAGGGCGAGATGATTGAGTCAAAAATGGTGACCCGCGCCATTGAGAACGCACAGAAACGTGTTGAGGAAAACAACTTCGGCATACGTAAGCGCCTTCTGGAATATGACGATGTGATGAACAAGCAGCGCACATACATCTACTCGCGCCGCCACCATGCCCTTCTCGGCGAACGTGTGGGCATCGACATAGCCAACATGATCTACGACTTCATCGAGAACATTGTGGAGAACTATTCGTCACCCTCTGACTATGCCGAACTCTCCATGGAGTTGTTCAAGGTGCTCACAATCGAAGCTCCGTTCACTGAAAAGGAATTTGCATCGCTATCACGCGAGGACAAGATAGAGACCATCCATGCTGCCGCCAACGAAGCGCTCCAGCGCAAGGGACAGCGCATTATCGATGTGGCGCTCCCCGTGATACGCGACTGCGTGGAGAATCGTGGCCTGTCGCAGAAAATCATCGTTCCCATAACCGACGGCAAACGCATCTTCAATCTCGCAGTGGATCTCATGGAGGCTTACAACACCGAGTGCCGCTCTATCGTCAAGGAATGGCATAAGGCAGTGTTGCTCGTAACCATCGACGAACTGTGGAAAGAACATCTCCGCGAACTCGACCAGCTGCGTCAGAGCGTGCAGAACGCTTCCTACGAACAGAAAGATCCTCTGGTGATATATAAAGTGGAGTCGTTCCACCTGTTTGAGCAGATGCTCAACCAGCTGAACGTAAAAGCCATCTCGGCCCTCATGCGCGGACAGATCTACCTGCCCGAACGCCGTGAGGAGGAAGCGCCCGCTCAACCTGAGGTAAAACAGGCCATGCCTGAGCGTCCCAAGGACTATTCCAACTACCGTGCCACCAAAGCATCGCTTCCAGGCGAGGAGGAGCAGCGCAAGGCCGCCTCGGCACCACAAGGTGAACAACAGCGTCCGCAACCTATCAAAGCGGCACCTAAAATCGGGCGCAATGATCCCTGCCCCTGCGGAAGCGGCAAGAAATTCAAGAACTGCCACGGCCGTAATATGTAAAGCTACCGGCTGAACCAATTCACAACCGCCTCGTGTCCGGTACCGGAC
>URII01000005.1 GCA_900547825.1 uncultured Porphyromonadaceae bacterium
GACTTGATGATCAACGATGAGATAGACAAACTGCGTCTTGCCACCACATCGGCTCTGCTTTCGGGCCGGAAGGATGTGATAGTGGTCTCGTCAGTGTCATGTCTCTACGGTATCGGTAATCCGGAGGATTTTCACAGTAATGTGATAGAGGTGGCGGTTGGCAAGAAGATAGCCCGCAACGCATTTCTGCGTCAGCTTGTAAACGCTCTTTACAGCCGGAATGAAATCACGCTTGAACGTGGTAATTTCAGGGTGAAAGGTGACACGGTGGATATCCGGCTGGCTTATGAGGAAATTGTTGTCCGTGTGGTTTTCTGGGGCGACGAGATTGAGTCTATCTCAACTTATCATCCTGACGATAATGTGTCGTTAGGTGACCATGAATCGTTCAACATATTTCCGGCCAACATATTCGTTACCTCTCCTCTGCGCATGGGCTCCGCAATAGCTCAGATTGAGCTTGACTTGGGGCAGCAGGTGGACTTTTTCTACCGTGAGGCCCGTGAACTGGAGGCCAAACGGCTTAAGGAGCGTGTAAGTTATGATATAGAAATGCTTCGTGAAGTGGGGCATTGCTCGGGAATAGAGAACTACAGCCGATATTTCGACGGGAGGGAGCCGGGCATGCGTCCGTTCTGCCTGCTTGACTATTTCCCGAAGGATTTTCTAACCATCATTGACGAGAGTCATGTCACGTTACCGCAGATCCGGGCAATGTTCGGAGGTGACCTGGCCCGTAAGATGAACTTGGTGGAATATGGATTCAGGCTTCCGGCGGCTCTTGACAACCGGCCTCTTAAATTCGAGGAATTTGAAAGCCTGACACCTCAGACCATCTATGTGTCGGCAACCCCGGCCGATTATGAGCTTGAGCGCAGCGAAGGTGTCATAGTCGAGCAGGTGATCCGTCCCACAGGGTTGCTTGATCCGGTAATTGAGGTACGCCCGTCGCTCAATCAGATTGATGATCTGATTGAGGAGATACAGCAACGGGTCGAGCGGGATGAGCGTGTGCTTGTCACCACTCTGACCAAGCGGATGGCCGAGGAACTCAGCGAGTATCTGCTTAAATTGAAGATCCGGACGGCCTATATACACAGCGATGTCGATACGCTTGACCGCATAAAGATACTTGATGATCTGCGGTCAGGAGTTTACGATGTGCTTGTTGGAGTCAATCTGCTGCGTGAGGGCCTTGATCTGCCCGAAGTTTCGTTGGTGGCCATACTTGACGCCGACAAAGAAGGATTCCTGCGTTCGCATCGCTCGCTTACCCAGACTGTCGGTCGAGCTGCCCGAAACCTCAACGGTATGGTGATTATGTATGCTGACAAAATAACCGAAAGCATGCAGCTTACTATTGATGAAACATCACGGCGCAGATCATTGCAGCTTGCCTATAATGAGGAACACGGCATAACGCCTCAGGCCATTATAAAGGCCCGCAACAAGATCATAGGCATTGACCGTGACGAAGAACCGAAACGACACGGTTCACAACGCTCCAAAACTGCTTCATCAAGGACGGCTCCCCCTACCCCTTACGGCGAACAGGAATTCTCACGTTCAGTGGATATTGCCGCTGATCCGGTGATACCGTACATGAATGCGGCAGAACTCCAGAAAGCGATTACCCGGATGAGGATGGATATGGTGGAGGCTGCCAAGCAGATGGAGTTTATAGAGGCCGCGAGGTTGCGTGACGAGATTATGAAAATGGAGGCGAGACTTGAATCGCTTGAAAATAAAGATACTGACTGATGAATCAGTTATGGTTGCCCACCACGGTCAAGGAAGTTGAGTCGTTGGGGTGGGATTACATTGACGTGATAATATTCAGCGGAGATGCCTATGTGGATCACCCCTCATTCGGCGCCGCCGTAATAGGACGTACGCTTCAGGCCAATGGCTATCGTGTGGCTATTGTGCCCCAGCCCAACTGGCGTGATGATCTGCGTGATTTCAGAAAATTAGGCAAACCACGGTTGTTTTTCGGCGTATCAGCCGGTGCTATGGATTCCATGGTCAACCATTACACGGCCAACCGCCGGCTCCGTCATGATGACGCCTATACTCCCGGCGGACGTCATGGGATGCGCCCGGATTATCCCACTGTTGTATATTCTGAAATACTCCGGGATCTTTATCCCGATGTACCGGTTATTGCCGGTGGTATAGAAGCCTCATTGCGCAGGTTGTCACATTACGATTACTGGCAGGACCGTTTGCGTCCTTCCATACTGATGGATTCAAAAGTTGATGTGATATCCTATGGCATGGGAGAAAAGACAATTGTCGAAATAGCCGGGATCCTCAATAATGGCGGAACGGTGGAGGACATTGTCAATGTGCGGCAAACTGTGGTAAGAGTGCCGCATGATATTATGCCGGACCATGGGGATGAGAACAACATTATACTCTCGTCGTGGGATGAGTGCCTGAGATCAAGGCGCAAGCAATCTTTGAATTTCAAGCATATAGAGCAGCAGAGCAACCGTTATGAGGGAGCCGTGCTGTGGCAGGACTACGGTAAGTTTGCCGTAAAGGTCAATCCCATGTATCCTCCCATGACTACCGGTGAAATTGACGCTTCATTCGACCTTCCATATACCCGGCTACCCCACCCACGCTATCGAGGCAAGACCATTCCGGCCTATGATATGATAAAACATTCCGTGAACATGCATCGCGGATGTTTCGGCGGATGTGCTTTCTGCACTATCTCGGCACATCAGGGCAAATTTATAGCCTCGCGCAGCAAAGAGTCGATATTGAAGGAAGTGGAGCAGATTACACGGATGGAGGATTTCAAGGGGTATATAAGCGATCTCGGCGGCCCGTCGGCCAATATGTACCGCATGGGAGGACGTGACACTTCAATATGCCGTAAGTGCATGAGGCCGTCGTGCCTGCATCCCAAGCCATGCCCGAATCTCGACAACGACCATCGTCCGCTGCTTGAGATATACCGTGAGGCCGACCGGATAAAGGGCATAAAAAAGACTTTCATAGGAAGCGGCGTGAGATACGACCTGTCAATGCACCGCTCTGACCGCCCGGAAGTCAATGAAGCCAACAGAAAGTATAATGAGGAACTTATAGCACGCCATGTTTCCGGTCGCCTGAAAGTTGCTCCGGAGCATACATGCGATCATGTGCTGCGGATGATGAGGAAACCCTCATTCTCGCTGTTTCATGATTTCAAGAGGATATTTGACCGTGTAAACCGCGAAAAAGGATTGCGTCAGCAGCTTATACCATACTTCATATCCTCTCATCCCGGTTGTAGGGAGGTGGATATGGCTGAACTGGCTGTGGAGACACGTCATCTCAATATGCACTTAGAGCAGGTGCAGGATTTCACGCCTACACCAATGACACTTGCCACAGAGATATATTATTCCGGGATAGACCCTTACACGGGCGAAAAAGTCTATTGCGCCACAACACCGCAGGCCAAACTGGCCCAGCGGAAGTATTTCTTCTGGTATGATCCGAAGCAGCGTGCCGATATAGTGGCATCGCTGAAACGCCTCGGGCGGCGCGATCTGATAGAACGCCTGTTTGTAAACCGAAGCTGAATATTATCCGAATTTGGATATTTTACGTAGCATTGGTTCGTTGATGACCTTGATCTTCCGGCCGTCAACCAATATTATATGTTCGTTGACAAATGCGGTGAGTGTGCGGATGGCATTGGAGGTGGTCATGTTCGACAGATTGGCAAGATCCTCGCGTCCCATATATATCTTCAGGGTAACATCGTCATCCTCATAGCCGTAATGCTCGCGCAGCAGCATCAGGGCTTCCGCCAATCGGCCGCGTATGTGTTTCTGTGTCAGATTTACTATGCGCGTATCGCTGTTGCCGAGATTTCTCGACAGTTCATGAATAAAGAACCATGCCAGATTCATGTTGCCGGTGATCAGCTTTTTCACAAGTTCCAGCGGTATGGCTCCAAGTGTGGAGGGTTCGAAAGCTGCCGCACTTGACACATAGGGAGTTTCGGCAAAAAAGGCACGGTAACCGAAATATTGCACAGGTTTGATGAGCCGCAGTATCTGTACTCGTCCCCCTACCCCGTCCTTATACTTTTTTACTTTCCCTTTCAACAGGCACCAGAGATATTCCGGAGCATCCCCTTCAGCATAGATAATCTGATTTTTCTTGAAATTATGTATGACAAAATTATCTATTATCTGACGCTTCTCATCTCCCGAAAGTATGGACCATATGTCGGCCATATCCTCGCTGACTACCTTTTCAAGTGTGCTCTTTATCATGCGATACCACTATATGCCATTAAACCATGTTGTAAAACATGGCAAATTTAGAAATAATTTTTAACTATGACAAATTTAATCAGGATATATCACCCATTATCAATGCCGAATTAAAATATCTTGGATCATCGCTGACCTCACGGCCAATAAAATCAGGAAATTTGTCAATGGCATAGGTTTCATCCGGCAATTCCACTTCAGCCAATACGAGCCCCTCAAGAGTTCCGTGGAACTCGTCGATCTCCCATTGCAGATTGCCGTGGTTCACAACGTAACGCACTTTGTCTATGACTTGTGAACCGCAAAGCCTTTCAAGCATTTCTTCTGCATCAGCCAACGGTATTTCATATTCCCATTCGTTTCGTGTTATTCCTGTAGTCCGCCCTTTCACAGTGATATAGCCGTGGCTGTCCTTTATGCGTATCCGCACGGTTGAATCAGGATTTGTGTTAAGATACCCCTGACGGATATGTTGTGAATGACAGGCCATGTCGCGGTAACTGTTGCCGTTGACGAGAAACTTCCGTTCTATCTCTTTTCCCATGAAAAATGACGTTTGATTTTTTAGCGGCACAAATATACGATTTCCCTTTCAATAGCCTGCGTTGGGAAATGGCATATCTTTAGCCAGGACTTTCCCTGTTCGATCCGCAAGATAGAGTGAGGGAAGTTCCGGAAGATAAAAAGCATTGTGCAGCTCATCTCTATGCGCAGGGTTCAATGCTGCTGAGATCCATCGGCCTGGTAGTTTTTCCACAGGAACATCGGAAACATTTATAGCTACCATCCGGTCTTTTTCCGGAATATGCCCGGGAAGGGTCTGCAGGGCCTTACGGCATGCTTCACATTCCGGATCATAAAATAATATCCATACATTGCAGTCAGAGTCCTGACATTGTGAAATCAGGTCGTGTAGCTGGATTTTACGTCCGTCCGCGAGAATCAGAGGCAGATCTCCGATAACATGCCCCGGCAGGTTCTTGCCGTAGTTTTCCAAAAGATAATCCAAGCGTACAGATCTCACATCATCGTCAGAAAGCGACTGCCGCAATGCTGCAAGATATTCGCTCAGCAGCTGCGGGGAATATAATGGAGAATCACGTTGGCCTAAATAATCAAATACTGTGGTGTCCGGTACATCTGCGAATTTAGCTACGAAATTTCTGAAAGCATGTGCCCGTAATGCAGAGTCGGTATTACTGACAATGAAAAGGAAATCTACCTTGCGTTGCTCCAACGAGTCAGGCGATATGGAGTCAGGGTCGACAGAGGTCCAGTATGAATACAGATAGTCACTCAACGATTCGGAATGCAGCCCCTGATTATTCGAACATGCAGTCAGAACCGAGATCAACAGGACTGCTGTTATGGTTTTAATTGCGCTGTACATTGATATATACCGGATTCAGATACTTCATTCCCTGATTGACCACACGGATACAGAATGCAGCATTACCGTTGTTTGGAACGCGCCCTGTTCCGGTTGTTCCGTCTAATGCGGAAGTGTTATATTGCCTGTCCTCGGCCGATGTGGTGTTAAGCCTGAACCGGGCAGTGAACAGTCCGCCTTCGCTTCCGTCAGCTCTGGCATATTCGGCCCACTCGATATTCTGCACATAGTACATTACACGGTCGGATCCGGCTCCCTGAAATCCCGATAGGCCGACAGCCACTTTCAGCGGGCTTCCGTTCACAGCATAGATATTCTGCTTGTCGCTCTCGAATGTCATGGCAAGCGGGAACATGGTTTTAGATAATCCGGAAGGCAACATGTAGCTTACTGTCAGGTCCGCACCTAATGCCGATGATGGTGTGTCCGCTTTCACATCGCTCAACTCCCAAGGACGCCGCAGCATAAAAGTAACCGTCCTGCCTAATCCGGAGGATTCTGCGTAATAGATACGGATGTTCTGTTCAAGGCGCCGGCTGTCGGTGGGCACTTCGGATGTGGAGATTCTCAGCTCATACCATCCGTCATTGCCCGATACCACCGCGGCCTGTTTTATGACAGGGCCTGAGATATCCACGTTTTTCCCACCTTGAACACCTGCGCCAGCCATGTCATATTCCACTGATTCATCATTCATATCGTATATCCTCAACGCCTTGGGATTGAATGAAGCGCCGGATGCAACAGTGTAACGGAAGCGTAGCGTATAATCCGCGGTTTTCTCCGTGAATATCACTTGTGTGGCGCTGACCTCTATTTTCTCACCGCCATAGCCTATCGAGAAAAGATCACGGGTTACGACTGATGCGGAAAGATTGTTATGCGGGGCTCCCGACATGGCTTCCCGAAGTGTGGGAGCACCTTTGCCGCCCACTTCAGTTATACTTACAGTATATTGAAAGTTCCGAAGCAAGTCATAATATCCGAACTTACCGTTCATATCCTTGCCTATGTCAATTTTATAATAGCATGGCTCACCGGCATATTCTCCGCTTACTATAAGATATGTTACCGCTGCTCCGGTGCCTGCTGAGGTCAAGGAACTTTGCGAACGTTCATAAATATAACACGGGCTGTCGATACCTGAGGCAATCAACCGTTCCGATTCATCAAGTTTGTGCCGTATTTCAGCCTCGTCCGTACATGTCATGGTTTCATCGGCTCCGGCCGGATTCACGCCATGATAACCTTGTGCCGTTATATCCTCATACGACAACAGTGCGTCATCCGAATCCAGAAACGCTGCAAACAGGTGATCCTTATAAATGTAAGGTGCCACGGTGCCTGAGCCCGGACGGTTTACTACCGTATATCCCGACATTTTGAATTTAGCCCCTGATGTGTGATCCTCCACGGATATCTTTACAAAATTCCGGATTAGTTTTACGTTCAGATTCATATCTGCCGATATTCCCGCTACGTCCTTTATGCCCCAATAGGCGTCACATCCACCTTCCATCACTAATGCCGGCATTACAGTGGTTTCACTCGCCATAGCGGAGATATAATCGCCTCCGGGTATGTCATGCAGATCGGGGGCTTCCGTCACTACAAAATGCAACCGGCGGGGTTCTGATGAGCTGTAAATATTTCTGACGTTGAAGTAAACAGTCCTGGTTGTCTCATCTATCCGCAACACTGATATGTCCTCAGGCCCTATGAATTGCAACATCACTCCTGCCGGATCGAATACAAACAGGTTGACATGCAGATTGTTCAGCAGGTCATCCACAGTCGGTTCGTCATTCATGGCGCGTGACCGGGTAATATTCATCTCAGGAAAAGAGGCTCCGGTAGTTATAGTCACTGGGGTGCCATCGGATGCAGGGATATCGCCTCTCTCAGGCAATATGTCATCGCTGCATCCTGTAGCGGCGATGGAGATAAATATCGTAAGCAGATATATTGATATCAGTCGCATGTAAATATCATTTAGACGATTTAGCCCGGAGGCGGTCACCGTAGGTATATGTTTTTTTATTTGTCAGTGTATCTGAGGCCCAGTACCATTCATCATATACACATCTCACCGCACGCTGCTCTGTTGAGCCGGTAGTCACGACCTCTACATACGGATTGTCAGGGTCGTTGACCACGTTTATACCTCCGGAGGCGCACCAGTATGACGCCGTATTGCCAGCTGTGCCGAACAGATACGGGATGTACTGTTTGTTTGACAGGTTGCTTATATATTCGATCTCGGCTGCTGTCGGCAAGCGCCATCGTCCTGCCGGTCGGCCGTCTTCCTGATATGACGCACATCGCCGTTCAGCTCCGTCACGGAAAATCTGATAGGTGACACCCCATTGCGACGCCACAAGCAGCTGAGGTGCTATGAACCGGGATTTGGATGCTGAATTATCGGCAGGATAATAGTTGCTTATGCGTTTGTTTTTATTGTCTTCCATGCTCCAGTCGGTGCCTGATACAGCAAGATTATCCACCGAACGCTTGCGGGGATCGGCGATTACATAATTGTCGGTTTCGGCAAATTTAGAAATTGTGAGCAAGTAGGTGTGCTTGTTTTCCACATAACTGTCGTCATGTATCGAGCCTAACCAGTAGTGGCGCTGGGTAGTGTTGGAGGGAGCGGTTGAAGAGGTGGATAAGTAACCGCGTCGGTTCCTTGTGCTATAATTGTAATTGTTTTTATTGACGAACCGGGTGCCGGATGCTGTGAGTCGCGTGGTGATGTATATAGCCGGGATCTGGGTTACAATAATTGTGGCATGTGACGCCGGATCCAAAGGGTCGGCATCAGTATGGCGTATCTTGATCCGGAAAGTATAGGCGTTTATAGCGTTATCAGAGGTTATGACCGCTTTATTGTTCTGCCAGGCTATATGGCGCAAGTCGCGCAACAGGGTTATTTCCCCTTTCGACTGGTCAATGTCAACACCGGCAAAAATAGTGGCTGGAGAATAGTTGTCTATGTCAGTGTAGGAATAAGTCCCGCTGTTTTTGGTAAGCACTATATTGCGGTCTCGGTTGTTTTTGTAGTCACGCCATGACAATGTAAGCTCTTCGATCTCCACTGGGTGCGAAGTGCTGTAAGGTATGGAAATCTGCCGCTCATTATCCATCTTGAATGTGTAGGCATTAAGCGATGAGCTGAAATTATTGTTGTTCATAAGCAGATAACGAATTTCCTTTATGTCAGTGGGTAGTGTATAGATATTCCATTCCATGGCATAATGCCAGTCGAAAGTCATGTTGACGGGTTCGGATACCGAGGTGCCGCCGAGCCGGCTAAGAGTTATGCGCATGTCGTAATGGGTATTGCGCACTATCTCGGTGTCGGAAGGCTGTACGTTTATTTTATAGTACGTGACTGTCACTTTGCGGTTGCCGAGATTATCTATATAATACCATGGAGCCACGAGAGTTATAAAGCAGTTGCCACGCGGCGAATATGGATCCCATTTGGCCGGATAACTGTAGAAGGGCACTTTCTGTAGATATTTGTGGCGTGGACGCGACATATCGGCTACGAAAGGTGAACCGTTTCCGTCGGCTATGCGTATCTCGTTGGAATATAGCCTATCCTCGTCTACAGGAACCGGAGAGGTATTAAGCGGGGATATCACCGCACCGTTTGCTATCCATGACCACATCTCCTGAGGCATGGAATAATATTTCACTGTATCTTCGCGGGCCGGTCCACCGAAAGGATCTATAATCGTATGTACCACGTCGATGGAATCAGGAACATCAATGGCGAGGGTGAGTTTTGCAGCAGCTCGTTGAAGGGTTACATTGCCTGCGGCGAGGCGGGTGTCGCGGTCAAGTATTATCCGTGCCTCCCCGTCCATGGCAAAAGCCGGTTGTATGACTGTGTTGTCAAACCCGCTCCCCACTGTCACATTCCTTATTTCATCCACAGTGTGTATTCCCTCCAAAAGTGTGGGATCAACATTGGCTACCGCATATACGATACATTCTGTGCCGTCGGGCCCGAAAATGCCGCCCGTTTCCAGTGCGTTGCGAGGAAATTCAATGCGGAAAGTATGGGAATAATCGAGCCGTACATCCACATCATAGATAAATTTATATTCACTGGTACGGGTTGAATACCCCTCAGCAGAGAAGAAGTAAAGCCTCAATGAATTTACCTTGAATTCGTTCAGGTCATCTGAAAGTGACCGGACTCCTCTTACAGGTATGTCAATAGTGATATTGAAGCCTTCCGACAGTACATCATCTTGCAATACGGATTCGTCGGAACATCCGATTGCAACAAGGGCTATGAAAAAGCCGGCTATATATGTTTTGATAAGGTGATTCATAGCGTTATAGGTTACATTTTGTTTTCACGGTAAATTATGAACCGGTGACTCATGCCTGATGTAAGAGGCGCATGAAGGGTAAGACCGTCAACAGTCTTGACCTCAACCACTAATTCAGCCCAATGCCGGTAGGAATCTGCATTACCTTTGCCGCGGACATGGATTATGGCCGGTTCCCCCACTCTGCCTTCGGCATAGACGCGTTCGGAGCCGGATATGATATTGCCTGATCCGTCCACATCAACAAATTCAAAAGCGTCAACTCCATTCTCTCCGGGAATAAAGTAGGCTTTCCATGTGGCTCCTGCCGGTGAGGCTATACAGAAGCGTCCTGTAGCACAGGAATTAGTTCCGTTGAGAATGGAGAGTTGCTGCTCCTCTGTGCCGTTATACATTTCAGCGCTCACAGAGAAGTTATCAGGGTCATACGTCCATTCCAGAAATCCGTCGGCCTCCATGCTCACCACATTGTCAAGTTCGAAATCTTCGGTTTTCACAATCCAATCCCCTACGGTGGCGGTTATGTCAGCCACCGTGTTGAGGGCATGCACGTCAAACCTGTATATATGGTTACGTATAAGATCCGTCCCGATCCCGTCCGTAAATTTGTCAAGACTCACTTCAAAGTATTGTGGCGATGCACCCATCGTCATAATGGCCTCCACCCGGAAACGGATATCTTTCACATGGGATTCCGGACAATATATGCGGTAACAGGCCGGATTGCTCCCGGTGCGCTTGGCAGTAACCGGGACCCTGGAAACTGATTCGGGGTATATGTTGGCATATTTCAGGCCGGCAGTATAGTCATCGAATGCCGGACGGATATATCCCTTGTCGGTCCAGGATATCATCTCTACACCTGTCACCATGGGATATTTATTGCCGTCGGTGGCCGGGACTGCGTTTGCTATACGGTCGGATATTTCAATTTTGCATAGTGCGCGGAGCATATCAATGTCGCCGGCGAATGCCGCATCAATGCCTTGGGTGAGCATCTTCTTACTCACGGCAAAACCTTTTATACCATACATCGGCACTCCGGCTGTTGCCGAGGGAGTATATTCAGCATTGATATTGAACCAGTCGGTTACACTGCCTATTACCGATAGTCCGTAGTTGTAGGTAAGATACTGACCTCCGGCAGCTTTCATGTTGGCTAAAATCATCACAGAAAAAGGTACTATGTCGTTTTCATCGAATTTATCGAAATAATCATGGGTGAAAGCGACGGAAAGAGCATAATATCCGTCATTGCCAGTGCCGGAGTATTCGAGTGATGTAGGCACCACGGTTTTCAGCAGTACACCGCTCTGGCTGAATATATGGATGCGCATGTCGTCGGGTGAGAGAATACGTTCGCCTATGGTGGCAGCGTCCTCCTCCCATACTCCGGGCGCCCGGGAAACAGGAATGTCACCGGTAGAGATGGTGAAGCTGAAGCGCACCTCCGAACCTGAGGACTGTCCCGGATCGGAAACTAAAGAATCCGGATCGGCACATGACCACAGCATTCCTGACAAAATCAGGAACAGAGTAAAACCGTACAATATGTTACCGGGATTTACCATTCCTGAAACTGTACCGGCAATGTGGCCCACTGATTCACATAGATCATGGCTCCCTTATTCCAGTTGTTGTTTTGGTCAAGGATAAAAGTTATTGTGTAATCATCCTGACGGTCAAGATATTCCTGATCGTCCATATGCGAATGAAATTCCCCTTTATAAAGCAACAGGTTGCTTTCAAGCGCTATTGATATAATATTTTTCCCGTCGGAACGGCGGGTGACATCTATCCGGCCCTGACATTCCCTTGCAAGGCGGCCAATAGAAAATTCAGCCGACAGTCCGGATCGTACGGTTCCGGCAGAACCGGGAAGCTCCATGCCGACAGGTGTCACAGCCCAGGGCTGGTACAATATAGGGTTACCTGTGCCTACGGAGTTGTCATAATCCATAAATCCGTTTTTGCTTTTCACGGAGATGGAAAATCCGTCCGGATCCATTTCCGAACCGTCAAGATTAAGCAGGATTACGTTAAGCCGGTTTGTGTTCTTGGTGAGATGTAGTGTCACATTCTGCGGTTCGGCACTGTTTATAGTGTTGTTGTCAATAAATTCCACATTTGTCAGCAATCCGTGGAACAGATCGTTAAGCCGGAGGTCGCTTTCATCCTCCTCCCCGGTCAGAAGTTTCACTCCGTTATGGCTGAGTTTATCCCCGGAGGGAACGGCATAACCGAAGGAATTTCCCTCGGCCATGCCGCCCCAGCAGAGGATGTCGTAGGAACCGGGCAGGAGCGGCATATCCACTGTGTAGCTGTCGTTGGAAAGAGCTTTTCCCGAATCGGTGTGGCGCCACACTTCACGCCCGGTGGCATGGTCAAACACTTTAATATCCACTGATCTTACCTGAGTGGCGAATGCGTCGGCATAAAGCATGTTGCGGTCAAAGACAATGCGCAGCCTGTAGTTGTTGGGACATTCGGGCAAGTCCTCGTTGATGCAACCTGCCAATGCCGCACCCAGTAAAAGCGAATAGAAAAATTTAAAGTATCTGATCATCAATTATCAATCATTTTAATCAAGTCATAAATCACCATTCCCATTTCTGAACAGGCAGAGTGGCCCATTTCTGAATGTTGACGCGGAATTTCACGGCATAGCTTACCTTGTCAGTGGTAGGCAGTAGTGGATCATCGGGAGATATGACACCTGTTCCCAGTCCTGCTATACGGTCAATCTGGATGGAATATACATGGTTGCGGACCACTCCGAAGTCGCCTGCGCGCATCTGGCTCCAGTCCCAGTCATCCATGCTTTTTCCGAAATTGGGATTTCCCTCACGATACCATCCCCAATGCTGTATGGGAGCGGTGAAGAACGCCATGCCGTTGACATAAGCATGCGCTCCGCCAAGATTCTGATACAGGAGGCGGTTGGCTTTGACAACTGTTGTGGGGGAGTTTATTTCCACATATTCCTGCAATTCGGAATCATAGAAATAGAAGCCGCTGTTGACAGCTGTGATCTGTAAAGTTACTAAATCTCCGCCGATTTTGAGGCCATGGCGAACATCCTTGGCCGGATGCTGCACTGTAAATATATTGCTGCCGACAGGAATATCGGAGGTGCGTACCGGAACATAGCTTGTTCCCTGCTTTTTTAGCACAATGGTCTGCGTGCTCAGCAGCCGGTCCTGAATGGTGCCGAGTCCGGCTATGTCATTCTCTTCGGCTGAATAGAAATGAGGCTTGCCGTTGGAATCTTTCTGATAAGTATAGAAAGTTTTTGCCTCGCCGTTGATTTTATAGCGACCCTTGAGCACTACTGACGGCATGGAGGCCAGAGGCAGATAGTTGTCAGGCATATCTTCGCCGGTAAGTGCGGTTTTCCTCACTGTAGTTTCCATAAAGTATTGCGATGTGCCGGCTTCGGCCGAGGGGCTGTTGAATGTATGGTAATAGACATTATAAGGATACTCAGCCGCATCCAGAATATCATCTGCCACAAGAGGATAGCTGTTGGTGTAATATGCTGGTGACCGTCCCCAGAAAGAGCGGAAATGTTCCGGTTTGTTCCATCCCGGGAAAAGAATCGCATTCAGCTCATCGTAAGTGGCATAAGTAGGGTCCAGATCGGAATTGGCACGGAACGATTTCAGGAAATAGAAGGACTTCTCATAGGAGTTCAGCCCCCATCCCTCCGGTTCAAAAGTCAGGGTAAGCCCATTGCCGGCATCATATTCCTCCACTGCATTATCTGCAATGGCGAAAGATATTTTGGCTGCATAGCGTTCCACGTATATATCTATTGTAACGTCCTCGAGTTCGTCCGCTGTCATATCTTCCAGATCCGATTCGGTAAGGAGTTTGTTGGTGTCAAACGGGGTAGCCATGATAAGCTGGTTGTCAAGACCTGTCACTTCGTCACGGCCATAGTAAACGGAGTTGGTCATGGCAAGATATTTGTTGCCCCCGTCCTCAGGCGAATAAATGCTGGAGAGGATACGTTTCTGAGCGTCCATAAGGGTGCGGTTCTCATAATAGCTTGCATTTACGGCATTTACAATGCAGAGCACATAGGTAGGCATTTTCTCGCCCTGGACAAGATTTACGGGCACGTTGGTCTCGTAGAAACCGTACACCGAAGGGTTGGTGGCCGGGGTTGTGGGATTTACGGCGCCGGTCAACGGCAGGGGAACGTGGCTGTGGTAGTTCTTATCCGCATCGTAGAAATAAAAATCAATGGTACGGATTTTATTTTCCGCCTCTGTGCCGTTGGCATAATCCGAGGTGTTGTCACCGACAGCCCGTGAGGAGTTGCCCGAGGAACCTCCGGCATTTACAAGACTTACTTTCAGATAACGCACTTCGGAGTCAGAGGCTACCGGCCCGTTTTGATCGGAAGCCGACGGCTCGTCAGCCGAACATGCTGCGAAAAGAAACGCAGGCATGGTCAACAATAATGTTCTGATTACTTTTTTCATGTAGTTGATAATTTGGAATAAAAATATAATTATTGGTTGGTAAATATTTCGTAAGAGTGATGATACTCTATGCGGTATTCCGTGCGCCGTAATGCAGGAAATATGTTGTGCTGCATTATGCGCCAGGCTGCGGGATAACGTTTCAATGCCGCTTCCTTCAGGTCAGGATCCATATCACGGTCGATTATATCAATTATAATTTCCTTGTCCGGAAGGTCAGTGCCGGTAAGTGCTGCGCGTAATCCGGCCCAGTCTTCCGCCACATATTTCACTGATATCATACTGTCAGGTAAGTCTGTCGCATTACGGATATATTCTTTCATGGATATTGTGCGCTCCATTGCAAGCCGGGCATTTCTGTCATATCTCCCTTCCGGTGACGCGTAACCTGTAAACTCTATGGATGTAAGGCTCATGCCGTTGCTTCGTGTAATTGAATCAAGCTTGTTGATTATGCTTATCAATTCGTTATTGTTGTCTCCGAATTCCGGATCCAGTACGGTTGAATTTACCGGATATTTTACGCGGGCAGTTCCGCAAAGCGCCTCTGTAACTGTCCGTTTCACCGGTTCGGTTGTAATTATGGGAGGGAGCGGTTCAGGTGATGGTGTAGAAACGGAGTCCGGCATTTCCGTAACAACAGGCATGAGGGGTGATATTTCGGCCTCTATCTCCTTAGGCCGTCCTCCACCAAAGTAATATACAACATTCAGGGCCGCTTTTGTGGGCCCAAGCCAATGCCGGTTGCGCGATGCAGTTTTACGGCCGCAGGACGCGCACGGATATTTGTCATAGCTGTAATATACGTATCCTGCCGCAATTTCGGCTTCAAGTCCCCAATGACGCGACAGCCGCCAGGTATGCCCATATCCTACTCCGGCACCTATGCCCCAGCCTTGTTTGCGGTCTCCGCCAAATGAAACATTAAACTGTCCGCCCAAGCCATGCAGGGCGAAAAAATGACCACGGTAGCTCTGCTTCATCCAATATCGTGCTTCCGGCTGAACCAGCCAATGTTTCCATTTTCGTCCGTGCGAAAGGATCCAGCCGTTGTAATTTCCGGAAATGTCAAGAGTCCATCGATCAGCGAGAGGCAACTCTATTCCGATATTGGCATTCAGTAAGGCGTCATAAATCAGATTGGTCTTTACACCAGCCTCCTGACGTTCCCCCACAGCGTATGGAACAGCTGTTCCACATATTATAATAAAGAATAATAATCGTAGTTTCATAAAGTCAATTCGTTCACGCTCTCTTTACAAGAGATGGATTGAGAATTTTAGTCACTGTTAATCAGTGAATTATGATCTCAGTATATTGTGTATGTCCAAACAATGTGTGTTTTGTGCCGGCTATCGGATATGCCCGAAAGTTAATTAATCATTATTAAAAAGCTGATATCGCAATTTTTGTTTAACTTTGCCGTTGGTTAAATATCTCTTGTAAAGAGAATTACTCTCTTGTAAAGAGATATGTACTTTTTAAGAATTGACGTGTGACAGTATATTGCCCTATTTGGCAATATAAAAATTAAGGGGGCTACAATTATGCTCCCCTTTAAATGGCTATAAGTAGGCCAGATATTAGCCCATACCTGTATGAGATTATTCTATTGTTGCTGCGACATGGCTGGTGTTATGCCGAAAAATGAGCAGGCGTTTGCAGTGGTAATCCGCTCTATACATCCGTTATCTTTTCCTAATGCGGTGGCTATATGTGAGGCTGTGGCTACAAGGTAGCTGCTCTCATTGCGCTTTCCACGGTATGGCACCGGCGCCAGATAGGGTGAATCCGTTTCAAGCAATATTCTTTCAAGCCCTATATGAGGCAGCACCTCGCGTAGTTTCGAGTTTTTGAAAGTGACTATGCCGTTGATCCCGAAATAGAAATCGCCGAGCGAGCGGATATCGGCCACATCTTCCACTGTTCCTCCAAAACTATGAAAAACGGCTTTAAGACGCGATGTGT
Source organism: uncultured Porphyromonadaceae bacterium (assembly GCA_900547825.1). Taxonomy (GTDB): domain Bacteria; phylum Bacteroidota; class Bacteroidia; order Bacteroidales; family Muribaculaceae; genus Amulumruptor. The sequence goes on from URII01000005.1 coordinate 16,478, forward strand.
CCAGTTTGCCGAACACATCAAGCACATCCTTTAATCCTTCGCGGCAGTGTATGATTACGGGAAGTTCCAGATCTATGGCCCAACGGCATTGTGTGAGCAACGCATCAATCTGTTGCTTCCGGAACGTGCTGTCCCAATAAAGATCCATGCCTATTTCTCCCACCGCCACATATTCAGAACCGTCGATACCGGAAAATTCCCGCTCTATCTCGCCGAGTATGCGGATGTAATCTTTTTTCACCTCGGTAGGATGCAGCCCCATAGCCATAGAGGTGACTTCCGGGAACATGGAATGCAGATTCTTCTGAGTTGCTATGGTAGAGAGATCCACATTTGGAAATATCATGTGGCCTACACCGGCCTCCAAAGCCCGGCGTACCATTGAGGGGCCTTCGCCCTCCATTTCGGGAAGATAAAGATGGGTATGGGTATCTATCAGCATAACAGGTCAGTGGGTGCGTGAGGTCGACTTCATGGCAAGCTCGGTGAAGAAACGCTTGTCGGCCTCGTCACGGAATTCGATAGAGTCAAGTGCCGCCACTGCACAGGAGGCATACTTGTCGATAAGAGAATGGCACCGGCGGTCTAATCCGAGTGAATCGTATATGGCTTTGACCGCTGATATTTTTTCATCGCCATCGCAATGCCTGTCGGTGATGAGTTTGTGCAGCTGGCCTGACTTGTCTTCTTCCAGAGCCTTGATGAGCAGCCATGTCTTTTTGTCGTTAAGAATATCGCCCCCTATGTTCTTGCCGAACAGAAGAGGATCGCCGTAAGTGTCCAGATAATCGTCCTGAAGCTGAAATGCAAGGCCGAGGTTTACTGCATAGCGGTCAAAGGCTTCAGTCACGGAATTGTCAACACCGGCCATTACGGCACCCATGCGGCATGCACAGGAGAGCAGAACGGCGGTCTTTAGCCGTATCATTTCAATATATTCGCATTCCGTGACATCCAATCGCTGTTCGAAATCCATGTCATATTGCTGCCCCTCGTACACTTCAATGGCTGTTGTGTGGAAAAGCTCTAAGGCCTGCGGGGCTTTGTCACCTGCGTCCTTTGTCACAAGCATGGAGGCAAGTGTCAGCATAGCGTCACCGCTGAGTATGGCCGTGGAGTCATTCCATTTTTTGTGGACTGTGGGACGTCCGCGCCGCATGTCGGCCCGGTCCATTACATCGTCGTGGAGCAAGGTGAAGTTATGGAACATCTCTATCCCTATGGCCTGATTGATAACTTGTTCAGGTTTGGCGCCACAACTTATGGCCGCAGCTATGGCGAGTGCCGGGCGCAGCCGCTTGCCGCCTGATTCAAGAGTGTAGGATATTGGAAGATAAAGGCCGGCCGGCTCCTTGTCAAGCGGAAGTGCGGCAATGGCACCTTCTATAATGTCCGGAATATTATATTTTTCGATCATGGTTTTAGGGTTATGCTTTAGTCGTTTTCCGCAAAGTTAACCAAACCTACGGTATAAACGCTGAAATAACACAAAAAAATCAGCTTCTCCACTATATATTTTGTGGGAGAAGCTGATTGTGAGATGATGTAATCATCAAGCTCGACGCAAGGTCTTACTTTCTGATACCAAGCTCTTTGCGGGCAATGATAGCACGATAGCGGTTGATGTCTTTCTTGATAAGGTAATCAAGAAGACGACGACGCTTGCCTACAAGCCCCTTAAGAGCACGCTGTGTCGTATAATCTTTGTGATTTGACTTGAGGTGTTCAGTCAAATGAGCGATACGGATAGAGAATAATGCTATCTGCGCTTCGGGTGAGCCGGTATCAGTCTTGCCCTGACCGTATGTCTCAAAGATTTTAACTTTTTCGTCAGAATTTAAGTGCATTCTTTCGGAGTGGTTAATTTGGTTAATAATTGATTTGTTTAAACACGGGTGCAAAGTTAACTGTTTTTCCGTGATCTGACAAATAAAGGCGGCATTTCTTTTGCTTGAAACACCGCCTTTTATTGAGTTTTCTATGAATCAGTGCCGGATCAGCCCTTTATTGCAGCTATTCCGGGAAGCACTTTGCCCTCGATAGCCTCAAGAAGTGCGCCACCGCCGGTAGATACGTATGAAACCTTGTCGGCCATGCCGAATTTGTTGACACAAGCCACGGAGTCACCGCCGCCTACAAGCGAGAACGCTCCATTGTTTGTTGCCTCCACAATAGCTTCGGCTATAGCGCGGGAACCTGCTGTGAAGTTGTCGAATTCAAACACACCGGCAGGACCGTTCCAAAGAATGGTCTTTGCGCCTTTGATTGCATCGGCAAACATTTTCTGTGTCTCGGGACCGGCATCGAGACCTTCCCAGCCGTCGGGCACATTCATAACTGAAACCACCTGTGTATTGGCGTCGTTGCTGAAGCTGTCGGCGGCCACACAGTCGGTTCCGAGAATAAGGTTGACACCTTTCTCCTTGGCTTTTTTGATGATATCAAGAGCCAGATCAAGTTTGTCGTCCTCACATATCGAAAGACCTACTTTGCCACCCTGAGCCTTGGCGAATGTGTAAGTCATGCCTCCGCAAAGGATCAGATTGTCCACTTTGTCCATGAGGTTCTCGATAATACCTATTTTGGTAGATACTTTCGAACCTCCCATTATAGCGGTAAACGGACGCTTGATGTCGCTGAGGATATTGTCAACGGCCTTTACCTCTTTTTCCATGAGGTAACCGAGCATCTTGTCATCACTTGAGAAATAGTCGGCTATTACAGCTGTGGAGGCATGTTTGCGGTGAGCTGTTCCGAATGCGTCGTTTACATAAGCGTCAGCATATGATGCAAGTTTTTTGGCAAATGTTTTCTGACGTTCCTTCATCTCCTTTTTTGCATCATCATAGCCGGCATCGGTTTTCTCTATTCCCACAGGCTTGCCTTCCTCCTCGGGATAGAAACGGAGGTTCTCTAACAAGAGCACTTCACCGGGTTTGAGATTGGCGGCAGCCTCGTCGGCATTGGCGCAGTCATCGGCAAACTTGACCTCGCATCCCAAAGCTTTTGCCACATCGTCCTTGATCTGGGCAAGTGAGAATTTGGGGTTGACTTTTCCTTTGGGCTTACCCATGTGCGACATTATTATAAGGCTGCCTCCGTCCTCAAGAATTTTCTTGAGTGTGGGGAGTGCGCCGCGGATGCGTGTATCGTCAGTTATCTTACCGTTTTCATCGAGGGGCACGTTGAAGTCAACGCGCACGATTGCCTTTTTGCCGGCAAAGTTGTAATTGTCAAGTGTCATTGGATATATATTAAAAAATTTGTGTTGTGATTACAGAGTGCAAAGTTAGCGATTTTGTGAATCCGAATCAAATTTACAGCACACCTCTATTCCGAAGTATAAGGGACATCTGGTCACGCAGCTCGCGTGCTTTTTCGGCTGCTACAGCAGCGAAATCCTCATCTTTTGACGCAAAGATAATTCCGCGTGATGAATTGACAAGCAAACCACAGTCGTCCGTCATACCATAGCGGCACACTTCTTCAAGACTTCCGCCCTGTGCCCCTACGCCGGGAACAAGCAGGAAATGGTTCGGGGCCGCTTTGCGCACATCCTCGAAAAGTTTGCCCTGGGTGGCACCGACCACATACATCATTGCATCGTCACCGGCCCACTGCTGCGATGTTTCAAGAACCTGCTCGAAAAGACGCTTGCCGTCGGCAAGAGGAAGCATCTGGAAATCCGAGGATCCGGCATTGCTTGTGAGAGCAAGCAGAATTACCCATTTCCCCTCGAAACCAAGGAACGGTGCCACGCTGTCCTTGCCCATATAAGGAGCCACCGTAATGGCGTCAACATCAAGATGTCCGAAAAAACTGCGCGCGTAAAGCTGTGAGGTATTGCCTATATCGCCACGTTTGGCATCGGCTATGATAAACTGGTCGGGGTATTTCTCCTTTATATATCTTACGGTCTTTTCCAATACCGTCCAGCCTTCGGTGCCTTCCGATTCGTAAAATGCCATGTTCGGTTTGTAGGCTACGCAATATGGCGCTGTTGCGTCTATAATGGCCTTGTTGAATTCCCACACAGGATTCTCGGATCCGAGAAGGCAATCAGGGATTTTTTTTATGTCGCTGTCTAATCCCACACAAAGGAATGATTCTTTGCGGCGGATGTTTTCTATGAGTTCCTGACGTTTCATAATATCTATTGCTGCGTTTTAGTTATAGTTGCGATTCTTTCAGCTTCTCGGCATTTTCGGCTACAATGAGATGGTCGATGCAATCCTGAATATCGCCGTCCATAAATGCCTGAAGATTATAGACCGTGTAATTTATCCGGTGGTCGGTGATACGCCCCTGAGGATAATTATAGGTGCGTATCTTTGCCGAGCGGTCGCCGGTGGAAACCATTGTCTTGCGGCGTGATGCTATGTCATCGATGTATTTCTGATGTTCCTTGTCATAGATGAATGTACGGAGGCGGCTCAGCGCACGTTCTTTGTTTTTGGGCTGGTCGCGGGTCTCGGTACATTCTATCAGAATCTCTTCGCTTACGCCGGTGTTCGGGTTCCGCCACATGTAGCGTAGCCGCACACCACTCTCCACTTTATTCACATTCTGACCTCCGGCGCCGCCGCTTCGGAATGTATCCCATTTTATCTCACCTTCGTTGATCTCTACATCGAAGGCTTCCGCTTCGGGAAGCACAGCCACGGTTGCAGCGGAAGTGTGTACGCGGCCCTGGGTTTCTGTAGCCGGAACACGTTGCACACGGTGTACGCCGCTCTCGTATTTTAAAGAGCCGTAAACGCTGTCGCCCGTAACAGCCATCACTATTTCCTTATATCCGCCGGCTGCACCTTCGCTATAGCTTGTAACAGCTATATTCCATCCCTTTGACTCGCAATATTTCATGTACATTTTGCACAGATCGCCGGCAAATATGGCGGCTTCATCTCCACCTGTGCCACCGCGGATTTCGAGTATGGCGTTTTTGGAGTCCTCAGGGTCTTCGGGAATAAGCAGGAGTTTTATTTCTTCCTCCATAGGGGGAATGGCAGTCGTGGCGGCATCGATTTCCTCCCGAGCCATGGTTCGGAGTTCCTCATCCGTTTCTTCATCAAGTATCCGGCGCCCTTCGGCCACCGATTCGATAAGTGACCGATAGCGCCGTGTGGCCGTCACAAGACGTTCAAGGTCCTTATATTCCTTGGTGAGGCGAACGTAACGTTTCATATCACCGATTACATCGGGATCCGTAATCAAGGTGCCTACTTCGGCAAAGCGTGCTTCTATGCCGTCAAGACGTGACAGCAGCGAGTTGTCGGCCATAATTATGCAATCGAAGTTTTAATTCAGCGCGAAGGTACAAAAAAACTCCGTAATTTTGGGCTGTTAACATGGATTTGTTAACTTTGCATGAAATATGTAATACCTCAATACGCAAGAGATGAAGAAATTTTTCTTAGCATTCTTAGGCACGATGGCTGCAATCTGGGCCACCATCCTTATCGCCACGTCCGGTATCGTTACAATGATAATTGCCGTGTCGGCCACAAAAGCCAACACAATAGAGGCTGATGTAAAGGAACATAGCATACTCCATCTTGTTCTTGATTCGGAAATAACCGAACGGGAGGCCACAATGTCATTGACCCAACTGCTTACGAACCCAGGTAATATAAACCTGCCGCTTTCATTGGAAACCATGGTGAAAGTTATTGAGCAGAGTGCCGAAGATGACAATATCGAAGGCCTGTTCATAGAATGTAAAGGTGCGTCGGGTGGCCTTGCCCAGGCCGAGGCCCTGATCAAGGCAATAAGAGTATTTAAAGAGAATGGGAAATGGGTGTATGCCTATTCCGACTACTATTCCCAGTATGAGTATTACATAGCATCTGCCGCTGACTCTCTGTTTCTCAATCCGGTAGGAATGGTGGATGTGCATGGTCTGCAATCCCAGATATTATATTTCAAGGATTTTTTTGAGAAAATAGGTGTTGACGTGGATATAATCCGGGTTGGTACCTACAAGAGCGCGGTAGAACCCTTTATGCTGTCAGGCATGAGTGAGGCGTCGCGTGAGCAGCAGCTCCACTATCTTAACCGGATATGGAGTAGTATGAGGGGATCTATAGCAAAGAACCGTAAGGTTACTCCTGAAAAAGTGAACATGTGGGCCGATTCTCTGTCATTCCTTTCGAGCACTGATTTCTATCTTAAAAACAAATTGATAGATAAGGCTATTTACCGTCACACAATGGATAGTGTGTTGGCTGTGCTCACTGACCGTAAGGGAAAAGATCCCCGCTTTGTGAGTGTGTCGCAATATTCTACTAAGCTTACTAAAGCTGACAAATCCGACCGTCATATAGCGGTGCTCTATGCTGTCGGTGAAATAAAGGAGTCGGGCGACGACTGCATAGCCAGTGAAACGCTCACAGAAGATATTTTCGACCTTATGGACGATGACGATGTGGCCGGTCTCGTTCTGCGTGTCAATTCACCCGGAGGAAGCGCATTCGCATCCGAGCAGATATGGGAGGCATTGCAGGAATTCAAACGGGTAACAGGCAAGCCGTTCTATGTGTCGATGGGCGATTATGCCGCATCGGGAGGTTACTATATATCATGCGGCGCAGATAAGATATATGCCGAACCGCTTACGCTTACCGGCTCGATAGGAATATATGGAATGGTGCCCAACGTATCCAAACTCATGAACGACAAGCTCGGCATACATATCGGAGAAGTGTCGACTGTGGGTGACGGCTTCCCTACCCTTCTGGAGCCTATGACCGATGCTCAGAAAAGAGCCTTTCAGGCAAGTGTGAACCGTGGCTATGCGTTGTTTACAAAACGCTGTGCCGAAGGGCGTCACATGCCACTTGACTCACTGTTGAAAATAGCTGAAGGGCGTGTATGGGACGGCACTTCGGCGTTGGAGCGTGGCCTTGTCGACAAACTCGGTGGCCTTGATCAGGCTGTAAAGGATATGGCTGCCGAACTGGATATGGATGCATCCGATGTCGTTTCATATCCGAACAAGGACGTAAAATGGTATGATGAGATACTTCGTGCTTCCGGCCAGATAGAAGCGGCCTGGACCCGTAATCAGCTTGGCGAGGCTTATCCGCTTTACCAACAGCTACAGAAAGTCAGAAGCATGTCGGGAATAATGTGCCGGATGGAATTCGTGACCCTGCAATAAATATCTGAAATAATATATCGGTACGCAATGGCACGCAACAAGGTTCTGGCCAATCTCCTTCTCTATCCCATATCGAAAGTGTATGGGATGGTGATGGCTGTGCGTAACCGTCTTTTCGAGATAGGTGTGCTGAAACAGCACAGTTTCGATGTGCCGGTGATTGTTGTGGGGAATATCTCTATGGGAGGTACCGGTAAGACTCCGCACACCGAATATCTTATAGACGCTCTCAGATTCAATTACCATATAGGCGTGCTGTCAAGGGGCTATAAACGACGGACTAAAGGATTCGTGCATGCCACACGCCGCTCCCGCCCGGAAGATATAGGCGATGAGCCGTATCAGATATTCCAGAAATATGGCGATGACATAACCATAGCCGTGTGCGAGGATCGGGTGAAAGGTATAAACCAGCTGCTTGAAATAAACAGGAATATAAACCTTGTGCTTCTTGACGATGCTTTCCAGCACCGGTATGTGAAACCATCGGTGGCGGTGGTGCTGACGGAATTCAACCGGCCTGTGTTCTACGACAAGCTTTTGCCCTATGGCCGACTCCGGGAGCCGATGTCGGCTCTTAACCGTGCTGATATTGTTGTAGTGACCAAATGTCATGACGACATGAAACCGATGGAGTACCGCATATTCAAGGAAAACCTCAATCTGTTTCCATATCAGAAGCTGTTTTTCTCCAAATATGCTTACGGACACCTCGTGTCGGTGTTTCCAGAGAGCGTGACTTATATCCCCTATCTTGACTGGCTTACTAACGAGGATTCAATACTTGTAGTGTCGGGCGTGGCCAATCCCAGGCCGTTTGTAAGATACCTCAAGACATTCAAGGCCAAAGTCAAGGTGCTCAGATTTCCTGACCACCACAATTTCACCCATAGCGACATGGAATTGATACGGCGTAAGTTCGACGAGCTTAACGGCAACCGCAAATTCATAATAACTACTGAAAAAGATGCTGTGAGGCTTAGCAACAATCCATATTTCCCGCATTCGGTAAAGTCATCTATTTTCTATGTGCCGATAAAGGTGGAATTTCTGCCGCAGGGTGACGGTTCCATCGATGAATGTGTGGGCCAACTGTTGCGAAACACAAAATTTCTGAAAAAGAAAGATACGGAGTCTATTGACTCATGACTTATAAAACTCAAATACAATCAACCCTTACTATGCTGACCAAAATTAAAGAAACAGCCGATTTTTTACGTGCACATGTAACAGATCTTCCTGAAACAGCTATAATTCTCGGGTCCGGACTCGGTGACCTTGTAAACCATATTGAAAATCCGCAGTATTTCAAATATGCGGATATTCCCAATTTCCCGCTTTCAACGGTTGAAGGTCATTCCGGCAACCTTATATTCGGCTATCTGTGCGGCAAACGCATAATGGCTATGCAGGGACGCTTTCACTACTATGAAGGATATGGAATGAAAGAGGTGACTTTCCCTGTGAGAGTGATGCAGGCATTAGGTGTCAAGACACTTTTTGTATCCAATGCCGCCGGAGGCATGAACAAGGAGTTCAAAGTAGGCGATGTGATGATAATCACAGATCATATAAATCTTTTTCCCGAAAATCCGCTGAGAGGAAAGAATTATAGTGAACTCGGTACCCGCTTCCCGGCTATGACGGAGGCTTATGATAAGAAGCTTGTGGCGTTGGCCGACAAGGTAGCGTCGGAAAAAGATGTGCGGGTGATGCACGGAGTATATGTAGGCACTACAGGCCCTACATTCGAAACTCCCGCTGAATATGAATATTTCCGGATAATAGGCGGTGATGCTGTAGGTATGTCGACTGTGCCTGAAGTGATAGTTGCCGCACATGCGGGAATAAGAGTGTTCGGCCTTTCTGTCATTACAGATCTCGGAGGAAAAGATATAACTGATGTACCAACCCACGAGGAGGTACAGCAGGCGGCAGTCAAGGCACAGCCCAAGATGCTTGAAATCATCAAAGGAATGCTTGCCGCGTTATAAATTTAAGAAATTATGGAAGAACCGAAACTCACTGAAATATCGGAATTGGGCGAATTCGGTTTAATAGACCGTCTTACACATGAGCTGCCTAAGGTAAATACATCTACCGGGAAAAGTGTAGGTGATGACGCTGCTGTGCTTGAATACCCCGGCACAGAGGTGCTCGTAACCACCGACATGCTTCTTGAGGGAGTGCATTTTGACCTAACATATGTTCCGCTCAAACACCTCGGCTATAAAGCTGCCGTGGTTAATTTTTCGGATATTTACGCCATGAACGGCACTCCCCGTCAGATTACAGTGTCGCTGGGCATATCCAGAAGGTTTGCGGTGGAACATATCGAACAGCTTTATGACGGTATACGGACAGCCTGTGAGATCTATGGCGTGGATATTGTGGGTGGTGACACCTGCGCCTCACGTCAGGGTCTTGTGATAAGCATAACTTGTATAGGTGACGCTAAAAAGGAGGATATAGTATATCGCAACGGGGCCAAGGATACGGACCTTATCTGCGTATCGGGCGATTTCGGCGCCGCTTATATGGGTCTCCAGCTTCTTGAACGCGAAAAAGTGGCTTCAGCGGGGCAGAAGGATTTTGTGCCGCAGTTTCACGGCAAAGAGTATCTTGTGGAGCGTCAGCTCAAACCTGAGGCCCGCAAAGATATAATAGCACGCTTACGTGAAGCAGATATAAAGCCCACGGCCATGATGGATGTGAGCGACGGGCTTTCGTCAGAACTCATACATATATGCCGGCAGAGCCACACGGGGTGCCGGATTTATGAGGACCGTATCCCCATCGACTATCAGACGGCAGTTATGGCCGAGGAGCTTAATATGAATCTTGTGACGGCTGCTCTCAATGGCGGGGAGGATTATGAACTTCTGTTCACCGTGCCGCTGCATGACCATGATAAGGTATCGAAGATAGAAGGGGTAAAAGTTATAGGACATATAACCAAAGCGGATCTCGGATGCGCCATGATAACCCGCGATGGCGGCGAAATCGAGCTTAAAGCTCAGGGCTGGAACCCTCTGGCTCATAAATCCTGACCTATTTACAGTACAATAAGAAAATTACCCTGACTGGCAACAGTCAGGGTAATTTTCTTATTTCTCCATATGGTCAGGAGATAAAGAGGCCATGTTATGGTATGACTACTTTCCGCGCGTCAGTGCCGCGTACCATTATATATATCCCCTTGGTAAGGTTCTGTTCAGGTACTTTCACTCCGCTGAGATTGTAGAATACTGCATTATCGGTTGCACCATTATTCGTCATAATGCCGTCTATGCCTGAATATGTAAGATTGACGCTTGCCACATTGCTCTCGGCAACGGCGCCATGATTGTAGACAGGAACAACAGTATAGTTGAATTCATAATTGCCTTCCGGTGAGTTTTCCTCAAGCGGACGATCTGTGAATGATGTCCCGTTGTGAGGCTCGGCAGTCAGCATTGTGCCGTTGCGGAACACATGATATCCTGTAATAGCGAGATCCTCCGGCTGCGAAGGTGCAGCTTCATATGTAACGTCATCAATGAAAAGAGCGAGAGTATCGTAGGATGTATGTCGTATTGCAAAATATCTGGCACCTGCGGGAAGCTCAAGACTGAATAGGGTCCATTCTTCCGGAGCGGTTCCATCTGCATTAAGGCCGCTTACTGTTTCGATTTTGGAAGTGAAACTGTCTTTCTGATTGTCGGTTGTGGAATAGTAAACTTCGAATGTTTCCGGCCATGCCACGGTGAAACTCTTGCCATAGAACGTCACGGTCTGTGCTGCTCCTGAAAGCTCGGGAGAGATAAGCCAGTTGTCATTCTGAGCCGATTGGGCACTTATGGCAAGCATATAACGTTGTCCGCTATGGGCCACTGCGTCGGGAGCATATGTGTCGGGTATGTTGGCAACTACGTTGTCGAAAAGCTGAAATGCGATAGGTGATGTCTGATAGGGATTGTAAAGTTCGCGGAACACATTGTAAGTCTTACATCCGTCACCGTCAAATACAGTCCAGTTACCGGCTCCGCTGATCGACATGGGAGTGTAGTCGGCACTCTCAAAATCCTCCGTTACAGTTTCTGCTACCGGTTCCCCTATCACCGGTGCGCTCCAGCTCAGCAATACTTCCTGCTCATTTACAACAGCCGACAGATCCGTTACGGTGGGATATGACGCTCTGCCCACGGCTACAGTTGCCTTTGCCGTATTGTTGTCCGGAGTCACATCTCCGTCCAATGTAAGCGTAAGCGCCACTTCCAGTGATTCAGGAGCATTAAACGGAACGATATAGTCAAGGCTCACATCCGTGAATTTATTGGCTGCAAGTTCCTCAACAGGCACAGAGTTTATGGTCTCACCGTTCACTGTCCACACTGCCACAGGATTAGCCGCTTCGGTACCTAAATTCTCAACATGTGCCGTGAATTTTAATTCATCGCCTAACTTTGCTTTCTCCTGCCCGGTCATTGCCACTATGCGCACATCGGTAGCCGATAAATCGATTACCCTTATGTTGTCAACAGGAATACTCCATGTATGTTCATCATCATTATGGGCCGCAGTAAATCTGAGTTCAAACATTACGGCACCTTGATTCTTGAATCCGTCGAGAGGAATGCGTGCGAGAGTCCAATCGTCAGTAGGTGCTTCCTGAAGATTGATTGTCTTTTCTATGGTCAGGTTTTCGCAGTCAGTACCGACAAGCACATCAATTATGTTTCCTTTTCCCTGATACCAGAATTCCAGCACCGGATTTCCGGCTGTGGAGATATCGGCACGTGTGGAGATAAGTCCGTACATGGCGTTTTCATCAATCGGCAACCACAGATAGAAACCCTGGTCTCCGTCGTGTGATTTAAGCGGTTCGGGTGCATCCGGATCCTCCGGATCAAAAAGCGATGCAAAATAATCGTCAGTTATTGTTCCGTTCTGCTGCTGACCATGACTCTGCGGATCTGTAAGCCATATGCGGTCATATCGTCCGTTGGTAAACGACTCGGTAAATGGCAGAGATTCGGGCACACCTACAGTTGCGATGTTCGAAGTATTGTCAAGTGAATAATATTCACCGAAGCCGGCTGTTACCTGATACGCGACGAAATCCTGTTCCGTAATATCCGGATATGTAAACACAAAGGAAGTTTCGGATGTGGTGGCTATGGCTGGATCATACATTGTTCCGAACGCGTCGAATATATAATAGGTTATCTGGTCCGGATCTACATATCCGCCATGTTCACCTGTCTCAGGAACCGCATCCCAGCTTAATGTGGCGCTTTTATAGTCCGCACCGACTGTAAGCCTGACATTTTCCGGCGCCAACGGTGTGTCGATGCCGCACCAGATGGATTTATACTCCACCATGTCGCCGGCGGTATCGCCTACATAAGCAACGCCGGTAAAGCGGTTGTTTATGCCCTGGTACATTTCCACATTCTCAATTGTTATGACCTGTCCGGGTGTGACATTCTCATAAACGAATTTGTCCACGCCCCAGCGTGAGGTTATCTCTACCTTTGATATTTCAGTAAGATCATCACCTTTTTTTGTCTTTGTAGGAGCTGTATAGGTGACGGTAGCTTCCAGTTCTCCCCTGGGAGCAAGCACCCAGCTGAGTTCACCTGCTGCCGGAGGATCCACTTGTACTGGTGGTGTAACACTACCTTCACGCACACTGAGATTAGCTAACTTCAGGGCCCCTTTCATGGCTTGGGTTGTGGTGCAGTGGAAGCCGATATAATAGTAGCCTTCTTCAGGTATGGCACAATTATGTTCATACTTTGTCATGGCTTTTTCAGTGTACTTAGTGGTGGGAACAATCTCAGCACCGGCGCCCTCTACGGTCGGAGAGGTGGCCAGATTTACATTCATTTCCACGGCAGTAGCTCCCGAACCCATAAATCCGACTTCAAACGAGACTACATAATTCCCGGGCATAAAATGGATAGGCACCGTGAACAGCCAGTCATCATTGACATCTGTCTCATTCGGGGCCATGCATGCCGAATAGCCGTTGACAGTACCGAACTGCCATTTACGGTTGTCGTTATTTACATTTACAGCGGTGTAGTTCTTTATTTCCGTACCTGCCTTGCCAAGATCATGGGTAAAGGGTACTTCCACTGCATTTGCTGGAGCTTCCGCAGTACGTAAAGGTGTTTTTAGGGCTATTACTCTGCGTTCCCGGTTTATTTGCTTTAATGATCCCGTCGAGGATGGTGAAATCTCTCTGTCAGGAACGTTTGCTCCGGCTGCCATTACCGACATCAGTGCAATTGAAATTAGTAGAATCTTTTTCATACGCATATTAAAAAGAGGTTATGTTGGTCTAATTGCAAATATAATACAATATTTTGCAATTGGAAAATTTAGATAAAAAATATTCGGGACGAGCTTTTTCTAAAAGCACACCCTTCCTCGATGATTGCATTTGCAATCAATATTAAAAAGACGGATTATAGTAGGGATAAGTTACGTTCCATAGATATAGGGCATAAGGCGGCATTGAAGTGCCTGCAGCACAGCGGTTGCGGGATTCTATGATCTGCATCCAGTCCGGCAGAGTGATTTTGCCACGTCCCACATCAATGAGGGTACCTACTACCGCACGCACCATATTGCGTAGAAAACGGTCGGCGGTGATCTCAAAATACCATGTTTCCGCATCGCCTCCTTCCCTCACCCATCGTGCATCGGTCACATGGCATATATTGGTGCGGGCATCGCTATGAAGTTTGGCAAACGAGGTGAAGTCATCAATAGCCGTAAGTGTGGCCGCGCATCGGTTCATGGCCTCGAAATCAAGGCTTGAGGGTGTATGCCATGACAATCCCACAGCAAACGGTGATCTCCGCATGTTCACATAATAACGGTAGGTACGCGATGTGGCGTCGAACCGGGCATGGGAACCATCCGGCACTTCTGTCAGTGAAAAAACAGTTATGTCGGGCCCGCAGATAGCATTGATTTTGCGTGGGAGCAATTGTGCCTCAGATGCGGTTATATCCATATCGGCATGCGCCACCATGCACCGTGCGTTGACACCGGCGTCCGTACGTCCGGCGCCTGTTATGGCCACCGGCTTTCGGAGCAACATCGAGAGTGCTTCCTCAATAGTCTGCTGAACGCTTATATCGTCAGGCTGAGTCTGCCATCCATGATATGCGGCACCCCGGTAGGCAAGATGAATGAAATAGCGTGGCATCAGTCACGTTCAAGATATGTGTAGCCATAAAGCCCTGAACGGTAGTTGTTCAGGAACGCACGGCCTTCGTCGGGTGTGATCTTGCCTGCTTTCATGGCCATGGTGACCCAGGTCTCCACATTACGCACAAGCCGTTTGGAATTGTACTGCACATAGTCAAGCACTTCTTCCACGGTTTCTCCGTCTATTATCTTGTCTATTTCATATTTGTCCTTATGCACGCTTATATGGACGGCGTTTGTATCACCGAAAAGATTGTGCATGTCGCCTAATATTTCCTGATAGGCTCCGACAAGGAACACTGCAAGATAATACGGCTCACCTGCCTTTACGGGATGTACGGGCAAACTCGGTGAAGTTCCTCCGGAAGTGATGAAATTCGCTATCTTGCCGTCGCTGTCACAGGTCATGTCCTGGATGGTGCATGTGCGTGTGGGCTTTTCGTCAAGCCTTGAGATTGGCATAATGGGAAACACCTGATCAATGGCCCATGTGTCGGGAAGCGACTGGAAAAGCGAGAAATTACAGAAATATTTGTCAGGAATCATCCGTGATATCTTACGGAGTTCCTCAGGCGGATGCTTCATGCTTGCAGCCATCTCGGCAACTTCGCGGGCAATGGACCAGAACAGTTTTTCAATCTGTGCGCGTGTGGTGAGGTCAAGCATGCCGAGGCTGAACAGATCGAGAGCTTCCTCCCTGATCTGCAATGCGTCATGCCAACCTTCAAACAATCGGGCGTTGTCAAGTTTGTCCCAAATGTCATACAGCTCTATGAGCAGTTCATGGGAGTCGGGTGTAATCTCCTCGTTGTCCTTCCATTGGGGCAAACTTGTGGTTTCCAGCACTTCGAACACGAGCACTGAATGATGGGCCGTGAGCGATCGTCCGCTTTCGGTAATGATGTTGGGTTGCCTGAGATTGTTTTTCTCGCACACATCCACAAGAGCCGAAACGGAGTCGTTGGCATATTCCTGAATGGAGTAGTTCATCGAGCTTTCCGAAGAAGAATTGCGTGTTCCGTCATAGTCGACACCAAGGCCGCCACCGATATCCACAAACTCCACATTGAATCCCATTTTGCTGAGCTGTACATAGAATTGCATAGCCTCTTTGAGGGCATTCTTTATGCGGCGTATTTTGGTAATCTGGCTGCCGATATGGAAATGTATCAGTTTTAGACAATCTTCCAACTTATTACGGCGCAGAAAATCGATGGCTTCCAGCAACTCACTGGAATTAAGCCCGAATTTGGACTGGTCGCCCCCGCTTTCCTCCCATTTTCCGGATCCGAGACTTGAAATTTTGATCCGGATGCCTATATTGGGGGATATGCCGAGGCGCCGTGCTACACTGGCAATTATTTTAAGTTCGCTGATTTTTTCAACAACTATATATATGCGGCGACCCATTTTCTGAGCCAGAAGAGCCAGCTCAATATAGTTTTCGTCCTTATAACCGTTGCATATTATCAATGCGTTCTCAACTATGTTAGTGGCAAGCACGGCATGGAGTTCGGGTTTGGAACCGGCCTCAAGCCCTATGTTGAATTTTTTTCCATGGCTTACAATCTCTTCGGCCACCGGACGCATCTGATTGACTTTTATAGGA
The DNA here is from genome assembly GCA_900547825.1 of uncultured Porphyromonadaceae bacterium. GTDB lineage: Bacteria > Bacteroidota > Bacteroidia > Bacteroidales > Muribaculaceae > Amulumruptor. The sequence continues at coordinate 32,452 of URII01000005.1, forward strand.
TAGATTATGAAATTGCTGCCGGTATAATTGTACTCTTCGGCAGCCTTTTTGAAACAGTTGGAAATTTTTTCGATGCGGTTGTCAAGAATGTCAGGAAAACGCAGCAAAACAGGGGCGGTGACATCGCGCACCTGAAGTTCGTCCATAAGCGCTTTAAGATCGACAGCAGCACATCCCTCACGGGGAGTCACCACAACGTGGCCCTCCTCGTTTATGGAGAAATACTTAAGCCCCCAGCCGTTGATGTTGTAGAGCTCCTTGCTGTCGTCAATTTTCCATCTTCTCATAATCTGTCGGTATAAAAGCGGTATAAGAATCGTCAATTAAAAATCCCGACAAATTTAGCGAAAATATTTTTCCCTGCCATAAATGCCGTTCCATATAATCGAGCCGGATAAAATAAGTGGACGGTAAAAACATTTTTAACTGAGCGTTGGTTGTAATATAACTAAAATAGGTTATCTTTGCGATTAGATATTCATCACGTGTAAAACTATCGATCAAACAACAAATCAAATTTCATAAACAACTCATTATGAGCAAAAAACTCTCGTATGCCATTGTAGTTGCCGCAGGCACAGTCCTTATGTCGTGCAACAGCAAGATGAACCAGTTCAAGGCTGATTACTTCAACGTCAACCCTAATCCATTGGAGGTAGTAGGACGCAAAGTGCCCGCCACAGTCACAGCAAACGTGCCGCCTAAATTCTTTGTGAAGAATGCAGAAGTCACTGTGACCCCTACATTAGTATATGAAGGGGGATCGGCAACATCAGTGCCTTATACTTTCCAGGGCGAGAAAGTACGTGGCAACAATCCTGTTGTAAGCTATTCCAATGGCGGCACCATGACCATACCCGTAAGCTATGATTATGTGCCTGAAATGATCAAGAGTGATCTGGTACTTAACTTTGAAGTAGTACAGGGCGGAAAGAAATATGTGCTTCCTGCCGTGACTGTGGCAAACGGCGTTGTGGCAACAGCAGCCCTTACGGACGTGGCTACAATAAATCCCGCTTCGGCACAGGACAAGTTCCAGCGCATAATAAACGAGAAGTACAGCGCCGACATACGCTTCCTTATCAATCGGGCCAACATCCGCGAAAGTGAGCTCAAGACACCTGAAATGCAGGCGTTCAATCAGGATCTGCTTTCAGCCAACCGCGATTCATCACGTGTGATTGATGAAATCAATATATCATCATACGCGTCGCCCGACGGCTCCCTTGAATTCAACACAAAACTTGCCGAAGAGCGTGAAACAACCACTCAGGCTTATCTTAAAAACAAACTTAAAAAGGACAATATCACAGAATTCGGCGAACTTACCGCACAATTCACCCCTGAGGACTGGGAAGGATTCCAGCGTCTTGTGGCAGCATCCGACATTCAGGACAAAGATCTTATAATCAGCGTTCTGTCAATGTATAAGGATCCCGAACAGCGCGAAATTGAAATCCGCAACATAGCAAACGTATTCGATCAGGTTGCTGACCAGATACTTCCCCAACTCCGTTATTCGCGTCTCACGGCATCAGTCAACGTAATAGGCCGCAGCGATGAACAGCTCAACAAACAGTTTGACACCGATCCTTCGAAACTTTCTGTTGACGAGCTTCTTTACACCGCAACACTTACAAACAACAACGACCGTAAGAAAGCCATCTATGAAGCCTGCATACGCCAGTATCCCGACGATTACCGGGCATACAACAACCTTGGCCGGATCCAGTTCCAGGAAAAAGATTTCACCGCTGCCGAGGCCAACTTTGCCCGTGCTACACGTCTTAACCCCAACGCTCCCGAAATGAAGATGAACGAAGGTGTGATAGCTTTGCTTAAGAACGACTATAACACAGCCAATCAGAAATTCGGCAACGCCGGTGGTGTAAAAGAACTTGACGAAGCTCTCGGAACATATTATCTGCTTCAGGGCGACAACAACGCCGCTGCACGTGCTTTCGGCGATGTGAAATCGAACAATGCCGCCGTTGCACAGATTCTTACAAAGGATTATTCAAAGGCTCAGTCAACTTTGTCCGGAATTTCCGAACCCGACGCCACCACCTATTATCTGAAAGCCGTGCTCGGTGCACGTACCAACAACGAGAGCGCTGTGACCACCAACCTGCGTCAGGCAATCAAACTTGACGACTCTCTTGCCAAACTCGCCATGAACGATATTGAATTCTCGAAATTCAATCTAGCTTCGGTGCTCAACTAAGCTTTAACAATACTTAACCACTCGAAAGGTGATGCAAATGATTACTTTAGTAACTTTGCATCACCTTTCGACATTACCTTTAAAAGGCGATTGCGGTAGTAGCTCAGTTGGTAGAGCATCAGCTTCCCAAGCTGAGGGTCACGAGTTCGAGCCTCGCCTACCGCTCCAAGACACAAGCCATTCGGAACCAGTCAGTTAATGACGTCTCCGAATGACTTGCATCTTTTTTTTTTAAAACTTATTAAACATCATTTTACAGGTGAAAAACTATCTTCCTAAATTTCAGTTGATCATTGCGGCAACAATATTTATTATGGCTTTTCTATCTTTCGGATGTAAAAACCAAACCGGAGAAGACGTTGATCATTCCGGGAAATATACCGAAGTTGAGGACAGTATTAAACAGATTATTGATAATGAACCCGGCAAATTCGGAGTGGCAGTTATAATAAACAACACTGATACGATAGCAATCAATAATACTGCCGATTATCCCATGATGAGTATGTTCAAGCTCCATGAAGCATTAGCCGTATGTCATGTCCTTGAACTGAAACATACAGGACTTGACTCAATTATCACGATTAACCGCCACGAACTTGACCCTGACACATGGAGCCCTATGCTTAAGGATTACAAAGAATCCAGTTTTTCTGTGTCGATAAAGGATCTTCTGAACTATATTCTCGTCGACAGCGACAACAACGCCAGCAATCTGCTGTTTGACAGAGTAGTTTCTCCAAAAGAGACTGACGCATATATCCGTTCCATCAAAAATACAGGGAACTTTAAAATTCTGTATAGCGAACACGATATGAAGCGGGACATTTCCAAAAGCTATGATAACAGTTGTTCCCCACTATCCTATGCATCATTAGTAAACAAAGTGTTTACCGATAGTGTAATAAATAGCTCTAATCAGGAATTTATCAAGAGTGCTATGGGGGAATGCAATACCGGCATGAATCGAATATCTGCTGGACTGCCAAAAGATGGCGGTGTGAATTTCGCACATCGAACCGGCTCCGGATATATTAATTCACGTGGAGAAATCATAGCTATAAATGATGGTGGTTATGTGCAATTACCATCAGGCACAGGCTATTCAATTGCTGTATTTGTTCGGGATTTCGGTGGACGTCAGGAAGATGCTGACAAAATAATAGCACGTATATCAGCAGCAGTTTACAACGCTGTAGCCTTATCAGATAATCTTGTAGACCGAGAAAACCAAGCAACGGATTAAGCTCAATTCATACTCTCAATCATAGACGCTATATCGTCAAGAAATATTGCCGGAGATATGGTGAGTAAATCGCATTACGGCAAGTATCATATAGAATGCCACCGGTAATGATAGCTAAGGCTGAGTGTCCGTACAGTAAATCCATATCCCAACGAGTGTGCGTATTGTTTTTTTTCGTAAATTTGCATGATTAATGACTTCGGTAAAATGAATCACGACTTTCTTGACAGTAAGGATCTATCTGTTCTTAAAAGCCTTGTGGATAATGCGAAACGTATTGTGCTCACATGTCACGTCGCTCCTGACGGGGACGCCTTGGGTTCTACCCTTGCTTTTTGTCAGGTGCTTAAGGCCATGGGTAAGAATGCCATTGTAGTGTCGCCCGACCGTCCCCCACGTTCGCTTGCATTTCTGCCGGGTATCAATGATCTGGTGGCAGCATCATGCAACACATATCAGGCACGTGGCCTTATGCGCAATGCGGATCTGATAATCTGCCTTGACTTCAATGCTCTGAAGCGGTTAGACTTGCTTTCCGGCCCTGTCACCTCGGCCAAAGCTCCGAAAGTATTGATCGACCATCACCTTGATCCGGAGAATTTTGCGGCTGTTACGTTCTCTTTTCCGTCAATGGCGGCCACCTGCCAGTTGCTTTTTCATATACTTGATGCTGAAGGCTGGCTGGGATATCTTGACCGTGACGGTGCCTCATGTCTGTATACCGGCCTCATGACGGATACCGGAAATTTCAGTTACAATTCCTCCAATCCCGATCTCTACCTTATTATAGCGTCATTGCTTGAAAAAGGCATTGAAAAAGATGACTTATACACCAAGGCCTGCAATACATTCTCCGAATCCTGCATGAGGCTCAACGGCTATGCCCTATGTGAGAAAATGCAGGTGTTCGCTGAACATAAGGCTGCCCTAATTGTGCTCACACGCGAGGATCTGGAGCGTTTCGGTTATATAAAAGGCGATACCGAAGGCCTTGTCAACAAACCTCTCGCCATTCCCGGTGTGGAATATTCTGTTTTCATACGCGAGGATGAGTCGATGATAAAGGTGTCAATGCGGAGTAAGGGCAATTTTCCGGCCAACAAACTGTGTGAGCAATATTTCAACGGTGGAGGCCATAGAAATGCCGCAGGTGGGGAAATGACACTTCCGCTAACCGATGTGGTGGATATATTCCTTGGCTCCCTGAATGATAATGATAAATATCTTAACGAATAAATTCTGAGAAATGAATCTGAAATCCATATTTATTGCAGCGTCAGCAGCCGTATCATGTATGGCCGTCACAAGCTGTGAGGACGGCAAAAGCTATGCCGAACTGCTGGATACCGAAAACCATTCGGTAAACCGCTTTCTTGCCGACCAACGAGTAGAAGCGAAGGTCCCGGCCGACTCGGTATTTGAAGTAGGGCCCGACGCTCCTTATTATCAGCTTGACGATGAAGGCGCCATATTCATGCAGGTTCTGAATGTGGGTGATCTGCCCAAACCCGAGAAAGGACAATTGGTATATTTCCGGTTCCGGCGCACGGATCTCAACAGCTACCGCACCGGCAAAGAAATGATATGGAGCGGCAATGCCGACGACCTCACAATGGGCAACACCAGTTTCCGTTATGATGACTTTTCATTGGCATCAACAGCCCAATGGGGCACCGCGATACAGCGTCCGCTGGCATTTCTCGGGCTGAATTCCGAAGTGAATATTGTTATTAAATCGCAATATGGACCTACCGAAGAAATAGCAGGCGTACAGCCTTATTTATATAACATCAAATATTATCAAAGCCAAATCTGACGAATCAATGTCACTCATAAAATCAATATCCGGAATCAGAGGAACAATAGGCGGGAAACCTGGTGAAGGGCTCTCCCCCGTCGACATAGTGAAATTTACTGCTGCCTATGCCACACTTATAGGGCGCTCCACTCCGGCGCAGCAGAACCGGACGATAGTGGTGGGACGCGACGCCCGCGTATCGGGACCTATGGTGGATGCTCTTGTATCGGCTACCCTCACGGCTATGGGATTCGATGTTGTCAATATAGGACTCGCGTCAACTCCCACCACCGAGATTGCCGTTACAGAGGAAAAAGCCTGCGGAGGCATTATAATTACGGCCAGCCATAATCCGGCACAATGGAATGCCCTGAAGCTGCTTAATGCTTCAGGCGAATTTCTGGATGACGCCATGGGCAAAGAAGTGATACGCATAGCCGAATCGGATGAGATTACGTTTGCCCCTGTGGACAAACTCGGTAAAATATATACTGTAAACAATTACGACAACCGTCACATTGAAAAAGTGCTTTCGCTCGAACTTGTGGACACGGAAGCAATACGTAAAGCGGACTTCACTGTGGCCGTTGACGCTGTAAATTCAGTGGGCGGCATAGTAGTGCCCGAGCTGCTGAGAAAACTCGGCGTGAAAAACATAGTGGAACTCAACTGCGAACCTACCGGACGGTTTGCCCATACCCCGGAGCCGATCCCTGAAAACCTCACGCAGATAGCTTCACTGATGAAGAAGGGCGGTTGCGATGTGGGATTTGTAGTGGATCCTGATGTCGACCGTCTTGCCATTGTGATGGAGAACGGCGAGATGTTCGTTGAAGAGTATACCCTTGTAGCCGTGGCCGACTATATACTGAGCCATACCCCCGGCTCAACAGTATCAAACCTCAGTTCGTCGAGAGCTTTGCGCGATGTTACCCGGAAGCATGGATGCGAATATAATGCTTCGGCCGTTGGCGAAGTAAATGTAACCACTCTTATGAAAAAAACTGGTGCAGTGATAGGCGGCGAAGGCAACGGCGGGGTTATATATCCCGAAGCCCACTACGGACGTGATGCGTTTGTAGGCATAGCCTTGTTCCTTACTCTCCTTGCCAAGAGTGGCAAAAAAGTCAGTGAGCTTAAAGCAGGTTATCCCCCCTACTCCATTGCCAAAAACAAAGTTCAGCTTACTCCTGAAATTGATGTGGATGCCATACTCGAATCATTGAAGGAGAGATATTCGGGCGAAAATATCACAGATATTGACGGCGTGAAAATAGACTTTGCCGACTCATGGGTACATCTGCGCAAATCCAACACAGAGCCTATAATCCGTGTTTATTCCGAGGCTGCCACAATGCAGCAGGCCGAGGAGCTTGCCGCTAAGGTGATGGATGTTATCCGCGAGCTTTCTGCAAAATGAGAGAAGAAATACGTATCCTTGTTATAATGATTGCGGCCGCATGCTGTGCGGCCGCTTTCGCTATAAAACCATCCGAAGGCTTGGTTAGGATATCAGTAGGAACACTGCGCGAACAACCGGCACAGTCGGCCGAGCTTGCCACACAGGCCCTTATGGGTACTCCTCTTACAATCCATTCGCGCGACGGAGAATGGCTGGAAGTAAGCATGCCCGACGGTTACCGGGCATGGATAAATGAAAGTGGTGTGCACATCGCTGATTCGGCAGAAATGAACCGCTGGCGGTCAGCCCATAGAATGATAGTCACTTTGCCACAGCAGATCTATGTAGTGAGCGATACCATTTTACCCGACCCCGCCTGCCGCATATCCGATCTCGTGACAGGAAATATAGTGGAAAATATTTCGCCATATACCGCAGGTGAATGGATAAATATAAAATTGCCTGACGGCCGTACAGGTTTTGCGAACCGAATAGCGTTCTCTCCGCTGGAAGATATTGCGGCAAGAACGCCTCAGCCGTCACGTGTGGTGGAGTTTGCCAAAGCTCTTACAGGCACCCCTTATCTATGGGGAGGAACATCCATAAAAATGATAGATTGCTCGGGATTGATTTCACTCGCATACTTCATGGAGGGACTTATACTGCCACGCAACACTTCCGCTCAGGCCCGGATAGGAGAAAAAACCGAAAATCCCAAGGAAGGCGATATACTTGTTTTCTTCAATCCTGCTACCGGCAAAGTCAATCATGTGGGAATATACATGGCCGACTCAATGTTTATCCACGCATCAGGGCAGGTTAAAGTCAACAGCCTTGATCCGCAGTCGCCTGATTTTTCCGGGAAATTACATACCGGAACACGTCATATAACCGGTAACGCGCCCGAGGGTGTAACACGACTCATCGACCACAATGGATATTTCAATAAATGAGTTTATAAAGCGTCATATCAACGACGATCCGGCAAAACTCAGGTTAAAATATCATGGTGACAATGAGGCCATGAATGCTGTGTTACAGCTTGAATGCCGACGGAAAACTTCATCAAAACTGAATATGACGCTGCGCTTCGAGGACTTTCTGTTTCCTACAAGCCTTTCGGCCGAACAATGCACATCGGATGATCTTGCCGCTTTTCACGCCTCTCTTATCAACCCGGGAAGCAATGTAATCGACATGACATGCGGCCTCGGAATAGATACATTCCATATTGCCCGGTGCGGATGTCATGTCACAGCTTTGGAAAAAGAACCTGCCGTGGCCATGTGTGCAAGGCATAACGCCGAAGTTCTCGGTCTCGAAAGCTATGTCGATATCATAAATGCCGATTCAGTAACCTGGCTTGAGGAGCAATCCGGCCGCACAGATGTGATATTTATTGATCCGGCAAGGAGAGGCGAAGGTGGCCGGCGGCTTTATAGCCTTTCTGATTGCGCTCCGGATATTCTTGGCATACTTTCCCTGCTTCGCAGCCGATGCAATAAACTTATAGTGAAAGCATCACCGATGCTTGACATCTCGGCCTTGTCAGAATCGCTGTGTCCTTATCTGAAGGACCTCTATATTACAGGGTCACAACGTGAGTGCAAGGAACTTGTGGCGGTGATGGACTTCCGCACTGAGATCAAAGAGGATGTGAAAATACATGTGGTTACCGGCAGCAAAGAAGCATTCTGCTTCACAGCCAAAGAAGAGAAAGATGCTTCAATAATGGAGTCAATGCCGGAACCGGGAGATATAATCCATGAACCATGGGCTGTGACCATGAAGTCCGGAGCATTCCGTATTCTTGCTTCACGCTATGGCCTGGATTCCATATCCCATGACACCCACCTGTATCATGCCGCAACGGATAATCCTGAGTTTCCCGGACGAAGATATGCTATCATAGACGTATTGCCGTTTAACAAGCAGGGAATTAAGAAAGCGGTATCAATAACTGAGGGACATGCGGAAGTGTCGGCCCGGAATTTCGGTATGAAATCAGAACAACTGGCCGAGAGACTACGTATCCGTCAGAGCGGTGAGCTAAGGATATGGGGAGTCCGTGACACCAAGGCCGACCGATATATCATTGTCGGTCGTAAGAAAGAGGTGTGAGTATACGGGGGATATAGCCGAGCGATGATACAACATAATGTCCACGCCCTGACGTGGACATAAGGGGCAGCGAACGATCCAACATTATAGCGTTCCATCCCGCACCCATTGCTCCGCAAATATCAGTCTGCCGGTTGTCACCTATCATTAATTGTGAGCCGGGATCCGTCTCACCTCCCACAGCCATTGCATATTCAAAAATTTTAGGATCAGGCTTTGTAAAGCCTGCATCATCACTGAGCACTACAAAATCGAAATAAGGCTCCAGGCCGGCATTGCGGATCTTGCGGTGCTGCACATCGCGGAAACCATTGCTTAGAATTCCGGTTTTAACGCCCGACATTCTTATATAATCCAATAATTCCAATGCTCCGTCGATTAAAATTGTGCCTTCCGCCAGCCGGTCAAGATACACCGTGTCAAGGTGTGACGAAAGTTGCCGGGCTATAATATCCGAGGCTCCACGCTCACACAGCGGCCTGCGGAAACGCTCCATCCTCAATGTCGGCTGGTCAATCTCCCCTTCGGCATACAAACGCCACAATTCATAATTATGGCATTCATAAAGGTTTATCCAGTCATTTTCCGACTCGAACAATGAATCGAGATTCTCATCAAGATATAACCGGGCGAGCGCATTACGTGAATTGGCTTTGAAATCGATTATAGTATCGTCAAGGTCAATCCATACGGCAGTTATATCATTCCCAAAGAAGTCCAGCATATAAAAGTATCGTCAGTGCATGGGCCATAGGTCATTACACTGACGATTTGAATTTAAATTATGGAATTATTATTTCGATGCGCTTACTTTATTGTAACGGGCATTCAGTCCGTCGATCACCTCTTGGGTAATATCAAGCGAGGGATTGAAATATACGCCTGCGGCTTTGAACAGAATGGCATCATAGCCTTTCTTGGCGTTATATTCCTTGATAAAGGATTCAAGGGAGTCATTAAGTTCCACCTGCTGCTGTGAAAGCTCCTGCTGTGTGTTACGCTGAAGGTTGGCTATATAATTTTCGGCGTCACGCTGCATTTTGTTAAGGCGCTGCATGTCGTCGTTATATTCTTTTTCGCGGCCTGCATAATAGTTGTTGCGCATGTTCTCCTCTATCTTGGAGCCGAAGCGCTGTATTTCAGCCGCCTTGGACTGCTGTATGCTTTCAAGTTTGCTGAAAGCGCGGAGCGATGATTCCTTGAAATCCTTAGCCAGATTATAGTGGGCGCTTACGGAATCGGCGTCAATGTAGCGAATATTTATAGTAGCCGCAGCTTCTTTTTTCGCAGCGGGTTTTGAGTCATTCTTTACAGTGTCATTGCTTTCGGCAGAAGAACATGCCATGAGCATGGCCGAACATGAGAGAGTGATTAATTTAGCGTAAGCTAACGGTTTCATTTCGGATTATTAAAAATATTTAGTTTTTAAATCGGACATGAAAGGGCAAAATCGGGTTGCTATGCCCTAAATTCCACTGCAAAGTTAAGAAAGGTCACGAAATTTTTGGTATGATATAAATATATTTTGTAACTTAGTGTTCCAATTATAGAAATTTTAACACTAACCGACGGCCGGCCTCAAACCGTCCGCTATATTAACCTTCTAACAACACATTACTTATGACAATTAAAGACCTCCAGCCTAAGCGGGTGTTCGAGATTTTCGATGAGATCAACCAGGTGCCACGTCCCTCGAAAAAAGAGGAAAAGATACGTGCCTATCTGCTTGACTTTGCAGCCAAACACAACATAGCAGTTAAAACTGACGCTATAGGCAATGTAGTTATGTCAAAACCCGCCACACCGGGTCATGAAAACGCCCCCACAGTGATCATGCAGGCCCATATGGACATGGTGTGCGAAAGCAATGATAAATCCTTTGACTTTGAAAACAATCCCATACGTACTATTGTCGACGGAGAATGGCTGAAAGCCGACGGCACCACGCTCGGAGCCGACAACGGCATAGGCATGGCAGCCGCTCTTGCCGCCCTTACCGACGACAGTTTCGTACACGGTCCTCTGGAAGCTCTTTTCACAGTAGATGAAGAGACCGGCCTTACAGGAGCCAACAATCTCGGTGAAGGCATGATTTCCGGCACCATGTTGCTTAACCTTGACTCAGAGGATGATGCCGAAATATTTGTAGGATGCGCCGGCGGTATCGACACTACCTGCACATTCAGCTACAACCGTTCGTTCGCACCCTCCGACTTCCTCTATTTCAAAGTGGATGTAAGCGGATTGCAGGGTGGTCATTCCGGCGGCGATATCATCCTCGGCCGTGCCAATGCCAATAAGCTCGTGGCCCGCTTCCTTTTCGATCTCAGCCGCAAATACGAACTGTCGTTGGCCGAAATAGACGGCGGCAACCTGCGTAACGCCATTCCACGTGCAGCCTATGCAGTGTTCGGTGTGCACACCTCACGTAAGGAAGATGTCCGCGTAATGCTCAATGAATATGCGGCAGCTGTTGAGAACGAATATACCGGGCTTGAGCCAACCATGAAGATTGTGCTTGAAAGCGTGGACACTCCCGAATTCACAATTGACTCGGAAACATCCGCCAATGTGATCAAAGCGCTTTACAGCGCGCCCCACGGGGTTATATCAATGAGCCGCGACATAGAGGGCCTTGTGGAAACATCCACCAATCTTGCATCGGTCAAGATGATACCGGACAACAAGATTTTCGTCACCACAAGCCAGCGCAGTTCTGTTGAATCACGGAAATATGACATAGCCGATCAGGTAGAAGCTCTGTTCACTCTTGCCGGTGCCGAAGTGAAACATGGCGACGGATATCCCGGATGGGCACCCAACCTCAAATCGCGCATCATGGCTATAGCCCGCGACGCATACAAGGAACTCTACGGCATCGAACCGGCCATCAAAGCCATACATGCCGGTTTGGAATGCGGCCTTTTCCTTCAGAAATATCCGCATCTCGACATGGTATCCTTCGGCCCGACACTGCGCGATGTGCATTCTCCTTCCGAACGCATGCACATTCCTGCTGTGGAACGCTTCTGGGAACAGCTCAAGCTTATCCTCACTAAAGTTGCCGACATAAAGGAATAAAATCACCGGTCAACAACCTTATAAACATTAATCTCGCCGCCCGGGAGGGCTTTGAGTTCTCCCGGGCGGATTTTACCGATACCGCCCGACTATATGAGACTGCTTCCGGTTCCGATAATAATTTCCGGTGTAATTGCCGTGGCCAGTGCCACGACACCTGATGCTGCGGAAACATCCCAGAGATCGCACCATCCTGAAATCCACCCTGATTCAGCAGCGATAGCAACAACCGGAAGCATATTGCGCCTTACTGAAAACGACTACATAGAAGTAGCGCGTGAACTTGGCATAGAGCCGGAGACAATGAAAGCGGTGGTTGACATAGAAGCCGGACCCTCACATCAGGGCTTCCACGCACCGGGAAAACCGCTTATAAATTTCGATCTTACCATGTTCAGGCGGTTCGCAGGCCGTAATAAAGTGAACCTCTCACAGTATCGGAAGTCACATGCCGTGATATTCTCACGCGCCAACGCACGCAGATACGGTTCCTATCAGGGAGGCCAGCACGCCCGTCTTGAAGCCGCACGCAAAATCGACAACCGTACAGCCATTGAAGGCACCTTCTGGGGCATGTTCCAGATAGGCGGTTTCAACTGGAAGAAATGCGGGGCAGAGTCCATAGAGGATTTTGTGGAAAAAATGAGCCGTTCCGAGCGTGACCAGCTTGATCTGTTCGCTAATTTTATCACTTCCACCGGGCTCGTAAAGCATCTACGTGCCAAGAACTGGCGCGCATTCGCAGCCGGATATAACGGTCCGTCATATGCCTCTCGCGCTTACCACACACGGCTTGCCTCAGCTTATGCAAAACATAAACGTAAAGCGGCCAGCACTAAAAAAATCGTATCCGACCAGTCTTCCGAATTACCCACACCAATAGAATAATGACCGAAGAAACCACCGACAACCAACTCGATTTCACTACCGATGCCGATTCCGGGAACTCCGAAGTGCAATATTCGGAGGAGAATATAGTCACACTTGACTGGAAAGAGCATATACGCCGCCGCCCCGGCATGTATATAGGCAAATTAGGCGACGGTTCCAATAACGACGACGGCATATACGTATTGCTAAAGGAAGTTCTCGACAATTCTATCGACGAATATATGATGGGATTCGGAAAATCCATCGACATCACTGTCACCGACACCACTGTTACTGTACGGGATTTCGGACGAGGCATACCATTGGGCAAATTAGTCGACGCATCGTCAAAAATGAACACCGGTGGCAAATATGACTCCAAGGCATTCAAGAAATCCGTGGGGCTTAACGGCGTAGGCATAAAAGCTGTAAACGCTCTTTCCACCGATTTCACAATCATGTCCGTGCGCGACGGCATGATGAAACGCATACAGTATTCCAAGGGGGAAATTGATTTTGAGGAGGAGCCCGTGGCCACAGATGAACCGAACGGCACATTCGTGCAATTTACTCCCGATTCATCTATTTTCCGCGACTACCGTTATCGTGAAGAGTTCATCATTCCCCTGATACGCAATTATACATATCTTAATACCGGACTCGCAATCAATTTCAACGGCCGGAGATATGTGTCACGCCATGGATTGCTCGACCTGCTGTCCGACGCCATGACCAAGCCTCCGCTATACCCCATAATTCATCTCAAGGGCACTGATATAGAAGTGGCCCTGACGCATGCCAACCAATATGGTGAGGAATACTATTCATTCGTCAACGGACAGCATACCACTCAGGGCGGGACTCATCTTGCCGCCTTTAAGGAAGCGGTGGGACGCACCATAAAGGAATATTTCGGAAAGAATTTCGAACCTGCCGACATTCGCAACGGAATGGTGGCAGCGGTGGCCATACGTGTCGAGGAACCGGTGTTTGAATCGCAGACCAAAACAAAGCTTGGCTCCCGCGACATAGGACCTGACGGACCTACCGTAGCCAAATTCGTCGGTGATTTTATTAAAAAGGAACTTGACAATTACCTGCACCGTGACCTTGATGTGGCGGCTGTGATACTGAAAAAAATTCAGGAAAGCGAGCGTGACCGCAAAGCGATGGCCGGCCTGACCAAACAGGCACGCGAAAAAGCCAAAAAGGTCAATCTCCACAACAAGAAACTGCTCGACTGCAGGATTCATCTCAACGATCCCAAGGGTGATGATGAGTTGAAACTCGCATCGTCAATATTTATTACCGAGGGTGACTCCGCCGCCGGAAGTATTACAAAAATAAGGGATGTCGCCACTCAGGCAGTGTTTTCGCTGCGTGGCAAGCCATTGAACACATTCGGCCTTACACAGCAGATCATTTATAGAAATGATGAATTCAACCTGTTGCAGGCTGCGCTGAACATAGAGGACGGAATAGAGGGGCTGCGTTACAACAAGGTAATAATAGCCACTGACGCCGATGTGGACGGTATGCACATCAGGCTGCTGCTACTCACATTCTTTCTACAGTTTTTCCCGGATCTTATAAAGAAAGGGCATGTATATGTGTTGCAGACGCCGCTGTTCAGAGTCCGTAACAAACTCACATCCAAGCGTGCAAGCCGAAAAAAAAGCGTTCAGGATGAAACCTATTACTGTTACACTGACGAAGAGCGCGTAACAGCTATCGACCGGTTGGGATCCAACGCCGAGATAACAAGATTCAAGGGGCTCGGAGAGATATCGCCGGAAGAATTCAGAGGGTTCATAGGCCCAGATATACGGCTCGACAGAGTGTCGCTGCGTAAGGAGGACATGGTGTCGGAACTGCTGGAATTCTACATGGGAAAAAATACAATGGACCGGCAGAATTTCATAATCGACAACCTTGTAGTTGAGGACGATTCACAAATAAGCTGATAAAAATGCGCTCAGGATTTTATGCAGGATCTTTCGATCCATTCACTATCGCACATCTCGATATAGCCCGCAGGGCCCTGAAGATGGTTGACCGTCTGGTTATAGGCATAGGTTACAATATTGCCAAGAACAGTGCCCCCGACATGCTCCAGAGCCGGATTGCAGATATACAGCGGGCATTTCGTTCCGGTGAACCTGTCGAGGTAATAGCGTATAACGGACTGACTGTAGATGTGGCACGTGAATATGGTTGCAATGTGCTGATACGCGGACTCCGTAACGTGTCCGATTTTGAGAATGAGATGAATCTCGCGCAGGTCAACCGCAATCTGGCTCCGGAACTGGACACGGTGTTTATTCCTGCGTCACCGGAGCTTGCCTTTGTCAGTTCATCGATGGTGAGGGAGCTAATGGCATTCGGTCACGATGTGACTCAATATTTACCTGTCACCGGACGTTAATATAGAAACAATAGTCAATAATGAAAAAGATATTCACGCTTGCGCTTACAGCGCTTTTAGCCACACAGATACAAGGATTTGCACGCAATCAGGAACATCAGATGTCAGTGACGCCTGAGCAGAAGATGCGGTTGGTAAGCAAATATATCGAAAACTACTATGTGGACACTGTCAACATGGACAAAGTTTCGGAAGCGGCTATAAAAGGAATGCTTAAAATCCTTGACCCCCACTCCACCTACTCCAATCCTGAAGAGACAAAAGCTCTTAACGAGCCGCTTCACGGAAATTTCTCAGGCATAGGCATAACTTATAACATGCTTAACGATACGCTCTATGTGCTTAATGCCGTGGTAGGCGGCCCTGCGGAAAAAGTAGGCATAACCACCGGCGACCGCGTTATAATGGCCAACGACACACTTATAGCTGGCCAGAAAATGACCACCCGCGACATTATGGGCCGTCTTCGTGGCCCAAAAGGGACGGAAGTTCGCCTGAAAGTTCTTCGCAAAGGATCGCCGGAGCTTATAGAGTTTCACCTTGTGCGCGACAATATTCCTATATTCAGCGTCGACGCCGCCTATATGATAAACCCGAAAACAGGCTATATCCGCATAACCCGCTTCAGCGAGACCACCGCCAAGGAGTTCGCCGAGGCTATGAAAAAACTGCGTAAAGAGGGATTGAAAGACCTTATAATAGATCTCCAGAGCAACGGAGGCGGTTATCTGAAACCGGCAGTGGAGATAGCGGAAATGTTTCTCAATCCGCGCGATATGATCGTGTACACCAAGGGTGAGCATACCCAGCCGTACTATTATGTAGCTGAAAAAGACGCGCCTTACCGTGATGTGAGGGTAGCCGTAATGGTGGATCCGGCAACAGCATCTGCAAGCGAGATTCTTTCCGGTGCCTTGCAGGACAATGACCGCGGTGTCATTGTAGGCCGCAGAACATTCGGTAAAGGCCTTGTTCAACGCCCGTTCCCGTTTCCTGACGGTTCGATGGTGCGTCTCACAGTGTCACGTTACTATACCCCATCGGGAAGATGTATACAGAAGCCTTACGACGATGGCAACGAAGCCTATCAGGATGAACTTAACCAACGTTATCTGCATGGCGAATACTCACATCCTGATTCAATAGCAAAATCCACTTCCGAACGTTATTACACAAAAGGACGGCGACCGGTATATGGTGGCGGCGGCATAACCCCTGATATATTCGTGCCGATAGACACCACTGCCTATACCAAATATTATCGTGAATTGATAGCAAAAGGTCTTATCAACCGTTTTGCACTGACATACAGCGATGATAACTCAAAGAATTTGAAGAAAGCATATAAAAAGGAGAATGTATTCCTTGAAAAATTTGATGTCACTGACAAGATAATGAAGGACTTCGTAGCTTTCGCAAAGGCCGAGGGTGTGGAACCGGATGAAGCCCAACTCAAACTGAGCGAGTCCGCCATTAGAACCATCATCAAGGCGATAATAGGTCGAAATCTGTTTACTCAGGACACTTATTATAAAGTGGCCAATGATCTCAATCCTATTTATCGCCGCACATTGGAACTCCTTGCCTCTCCCAAGGAATACACTACCATCCTGTCAGGCGGTAACTAAGCCTCCTGGCAGCTACTTTTTTTCGAAAGAGAAATAATGATTACCGCATGTCGAGACGTACCACGTTCTCGACATGTTGCGTATGGGGGAACATATCTACCGGTTGGACTCGCGTCACTTTATACTTCGTGTCGAGCAGGGCAAGGTCACGCGCCTGAGTGGCCGGATTGCAGCTTACATATACAATACGCTCAGGTTCTGCCTCAAGGATCACATTAACCACATCCTCATGCATTCCGGCGCGTGGAGGATCCACAATCATCACACCCGGACGGCCGTGTTCGGCAATAAAGTCGGACGTAAGCACATCTTTCATGTCGCCTGCAAAGAACTCAGTGTTTTCAACTCCGTTAACCTGAGAGTTAAGCTTTGCATCCCGAATGGCGTCCTCCACATATTCTATGCCTATCACTTTTGAGGCCCGCGAAGCTACAAAATTGGCAATGGTGCCGGTGCCGGTATAAAGGTCATACACCAGTTCGTCACCTTTGAGACCGGCAAAGTCTCTCACCACCTTATACAGTTCATATGCCTGCCGCGAATTTGTCTGGTAGAATGATTTAGGCCCAATACGGAAGCGCAGTCCCTCCATCTCCTCCTCGATATATGGCTTGCCGCTGTGCACCAGCACTTCCTGATCACCTATTGTGTCGTTTACTTTAAGATTGATTACATAAAGAAGTGATGTCAGTTCGGGAAACTCAGCGCGTACCGCGTCAAGCAATCCTGCTATGGCCGGTTTGTCATCCTCGCCGAACACCATCAGGGCCATCTTCTCTCCGGTAGATGCTATCCTTATCATGAGGGTTCGGAGCAGTCCGTTCTGTCCTTTTATATCCCGGAAGCTCAATCCTTCGGCCTTGGCATAACCTTTTATGAAATTGCGCAGGCGGTTACCGAAATCATCCTGAAGAAAGCAAGCTTTTATATCCAGCACTTTGTCGAATCCACCGGGAATATGGAATCCTGCCGCATTCCTGTCGGGAAACTCCTCGCCGCTCTCAAGCTGGCTGCGCGTGAGCCATGATTTGTTGGAGAATGTATATTCCATCTTGTTGCGGTAAGCCCAGATCGTATCCGACCCCAATATCGGGGATATATCGGGAAGTTCTATTTTCCCTATCCGTGTGAGAGCGTCAACAACCTGCTGCTGCTTGCATTTAAGCTGAAACTCATAAGGCAGATGCTGCCAACGGCATCCTCCGCACACCGTGAAATGGCTGCAACGCGGCTCTACCCTAACCTCAGATGGTTTGATAAGGCTTACTATATGGCCTTCGGCATAATTGCGCTTCTTCCGGTCAATCTTGACATCGGCCACATCACCCGGAGCTCCGAAAGGAATAAATATTACATAATCGTCAACTCTCGCTATCGCATTGCCTTCAGCGGCTACCCCTGTTATCTCAACGCCCTCCACCACGGGAAGTTCCTTGCGCTTACGTGCCATATATTATATAGTGATACTGCTTACTGTTGATGAAATTCTAATTTTTGTGCAAAGCTACTCAATTATACAAAAATAACCTCATACGTTATAAAACTTTTCTAAAAAAATTTTCAGCACGGACAAAAATACGTATATTTGCAAACCTTTAACAGATTCATTCTGTGATTTTTCAGCCAATTTTCATAAGACAACAATCTAAATCATTAATAGCAAACCTTATTAAGAGAAAATGAAAAGAGTTTATACGTTTGGCGACGGCAAAGCTGAAGGCAACGCCTCGATGCGCAACCTCCTTGGTGGCAAAGGCGCCAACCTCGCCGAAATGAATCTCTTGGGAATGCCTGTGCCTCCCGGATTCACCATCACCACCGATGTCTGCACCGAGTACACCCAGTATGGCAAGGACGAAGTTGTAAAGCGTCTTAAAGCCGATGTGGAAAAAGCCATAGCCCATGTGGAAGAACTGACGGGCAAACGTTTCGACGATCCCTCCAATCCACTGCTTGTGTCAGTACGTTCCGGCGCACGCGCATCAATGCCCGGCATGATGGATACAGTACTGAACCTCGGCATGAACGATGCCACCGTAGCCTCACTCGCCGAAAAGAGCGGCAACCCGCGTTTTGCTTGGGACAGCTATCGTCGCTTCGTACAGATGTACGGTGACGTGGTTCTTGGCATGAAACCGAAAAACAAAACCGATATAGACCCGTTCGAGGCTATAATGGAGAAAGTCAAGGAAGCCAAAGGCGTGAAACTTGACACCGAACTTGATGTGGAGGATCTCCAGAATCTCGTGAAACTCTTTAAGGCCGCAGTAAAGGAATTTACCGGCAAGGACTTCCCCGACAGCGCCTGGGAACAGCTTTGGGGCGGTATTTGTGCAGTGTTCGACAGCTGGATGAACGAACGTGCCATCCTCTACCGTCGAATGAACCAGATACCCGAAGAATGGGGCACTGCCGTAAACGTACAAGCTATGGTTTACGGAAACATGGGCGACAACTCCGCAACCGGTGTGGCATTCAGCCGCGATGCCGCCACAGGCGAGAACATATTCAACGGCGAATATCTCATCAACGCCCAGGGCGAGGATGTGGTGGCCGGTATCCGTACACCTCAGCAGATCACTGTTGAAGGTTCAAAACGCTGGGCTGCACTTCAGGGTATAAGTGAGGAAGAACGCGCATCGAAATATCCCTCACTTGAGGAGTCCATGCCTGTTTGCGCCGCTGAGCTCATAGCTATAGCACATCGCCTTGAGGACTACTACAAGGACATGCAGGACATGGAATTCACCATTCAGGACGGCAAGCTCTGGATGCTCCAGACCCGCAACGGTAAACGCACCGGCGCTGCTATGGTGAAGATTGCCATGGACCTTCTCCGCGCAGGCGAAATTGATGAGAAGACAGCCCTCATGCGTATGGAGCCGCAGAAACTCGACGAGCTACTTCACCCTGTGTTTGACAAGAACGGGCTGAAACGCGCCAAGGTAGTGGCCAAAGGTCTTCCCGCTTCTCCGGGTGCCGCAGCAGGCCAGATTGTGTTCTTCGCCGACGAAGCTGAGGCTTGGGCCGAGAAGAAAAAGAAAGTAGTGCTCGTGCGCATCGAGACTTCGCCTGAAGACCTCCGCGGTATGGCCGTGGCTCAGGGCATCCTTACCATGCGCGGTGGCATGACCTCACACGCAGCCGTTGTGGCCCGCGGCATGGGCAAATGCTGTGTGTCAGGAGCAGGCGAGATAAAAGTCGACTACGAAGCCAAGACAGTGGAAATGGGTGGCAAGACCTATAACGAAGGTGACTGGATTTCGCTCAACGGTTCTACCGGCGAAGTGTACGACGGACAGGTTCCCACCACCGAGCCCGAACTTGGCGGTGACTTCGGAGCGATCATGAACCTTGCTGCAAAATTCACCAAAACTCTTGTTCGTACCAACGCCGATACTCCCCGCGACGCCCGTCAGGCCCGCAATTTCGGCGCTCAGGGCATCGGCCTGTGCCGCACCGAGCATATGTTCTTCGAAGGTGACCGCATAAAGGCTGTGCGTGAAATGATTCTCGCAAGCGATGTTGAAGGTCGCCGTCACGCACTCGCCAAACTGCTCCCCATGCAGCGTGGCGACTTCGAGGGAATCTTTGAGGCCATGGACGGTTACGGTGTCACAATACGTCTTCTCGATCCCCCGTTGCACGAATTCGTGCCTCATCAGACTGCCACTCAGAAAGAGCTTGCTGACGAAATGGGCATAACTCTTGCCGAAGTCAAAGCCAAAGTTGACAGCCTTGAGGAATTCAACCCCATGCTTGGCCACCGCGGTTGCCGTCTCGGTATCACCTATCCCGAAATCACCGAAATGCAGACACGCGCCATCATAGAGGCCGCTCTCGCCTGCAAGGAACGCGGCATTGACGTGCATCCCGAGATAATGATCCCTCTTGTAGGATCTCTTAAAGAGATTCAGAACCAGGCCGATGTTATCAACATCACAGCCGCAAAGGTGTTTGAAGAGCAGGGCCGCTCTATCCCCTATCTCGTGGGAACAATGATAGAGGTACCCCGTGCAGCCCTTACAGCCAATGAAATAGCTACTGTGGCCGACTTCTTCTCATTCGGTACCAACGACCTTACACAGATGACCTTCGGATTCTCACGTGATGACGCCCCCAAATTCCTTAAATTCTATAAGGAACACGGAGTGATCAAGACTGATCCGTTCGAAGTGCTCGATCAGGAAGGTGTAGGTCAGCTCGTGAGAATGGGCGTTGAAAAAGGCCGCGCCACCAAACCCGAACTCAAGATCGGTATCTGCGGCGAACACGGAGGCGAACCCTCGTCAGTCAAGTTCTGCGCCAAACTCGGCATGAACTACGTAAGCTGCTCACCGTTCCGTGTGCCCATAGCCCGCGTAGCCGCCGCCCAAGCCGCCCTCGAGGACTAAGAAATCCACTAATCAATTGACAAAGGCTGCAATGCTTGCCAGTAAAATCGGCAGCATTGCAGCCTATTAATTTAGTATCTTTTGGCAGCAGTCTAAATAATCCGTCCACCTCGATACAGAAGCCAACTTATGAAATGCTGAAGCACTTTTCGTATCTCTGACGTCCACATTGCCAATAAAAGCTTAAGAAGCACCGTAATATTAAATGCCATTAAAACATGAACAGTTCTCAATGAAGATCTACCTTAGGCTTATTGATACTAAAATTCTCTGTTTCTCTATTTACTATTTAGTCAATATTTTTATTGATTTGTGTGATAGTATTAATTTAATAGCTATATTTGCGCTAAAACATGCGGGAATATAATTTAGCATTAGGATATGACTAAGATATCTTTGATATTCTTTGGCTTCATACCGATATTATTTAGATATAGTCGTAAATTAACTTATCTTTAACACTTAAAGCAAATTTATTTACTATCATAATCTTAAATCAATTGAACATGATAAAGTCGGATTTTTCATTACGTCGCTTTATAGATACGTTTGTTCCAGGTTTTGTAGTTGTTATTGGAATATGGTATCTATATAAACCATATTTTAATAAATACTTTCCGGTAATCGCTTTTGATCCCGCTAAAGATTTCTTTACAATATCCAACGAGCTTAAACTTGTGTTGATATTAATAGCATCTGTTTTTGCGGGGGTCATCGTAAATCATTTTGCAGATGTCCCAGTTGCGTTTATTTACAAACATTACAATGATAAAGAAGATTGCTTCGATAAGCTAAAATGGCTTGCTAAATTAAAATATAAGATGACAAGTTTGTTGGGATATTGCTTATTGTTCCGGTTCTTCATTTCAAAAGATCCAAGAAAAAAAGCTATGGATAGATATGCTGTCTCTGCAAGAAAGGAATCATTTAATAAAATGATAAATGATTGGACAAATACCACTTTGTCGCAGATGAAAAAAAGGAATGAAGAAGTAATTGTACACCAACATATTTGTGCAAGAGTTCGCACATTAACTCCCTTTTCTTCAAAACTTTATAGTGATTGTTATGCTGAGGTTATATTTGCATCCGCATTACAAGTTTCATTGACTATTTTGTTTATTGCCACAGCGTTCTTACTAATTTTGAATTGGTATCATGATATTTTTGACATTGAATCTAAATTCTCATTAAAGTTTATAGATAATATACAACTATTTTTCCTTTTATGTAGTGAGTATATATTATTGAAGTGAGTATATATTATTGATGATAATGACTTATTCTGTTATTAGAACCTTTAGACATTTTTCCAGTCAAATCTTGACAATTGCATATCATTTATATTTTAACAGTAAGCATTCCCCCAAAATATAATTATATCTGCATATCATATTTTAATACCTATCATATAATTTATAACAAATGGACAACAAAAATATAATTGATAGCATACTATCAAAGCTAAAAGGAAAGAAAAAACCATTTCTTGATGAAGTAGAGTTAGCTGTGTTCAGATTTATTAATAAGACATCAATAAACGATTGTCTTACAATAGTTATGAGAGATTCTTCAGGAAATATAATTTCAACTTGGACGCCGAAAGATGTATTAGATGGTTATTTGCCGCGTTTTGTTGCGTTCATGCGAAAAAGACAATACAAAGGACTTTTTGTTGATTCTTATTTAACAGATAAAGTAGTAGAGATTGTAACAAATAAATTCAAAAAGTTTTATAAGTCTAATACTGATCTTATTTCAAAGCCTTTATTGGAAGCTCTATTGAAAGATTCTGTTTTTGTCAATACACTTTCAAATCATATTATTGAACGGGCCGGTAGCACATTACCTTCAGCCATACGTTCAAAACTTACTACAGTATTGATTCACAAACTTGAGACCAGTGTTAGTCAGGACATTGTTTCTTCTACTGCTAATGCTATTTCAGTATTGACCGCACAAGTTGTTGGAGTAGCAACAGCCATACCTATAACTAAATCAATGGCAATGTTGTTAATGAAATATTTTGCTGTATTAATGAAAGGAACGGTGGCAAAAGTCCTTGCCTCTGCTGCAGTTAAAAGTATGCTAGCCGCCACAGTAAAAAAACTTGTAGCGGTAAAAATATTAGGAGCATTGATTACTCTTGTAGCTTCTAAATTGGGACTTTCGGCCAGCGGTACCGTTATCGGAATAGTAGTAGCACCCTTGCTTATCGCTTTTATTGCACATGAGATTAATACGCTTCCCAAAAAATTAGCGGAAAAGGTTTCTAAAGAAGTGCGCAATGAACTTGACGGTCAATATACCTCAGTAAATAGAGATATTGTCACAAATATAGTAAAAAATGTACTTGGAACCGGAATTTCTGTTTTTGCCAATGATGTTGCAAACGATCCTGAAATGAAGAAAACAATATCAGAGTTAGCCAAAGAAATTAGTATAGGATAATAATATGAATTATATACTGATATGCAGTCCGGGCGTTCAGATGCGGTATCTGAACGCCCGGATTATACGAAACAGAAAATCTGACTCTCAGAGTGAGAATATGGCTCCATTAAACAGAATGGCATTTCTGTATTCGTCGAGAAGAACCGGAATTTCGGCATCAAGCTCAGAAGCTTCCTTCATTAATTCAGTCAAAGGCGTCTCCGGATCCACATAGCCGGTAAGCTGATGAGTGGCATTGATTTTGCCGTCGCTGATTGATCCTATATACGACCATGTCTCGGCCGGGAGAGTCCGCCCCGACTTGGGATCCATCCTCATCCATTCCATAACTATGAGCGCATGGGTAGCGTCAAGTTTAGAGACTGTCAGACTCCCGCTGAAACGTGTTTTATCCCACGCTTCCTCCGATTCCAGACCATTACCGAATAAATAAGCGGGATAAGGCTCCTGCGCTTGTATGGCGGCATAATCTGCGGCGACATACGCTTCTTTGCCCGCATATATTACTTTCAGCCATTTCGCTTCATAATCAGGCTCACCTACAATCAGCAGCGGAGCACCGACACTATACACCGTGCCTAATTTCTTCCCCGCAGTGGAAGGGGTGGCACGCACGTTCATACTTTTTCCCTGCGGATAAGCATAATATTGAGCAGAAGCACAGACTGTGCATATCAATGCGCTGAGAATTATAACTATCTTCTTCATGATAAATAAATTTTCTGCTAAGAAAATAAATCCCACCGAGATTTCCGTTCTTGCAGAAGTTAAAAAACGCTAACCTATATGTCACTTCGCTATGAATTTCTCATCTTGGCGAATATATAGGGATCCGGGAATCAGCTCAGTGACTTTTCTGCCATACAGATCATAAACCGGAGTATCCGCCGCCGGGGTATCAATACGTATACCGTTCACTCCCGAGCTGCGATCCGGATCATAAGCCAGCACCCCCGCATGGGTGTATAGATAAATCCTGCCATTGAACATAACCGACTCATGGATCCAGTAATCATGATCCTCAAATGGTTCGCTGCGGGCTAAAGGGGTCCATGTCATGCCTCTGTCCTGCGATTTGATGATACGTATGTTCTGTACTGTGCTGTCAGCTCCTACAACATAGACAACATCGGGATTTACAGGATCAAACATCACGTTATAGGCATAGCCGATTACTGAATCGTCATTGAACCTGTCCTGTTGATAGACAATGCGCCACGTGCTGCCACAATCGTTTGACCCGCATACAACCCCTTCACCCGAAAAAAGTATATGGTTGGAATTATCCGGATCAAACGCAAGGTGATGGCATGAATTGTCTCCTGCTATCGGAGGGTTGATTATATTCCATTGAGAACCGCCGTTGCCGCTTCTTAAAATCTGTGCGGCAAAACCCTCACTTTCTGATGTGTAGAACATCACCTCCGGATCCAATGGGTGCCATCCTAAAAATTGATTCTCATTGTATGTGAAAAGATAATCGATCTTAAGGCTCCATGTAGTTCCGAAGTCCTCCGATATCCATATTCCAGGATATGCGGCCACCATCAACGTTTCAGGACGTTCGGGATGCTGAGCAAGCCTCATTAGATACATAAGTTTTTTTCCATAGTAATCCAGTCCCATATCCGGGGCGGCAATGTCCTCCGGTTCAGGCTGAGAACGGTTTATCCTGACCAACCGGGCAGCCTCCACATTACGGAAATTCTCCCACCCTTCGGGAACTACAATTGCCACAACATTCTCGCCATAAACCTTGAAGTCGATCACATTAAAACCCTCCAATGCCCAACAGTGCCACGACGAGGTTTCTTCGGAGTATCTGTATATACCATTTTCAGTAGAAGCATACAGCCCGTTATCTACTATTTCAAGACGATGGCGCCCGTCACCGTCAGATTCAAGACCTGCAGGGAAGCCGGTGCTTTCAAAAATTCCCAATACATTGGCGTAAGTCATTACTGGAACAATGACTGCGAACACAACTGCCATAATAATATGGCGCATATTTAACAATTTCATCATATCACATCAGAATGCATTAAAAGACAACAACATCCGCTTTTGACCCGCACTTCCTGATATACATACCGGAAGCAGGACGGCGGTCTAATCTTACACCTTGGAGATTATAATATTCCGCATCTTCCGGCGAATATCCCTCCGGGACATTCACTGTGCCCGCTGACTGCCCGAGATCATAGTAAGAAACGTCCTCGCGTCCATGAAAATATATCCTGTTGTTAAAAAGTATAGCGTCATAATACACGGCATCCAATTCATCCGCATATTCAAAACGCTTTACTTTTGACCACGTCAGGCCGTTATCGGAAGAAGAGTATATACCCCTGTGGGGATAATAGCTATGCGCCTCCATGACATACCAACGATTGCTGTCGGACGGATCAAACAAAACATTATAGGCATAATCAAACTCGTCATCATTCGAATAGATGTAATGCCAGCTTCTGCCACAATCCAGGGACTCCCATATACAGCATTCTCCGGCTGCGAGAATACGGTCATGATCCGTCGGATCAAAGGCCAGCTGGTGACAGCTGCTGTCGCCATTGTTTTCCGGCACAATAACATCCCATGTAGCCCCGCCGTCATCGCTTCGGTATATCACCGCCTCATATATCGCGCTTTCGGAGGTCATGAACATTACCTGCGGATTGTAAGGGTGCCATCCTAAAAATGAATGGGCGTTATATGTAGCACTGAAATATGACACATTTCTCCAGCTGTCACCAAAATCATCGGAAATATATATTCCGCCATGCCCCATCACCGATATGGTTGAAGCCACATCCGGATGCTGGGCTAAACGCGATAGATAAGTCCTGTCATCCCCCTGATATTGATATGTCATTCCATCGGGCGTGATATCGCGGAACCCATCGTCTCCGGTCGTACCCTTAACAAGGCGGCATACCGGACGCATGTCTATATCGTGGCCCTTATATTCCTCTGGTACGATAATCGCCACAATATCGACACCGCACACACAAAAATCCACTACATTCCACCCAGCCATAGCAAAAGGCTGCCATTCGGCCCCATCCTCTTTGGAGTGACGGAATATACCGTTTTCACCTGCAGCATAAAGAAAATCACCGGTAACATGCAACCGCGGCACCCCGGTGCAATATGTTTTGCCGAAGCCGGTGTCATGCAGATTTTCGGACGCAACTGCCGCCGTAACAACGGAGCCGGATATAAAAGCCGCAAGCACACAGATCGCAGCATAGCATAGACAAACTTTTCTCATTTCCTTAATTTTGATTTATTAAGCCGTTGTTTTATCGAAATCCCAGCACAATGTGATCTCTGCCACAAATATACGGATAAAAAATAAAGAAAGACTAAAACAAAGTTTATTACATATATTTATATTATATATTTTTCTGGAATTGCCCATTCATCTCTCCGCTTTAGATAATTCCTAATTTCTTCGTATCTTTGTAATAAGTATGCGGACATACGCAAATATATGCTTCCCGGTCATGGCGTTTCTGATCCTTATGGTTTCAGTCATGCCATGCTATGCCGCTACAAAAGTGAGAGTGCGGGGGCTTGTGCGCGATTCGCTTACCCATCAGCCTGTGCCTCATGCCGCTGTAACACTCAAGGGCACTGACGCCGGCGCGCTGACCAACGAAGCCGGTGTGTTCGAAATCTACACCGCCTCACCTTTCAAGGCCATACAGGTCACGGCCTCAGGATATGAACCCAAAAGCATAAGCCCGTCCCAGGCTACTACCCACACCATAATATCGTTGACTCCGTCATCACTCGTGCTTGACGAAGTATCTGTAACAGCCAATAGAAAATATTCCAAACGAAACAATCCGGCTGTTGAGTTGATGAAACGTGTGCGAGAAAACATGAGGCGCACCGACCCTACCCTATTGCCCCAGTTCCATAGGCGCCGTTATGAACGGATCACGCTTGGTATCAACAATTTCGACACCCTGAAAAATAAGTTTCTCGTAAAACAGTTCCCGTTTCTTGTGGAATACGTGGATTCGTCGGATGTTACAGGTGGGCGTGTGCTGAACATCTCCACACGCGAGAAAGTGTCGTATCTGCACCACAGCCTTGAACCTCCCGCCGATTTCGAGATTATTGACGGAACCCGCCATGCCGGAATTGACGAAGTAGTGGATCCGGGCAATATGGAGCAGTTTCTCAACGAAGTGATGCGTGAAGTCAATATTTCCGACAACGATATAAACCTGCTCAAACAGCGCTTCGTCAGCCCCTTGTCACGCATAGCACCGGATTTCTACCGATTTTACATTACCGATACCATAATGGTGGGCGGCGACAGTTGCTCCGTGTTGAGTTTTGCCCCGAAAACCAAAGAAGCTTTCGGATTTACGGGACGCATGTTCATTGCCGGCCGCGACAGTTCGGAATATGTGAAGCGCCTGTCATTCAATCTTCCTAAAAGCGCCAATGTGAATTTTGTGGACCGGCTCTTACTTGTTCAGGATTTTTCGAAAGATGAAAAAGGCTGTGTGGTAAAACTGCGTGATGACCTCACACTTGAACTGAGCCTGATACCGGGAACACAAGGCCTTTATGCACGCCGCAATGCCGTTTACGACAGTTTCAGCTATGAACCTGACAGCATAGCCGCGAAGCATATGCTGTCAGGCGGCAATATTTACAATCCGGGGGCCGATGACCGTGATTCGCTCTACTGGAGCCTGAGCCGGCTACACCGCATATCACGCCCGGAAGCGGGCGTAGACAGCCTGATGACAAAACTGAGGTCAAACAAAGTATATTATTGGGTGGAGAAAGTGGTGAAAATACTTATCGACGGCTATCTGCCCACAGCCAAGCGCTCTAAATTCGACATAGGGCCTGTCAACTCCTTTATAAGCTACAACGAACTGGAGGGCGTTCGCCTGAGGTTCGGGGGCCTCACCACCGCCAATCTCAGCAAGCGGTGGTTTGCCGGCGGCTACATGGCATATGGCCTGCGTGACAACCGATTCATGTATCACGGTTCGCTGGATTATTCCTTCGTCGACAAGAAATATCATAAAGAAGAGTTTCCTGTAAGGTCAATAGGCATTTCACATACCTACGACATAGACCGTCTCGGACGTCATTTCATATTCTCGAACCCCGACAATTTCCTGTTCTCGCTCACACGCGAGCCTGACAGGCAGATAATCTACAAACGGTCGTCGCACTTGAAGTACACCCTCGAACAATCCTATAATTTCTCTATCACTGCGGCATTGGACCATTCACGTTATGAGACAAGCCGGCTGGTGGATTTCATAAACGGTTACGGCACCCGTATACCGCATTATAACGAAACGTCAGTATCCGTAACCCTGCGTTATGCACCCGGCGAGAAATTCTATCAGACACGCAGCCACCGGCTTCCGGTGTCAAAGGACGCTCCTGTAATGGAACTTACCCACACATGGGCTCCCAAATCGGCGTTCAACAACATGTGGGGCGTGAACAAAACGGAAATAAGCTTGTTCAAGCGGTTCTGGTTCTCGGCTTTCGGCTACACGGACATAATCGTGAAAGGGGGTCATGTATGGAGCCGGTCACCATTCGGGCAGCTTCTGATACCCAATGCCAATCTCACATATATCATACAGCCTGAGTCGTTCGCGCTGATGAATCCCATGGAGTTCATCAACGACAGCTATGTGTCATGGGATGTGACCTATTGGGCCAACGGCGCTCTGCTTAACTACATCCCCCTGATAAAGAAACTGAAGCTCCGTGAGGCATTCGCATTCCGGGGCGTGTGGGGGCACCTGTCACGGCGCAACGATCCACTTTGCAATCCCGTGCTTCTGAATTTTCCTGCCGGAGCCGGAGTACACACCGATACATCACGGCCCTATATGGAGATTGCCGTCGGGCTGGACAATATATTCCGCGTATTGAGGGTAGATTATGTGTGGCGGCTAAGCTATCGCAACACACCCGGAGCTTCCAACTCGGGTGTGCAGCTTGCACTGCATCTTACATTCTGAAACCGATCAGGCTTCCTCCACAATCCGCTTATTCTCCACCCGGAGAGTCCTGGCCGGATATTGGTCAACGATAGCACGGTTGTTGGTAGCCATTATCACGGCTGTACCCTCACGTGATATGTCGTGCAGATCGCCCACTATCTGTTCGGCAGTTTCGGGATCAAGATTGCCGGTAGGCTCATCGGCCAAAATAAGTTTCGGCCTGTTGAGGAGCGAACGGGCTATGACTATGCGCTGTTGCTCTCCACCTGAGAGTTCATGGGGCATTTTATAGGATTTATTGGCCATCCCTACTTGCGACAGAACTTCTTCGATGCGACTGTCAACGGCTTTGCGGTCATTCCATCCCGTGGCAAACAGTACAAAACTCAGGTTCTGATAAACGTTCCGGTCAGAAAGCAGCCGGAAATCCTGAAACACGATACCCATTGCACGGCGCAACATAGGAACATCGCGCCGACGCAAAGTCGCAAGATCATACGACAGCACCGATGCCTCTCCGGATGCCAAAGGCACCTCGGCATACATAGATTTAAGCAACGTGCTCTTGCCGCTTCCCACGCGTCCCATAAGGTAGACAAACTCCCCTGTGGATACTTCGAGATCCACATGCTTGAGCACTACAAGCTCACGCCGTGTAAGCTCCACATCCCGGTATTGTATCAGTACATCCTGCGCCATGAATCAATTGCCGACAAAATCAGTTACCAAGCTCGGAGAAGAACCGGATCCTTACAAGTCTTACCTCCTCCTCCGTGTAGTCGGGGCCTAATTCCTGCAAAGCCTCGTCCACGCCATCGCTCTCACTCTCCTTGAAGTATTCGAATATATCGTCCTGATGGTCATCGTCCATCACGTCATCAAGGAAATAATTGATGTTTATTTTAGTCCCTGAATATACTATAGCCTCCACCTGATCAAGCAGTTCGTTGAACTCAAGCCCCTTTGAGTTGGCTATTTCGTCAAGCGGTATCTTTCGGTCTATGGCCTGAATTATGAATATCTTCAGTTTACTCTTGTTGGCCACACCCCTAACCCTCATATCCACCGGGCGCTCTATCTCATTGGCTTCTACATGGCGGCGGATTATCTTGACAAATTCCTCGCCATAACGTTTTGCCTTGCCGGCGCCTACTCCGGGAATAGTCTGCAATTCCTCAAGTGTCACCGGATAAGTGGTGGCCATGGCCTCAAGCGACGGATCCTGAAAAATTACATATGGTGGAAGCTCAAGCTTCCGGGCTATATTTTTACGCAAATCCTTAAGGATGGAGAACAGTTCGGCATCAGCCGCGCATGTGGCGCCCCCCTTTAGATTTTCCGATTCCTCCTCGGATTCAAATTCTGTATCTTCTACAATCATGAATGATTCTGGTTTTTCAATAAATTCCTTGCCCTGCGGCGAGAGCCGCAAAATTCCGAAATTTTCTATATCCCGCTCCATGAAACCTGCCAAAGTAGCCTGCCGGAGAAGTGCTTTGATAAAACGCGGCTCACGGTCAGATACACATCCGAAACATTCAAGTGCATCATGTCCGTATGACTTGACCGCATTCGACTCCTTACCGGTCATGACATCCACCACATGATCGGCTTTGAACTTTTCTTTCAAGGCAAGCACCGTTTCAAGGGCCGCCACAAGTTCGTCGCGCGCCTCGACCCGTTTCTTTGGATGGATGCAATTATCGCAATTGCCGCAGTTATCCGGTTCAAACTCCTCGCCGAAATAATGCAGCAACGATTTTCTGCGGCATACGCTTGATTCGGCATACCCCGCTGTTTCCAGGAGCAGCTGCTTCCCGATCTCCTGCTCGGCAACCTGCTTTCCGAGCATGAATTTCTCCATTTTCTGAAGATCCTTGTTGGCATAGAACGTTATACATATGCCCTCACCTCCGTCGCGCCCCGCACGTCCTGTTTCTTGATAATACCCTTCAAGCGATTTAGGCATGTCGTAATGGATCACAAACCTTACATCAGGCTTGTCAATACCCATACCAAAGGCTATTGTGGCCACTATGACGTCAATTTCCTCCATCAGGAAAGCATCCTGATTGGCTGTACGGGTGGCCGAGTCCATTCCGGCATGATACGGCAATGCTTTTATATCATTTATTTTAAGCACCTCGGCAAGTTCTTCCACCTTCTTGCGGCTGAGACAATATATTATGCCCGACTTGCCGGGATGGTTCTTTATAAATTTTATTATATCCTTCTCTATGGAAGAGGTCTTGGGACGTACCTCATAATAGAGATTCGGACGGTTGAACGACGATTTGAACACCTTGGCATTGTGCATTCCGAGATTCTTCTGTATGTCATGCTGTACCTTAGGTGTGGCAGTGGCGGTCAATGCGATCACCGGACGGTTGGCTATCTCGTTTATGATAGGACGTATGCGCCGGTATTCAGGCCTGAAATCGTGCCCCCACTCCGATATGCAATGGGCCTCGTCAACGGCATAGAACGAGATGGGCACGGTTTTCAGAAACTCTATGTTCTCCTCCTTGGTAAGCGATTCCGGGGCCACATAGAGCAGCTTGGTGACTCCCGACACGATATCGGACTTCACCTGATCTATCGCCGACTTGTTAAGCGACGAATTCAGGAAATGCGCAATTCCGTCATCGCTGCTGAAATGCCGCATCGCATCCACCTGGTTCTTCATCAGAGCTATCAGCGGCGAAATGACTATGGCCGTGCCGTCGAGAAGCAGCGACGGCAACTGATA
Source organism: uncultured Porphyromonadaceae bacterium (assembly GCA_900547825.1). Lineage (GTDB taxonomy): Bacteria > Bacteroidota > Bacteroidia > Bacteroidales > Muribaculaceae > Amulumruptor. The sequence goes on from URII01000005.1 coordinate 64,846, forward strand.
GCACAATGACTTGCCCCCGCCGGTGGGCATCAGCACAAATGTGTCATGTCCGTCAAGTAGGCTTGTCATTATAGCCTCCTGATTACCTTTGAATGTGTCGAAACCGAAATGCTTCTTGAGGGCTTCGACAAGGGCTTTATCATGTGTCATGGTGAAGATGGAAATTATGTGAGGGGAAATGTGATAATGCTTCCTGATCTTGGAAAATGGATTAAGTGGGATTTATTTCTCGGCCGCAGCTTCGGCCTGATGTTCGAAATTGGCCGCGGCAAGCCGTTCAAGGGCATATTCGGGAGTTATAATTATGTTTTTGATCTCGCTTCCGGGCACATCAAACATATGCTGCATCATTATAGTCTCCACAATGGAGCGCAGTCCACGTGCCCCGAGTTTATATTCCACTGCCTTGTCAACAATCAGATCCAGGGCTTCGGGAGTAAACTCGAGTTTCACACCATCCATCTCGAACAGTTTGGTAAACTGCCGTATGATGGCATTGTTCGGCTCGGTCAGGACTCTGCGGAGTGCATCGCGGTCAAGCGGATCAAGATGTGTCAGAATAGGCAGACGCCCTATGATCTCAGGTATAAGGCCGAATGACTTCAGATCCTGAGGGGCCACATATTGCAGATAGTTGGCATCTTTGACATGAGTGCGTGATCCTGCCGAGTATCCCACCACATGTGTATTCAGGCGATGGGCGATCTTACGCTCTATGCCGTCAAACGCTCCTCCGCAGATGAACAGGATATTCTTGGTGTTGACCTGTATCATTTTCTGCTCGGGATGTTTCCGGCCACCCTGCGGCGGCACATTCACAATCGAACCTTCAAGCAGTTTCAGCAATCCCTGCTGCACACCTTCTCCGCTGACATCGCGGGTTATGGAAGGATTGTCGCCTTTACGGGCTATCTTGTCAATCTCATCGATGAACACAATGCCCTGTTCGGCTTTCTTCACGTCGTAATCGGCAACCTGAAGCAACCGGGTAAGAAGGCTTTCTATATCCTCGCCCACATATCCTGCCTCGGTAAGCACCGTAGCGTCAACAATAGTGAAAGGCACATCAAGAAATCTTGCAATAGTCTTGGCAAGCAGGGTTTTTCCGGTTCCGGTAGGGCCTACTATTATTATGTTGCTTTTTTCTATGTCAACATCATCGTCAGAATTTTGGGCGAGCCGCTTATAGTGGTTGTAGACGGCTACCGACAGATAGCGTTTGGCGTCCTCCTGTCCGATAACATACTTGTCGAGATATTCTTTAATTTTACGGGGCCCCGGCACCTGCTCCATATCCACATTCTTTGCGTCGGTGGAGCCGGGTATTTCCATAAAATCCTTAAGAGCCGTGTGAAGATGTTCGACACATTCGTCGCATATAAACACATCCCCTGCCGGCCCGGGCACCAGAATCTGGGCCATATCGGCAGGGCGTCCACAGAACGAACAGGTGTTTTTTGTTTTCTTGGCCATATCGCTATATCAATGCTTAGCTTTGAAAAGAACGTCGTCAATCATTCCGTAATCCTTGGCTTCCTCGGCTGTCATCCAATAGTCACGGTCGCTGTCGCGCTCCACTTTCTCAAAGGGCTGTCCTGAATGGTCGGCAATTATAGTGTAAAGCTCTTTCTTGAGTTTCTGAATCTCACGGGCTGTTATTTCTATATCAGATGCCTGACCCTGGGCACCCCCCATGGGCTGATGTATCATCACACGCGAGTGGCGCAAAGCAAAGCGCTTGCCGGCTGTGCCTGAAACAAGCAGCACGGCAGCCATCGATGCGGCCATCCCTGTGCATATGGTCGACACATCGCTTGATATATACTGCATGGTGTCATATATTCCAAGGCCTGCATAAACAGAGCCGCCGGGAGAATTTATATATATAGACACATCCTTGCCGGGTTCCGCAGAATCCAGATAAAGAAGCTGGGCCTGAATCACATTGGCCGTGTAGTCGTTCACATCTGTGCCAAGAAATATGATGCGGTCCATCATAAGGCGTGAAAACACATCCATCTGGGCCACATTGAGCTGACGCTCTTCAATTATAGTAGGAGAAATATAGCTTGACGTTATCTTCGAGGCGGCAGAAACATACTGATCGAGTGCAAGCCCGTTCATTCCGAGATGCTTTACCGCATAGTTTCTGAAATCGTTATTGTACATATTGAATAAGTGTTGGTTGTTGCAAATCTATTTCTTTTATCAAAGTTAATGATTATTTTCCGATCCACCAAATTATATGCTCCCATAAAAATTCCACTATGAAAAAATAAAACGATGAAGCGTCTCGCACAAGCAAATACGCCTCATCGTCGTAATATTTTAAAATGCTTTCCGGATCAGGTCCGGGCAAACGGGATCATTCGCCGGCCTCGGCATTCATTTTGCTTACCATGTCGCGGAACTCGTCAATGGAAACTTCCTTGACGGGTACATTTATACGGTTCTTGATATCGTTGAAGAAAGCGTGTTCACGCACCTCTTCAACAATGCGGTTGCGTGTTTTCTTGTCCTCGAGCATACGCTTGCCGAAATCCTCGTAGACATCGTCGGTGAGGTTGCTCATGCCATATTGTGCAAACTGACGGCGGGCCATCATCACGGCATATGCCTTGAGATCCTCTTCTGTAACCTTGGTCTCCATCTTGGCGGCGATATTATCACGGATAAGCTGCCATTTCAAGCCCGGGAGCATAGCCTTGAAGCGCTCATCGGCATTTTCGGCGGTAAATTCCTTATCATATGAAATAAGCCATTTGGTGAGCACATCTTCAGCAAGGGCAAAATCGCCATATTTCTTGGTCATATAATTGTAGACCTCATCACGGAATATATTCTCGCTGTTTCCTGCAAGCTGCTGCGAGATCATGGCCTTGACACCTTCGCGGTATTCCTCTTCATTATGAACGCGATCCTTTCCGAACACATTGGTGAAGAACTCCTCATTATGTTCAGCCGGACGCACCACAATGATTTCCGATACTTCCATAATGAAATCGGACTTCATTTCCGCAGCTTTCTCCTTGTCAATGTGGAGCATTGAGGTCAGCTCGGTGGGATCGCCGTTGCATGTGTTCCAAGGATTGAATTTCACTTTATCGCCAACCTTGCAACCCTTGAACTTGGCAGTCTCATCAGCTGATTTGAAATACATGGGGGCTACAATGCCTTCGGCTACCCGCACGGCGTCAGCACCTTCCATAACATTACCTTCGGCATCAAGCTGCATAAGGGCACCTTTCACAAGCGCGTCATCCTCAAATTCCTCGCCGGGGCCCTGTGTGCCGAAACGACGGGTAAGAGCCTTGTCCTGCTCGGCAATCATTTCATCGCTTACTGCGATCTTATAGTAGGGGAGCTCGATGCTTTTGTCAAGTGTTATGTCAAGTTCGGGAGCGAGAGCCAGATCATAGCTGAAAGTATAATCTTTCTTATTGTCAAGATCAAGCGCCACTACTTCCGTGGGCACAGGTGCGCCGAGCACATTTATTTTATTCTCCTCAAGATACTTGCCTACGGCCTTGTAGACCTCCTGATTGATAACATCGCTTGTCACATCCTTGCCGAAACGCTTTTCCAGAATGCCGAAAGGCACATGTCCCTTACGGAATCCGGGCAGAGCATGGGTTTCTCCGACACGGCGAAGTTCTTTTTTTACAGTCGATGCGTAATCGTTTTCGACAACGTCAACCGTGAGTCTGGCCTTGGTGTCGTCAATCTTGTCAAATGTTAAGTTCATAACTGGTCGTAAATATTACGTTATTCTATAAGTTGTCAGTACGTTAATTTTTCAGTTTGCAAAATTAATACATCAGCTCAATATTAACAATATCTGAGGCGGAAAACGTAAGCCATACCACTTAAATTAAGTTTAAATCCGTGAATCCGCTTGTAATTATTGAGTCTGTCACGTTAAATATTTGGCAGGTAAAGGATAATTGGCTAAATTTGCGCTCTTGATGTGAAGTAATTTTGCTATCTATTAATGTACTTAAATATCTGAAAACAATTATGAGTTTAAACATCGTTGTGCTTGCAAAGCAGGTTCCCGACACCCGAAATGTAGGCAAAGATGCAATGAAAGAGGATGGCACAATAAACCG
>URII01000006.1 GCA_900547825.1 uncultured Porphyromonadaceae bacterium
TGGCGCAGATCATTCGCGCCGAGGGGCACGAGCGCGTGATGGCCTTCTGCAACACGAAGGGCATGGCGGAGATATTTAAAGATTAGAAAGGAGTAATGTCTTTCAGGAGTACACCTTTCAGATCTTTTGGCGAGAGATTGAGCTCATTCTCGGCTAACGGCCATTCTATTCCGAGTTCCGGATCGTTGAACATCAGTGTCATTTCCGATTGCGGGGCATACACGTTGTCAACCTTATATTGGAACTGTGCCATGTCGCTGAGCACTATGAATCCGTGGGCGAAGCCGCGTGGAATGAAAAGCTGGCGTGCATTCTCCTGACTTAATTCCACCGCCACATGCTTTCCGAAAGTGGGCGAATCACCGCGAAGGTCAACAGCCACATCAATAACTGTTCCGTGTGATACTCTTACAAGCTTTGCCTGTGAAAACTCTCCGCGCTGGAAATGCAATCCGCGCAGAACGCCCCGGGTTGAAACTGATTCATTGTCCTGAACGAATGTTACGTCACCTACATGACGGCGGAACTCGTCAAGCTTGAACGACTCCATGAAGTAACCGCGTGCGTCACCGAACCGTTTAGGCTCTATAAGCCATACTCCGTCTATTTCCAAGGGTTTAAAGTCCATATAGATGTCTTGATAAATTGAGTGGAATGATTATTGCGTATATTGAATCTGTTGCTGCAAAATTAAGAATTATTCCGCATACTCCCATCATGCTTGCACCCATTTCATTCAACAGGCCCTTTTATTCCGGTTACTCAGCTGCCGACGGGTTGCAGGAATGGAAAAAATGCAGTAAATTTGCACTTGTATATAATTTTGCGAAATGGACAAATCCAACATATCAACACGTCCGGGACGTCGCCCGTGGGTGGCTATTTTATGGGCCGTTTTCATCCTCGGTGTATTGGGAATCACATTCTTTTTCGTGCTGATTTACAATGGGGTGATAGGGTATATGCCTGACGTGGAGGAACTGAAGAATCCTCGTGACCGGTTTGCATCGGTAGTATACTCGGCCGACGGCGAGGAAATAGGCCGTTATTTCAAAAACACCGGCAACCGTGTATATGCCGATTTTGACGAGATTTCCCAACATGTGGTGGACGCGCTGATCGCCACCGAGGACTCGCGGTTTGAAGAACATTCAGGCATTGATGCACGTGCTTTGTCGCGTGTGCTTGTCAAGACACTTATATTGCGGCAACGCAATGCCGGCGGTGGATCCACCCTGACCCAGCAGCTCGCCAAACAGCTTTATTCACCGCCGTCGGAGAATATATTGTCACGCGCTTTGCAGAAACCGATAGAGTGGATGATCGCGGTTAAGCTTGAACGCTATTATTCCAAGGAGGAGATAATCAAGATGTATCTAAACCAGTTTGATTTTCTCTATAATGCAGTGGGTATCAAGTCGGCGGCATGGGTATATTTCGGAAAAGATCCCAAGAATCTGTCGATCGAGGAAGCAGCCACACTGGTGGGAATGGTCAAGAATCCCTCGTATTATAATCCGGTGCGTAAGCCTGAGCGTGTGATCGAGCGCCGTAATGTTGTGTTCCAGCAGATGGAAAAGGCCGGAATGCTTACGACGGCCGAGGTGGACTCCCTGTCAGCTCTTCCGTTGAAACTTAATTTTCATTCGGTCAACCATAAGGAGGGCCTCGCGCCTTATTTCCGAGAGGAACTGCGCCGCATGCTCAGGGCCCATAAGCCCGAACGCGGCGACTATGCGTCGTGGGAATATCAGAAGTATGTTGACGATTCCATTGCATGGGAAACCAACCCGCTCTATGGATGGATAGATAAGAATCCTAAACCTGACGGCACCAAGTATGACATATATAATGACGGACTGAAGATATATACCACGCTGGATTCGAGAATGCAGCGTTATGCCGAGGAAGCCGTCAACGAGCATCTTGGTGGATATCTCCAGCCGGCGTTCAACCGTCAGATACGAGGGGTCAAGGGTGCGCCTTATACCTCCAACCGTGCCGAACTTTCGGAGATAAGATTGAATCATCTGATCAAGAATGCACTCAAGCAGACTGACCGTTACCGCCTGATGAAGAAGGCCGGCGCTACCAAGGAAGAAATTGACCGCGCGTTCAATACTCCCCGCGAGATGAAAGTGTTTACTTATCGCGGCATTACCGATACGGTTATGACACCTCGTGATTCGGTGTTATATCATAAGTCATTCCTCCGGACCGGATTTATGGCCATGGATCCTGTCAACGGCCATGTAAAAGCATATGTGGGCGGTCCGAATTTCGGTTACTTCCAATATGATATGGTGTCGACCGGCCGTAGGCAGATCGGTTCTACTGTCAAGCCGTTTCTCTACACCTATGCCATGGAGGAAGGCTTTACGCCATGTGATATGCTTTCAAACACCCAACCCGTCCTGACGGATGAGAGCGGTGTGACCTGGATGCCACGAAATTCCGGCAAAGGCAGGATAGGGCAGATGGTGGATCTGAAATGGGCGCTAACCAACTCCAACAACTGGATTTCGGCCCGTCTCATATCACAGCTCTCACCTCCGGCCCTGGTGCGCACAATGCATAATTTCGGTATAAATTCACATCTTGATCCGGTACTGTCGTTGTGTCTCGGGCCGTGTGATGTTTCCATAAAGGAGATGGTGACGGCATATACGGCATTTGCCAACAACGGCATGCGTGTTGATCCTATCTTTGTCACGGCAATAGCTGATGGCAACGGTAATATAATAAGTGAATTCACGCCTCGTCACACGGAGGTTATTTCTGAAACAGCCTATTACCGCATACTGTCGATGCTTCTGAATGTGGTGAACGAGGGTACCGGACACCGTTTGCGCGGCGGTCCTTATAACCTTTCGGCCCAGATAGGCGGAAAGACAGGTACCACCAACTATAATGCGGACGGATGGTTCATGGGCTTTACTCCACAGCTTGTGGCTGGTGCATGGGTAGGCGGTGACGAGCGCTATATCCATTTCAACAACATGGCTTATGGTCAGGGTGCGGCTATGGCTTTGCCGCTTTACGGCAAGTTTATGAAAAAAGTTTTCGCAGATCCGTCACTTCACTACAGCCAAAGTGCCAAATTTACATTCCCCGAAGAAATAAATCTCTGCGAAAAAGAATATTATGGTGTAGGAGGCGGCGATGATATTGTGCCGGATGACGACCATAACGCGGAGGAAGAGAGTGTGGAGGGCATTTTTGATTAACAGTAATTTATCTCAGAGGAGTTATTATGAAATTATTCAGCATATACCGTTTGGGGGCACTTCTGACCTTGATGTCGGTTATGTCCGCATCGGCTGCATCGTCATTTCTTAATTCATTGCCCGTAAAGACTCTCAGCGGACATGAATATTACTATTATGAAGTGCTTCCTAAAGAGACACTGTTTTCGCTGAGTCATAAACTTGGCATATCCCAGGAAATGATTGTGGCTTTCAATCCTGCTGTGGCCGACGGGCTTAAAGCCCACACAATACTTTATTTTCCTGTGCATGCGTTTCAAGCACCGGCCACCGCCAATACCGCCGCCAGAACCCATCTGGTAAAGAAACAGGAAACTATTTATGGCCTTGCACATCAGTATGGTATAAGCGAGGCCGATCTTATCGCTGCCAATACTGAACTTAAAAACGGACTTAAAACCGGTTCTACGATAGTTATTCCGGCCACCGGATCCGCAGCAGTTCCGGATCAGCAACCCTCAGGCCGCAGTCAGGGCACGCAGAGTCCGGAAGAGCGTGTCCGTAGGGCTATGGAAGGCGCTTCGGCTGAGAGAGAGGATGATCTTGCCCCTTCCGATCAGGTAGTGCTTGAAGTAGAAGTGGAGCGTGCGCCGTCCATAGACATAGCGATAATGCTCCCCTTTATGCTGTCATCTGAAAAACCGGGTAAACAAGCGAAGCTTTATACAGAGTTCTATAAAGGGTTTCTGCTTGCTGTGGACACTTTGCGTAAAACTGATAAGCTGCCTGTGACTCTCAGGGTTTATGACACCGCCGGCTCGGCTGATTCAGTGAACGCTATTCTGCGGAAACCGGAGTTAGCCGGCACATCCATAATTATTGCGCCTGAATCGCCGAGAGGGCTTGAGCTTATCGGAGATTTTGCAAAACGTCACAATATACTTGTGCTTAACAATTTTGTGCCTCGTGACGACAGTTACCTCACCAATCCGTTGATGTTACAGGCTGTTACTCCTACAGAGCTGATGAATGATATAACGGTATCGGGTTTCCTGAAAGAGTTTGAGGAATATACTCCTGTGTTTATCAGCCATTCAGGTGCGAAAGCCGATAAGTCGCAGTTTGTGAACATGCTTAAGGCTGCATTGGATTCGGCCGGGCGCCGTTACGAGACAGTATCGTTTGCCAACAAGCTCACGGCCTCGGATATGTCTAAGTTGGCCCCATCCGTCAATTATGTGTTCGTTCCGTTGCACGGTTCACAGAAGGAGCTCAATCTTATTCTGCCGGCACTTGTAGAGCGGAAGGATGCTACACGCTATCCTGTGGAGATGGCTTTGTTCGGTTATCCTGAATGGACTACATTCCGCGGATCCACCCTTCAGGGAATGCATCAGGCTGGCACTACCATATTCTCCCGGTTCTATAACGACAAGGAGGATCCCGCATCACAGAGTGTTGAGGCGGCTTTCAAACATTGGTTCGGAAATCAGATGCTTGCCGCTGCCCCGCGTCAGGGCCTTCTGGGATATGATACTGGAATATATCTGTTGAGGTCGCTTGCCATGCCACTGGCATTCCCGGCCGAGACTCCGCGTTACAATGGCTTGCAGAACGGGTTTAATTTTGTGTCGCTTGGTGAGGGCAAGGGATTCTGCAACGATGTGGTGTATTTCGTTACATTCAAACCCGGTGGCATAGTTGATCGCCGTATTGTTAAATGAGGATGAGGGCTTTAACTAAATTCTCACTTGCCATGGGCATTACGGCGGTGACATTTTTCTCGGCTGCCGCCCAGCGCACATACTCGCCTAATTTCAGCATTGGGCTTAAAGGTGGAGCCACGTTTTCGCGTATGTCATTCAATCCCTCTGTGGAACAGAATTTCAAGCCGGGCTTCACATTCGGGGCCGTGGTGCGTTACACAGAGGAAAAGCATGTGGGTATTCTTGCAGAGCTGAATGTGACACAGCGCGGTTGGAAAGAGAAGTACGACAAAGGGGAGGACTTTTCTTATTCGCGTTCGCTGACATATCTTCAGCTTCCTGTAATGACACATATATTTTTCGGACCCAAGAGATTCAAGATGTTCATAAATCTTGGCCCCGAGATCGGATATATGATAGGCAGTTCCATTTCATCCGATTTTGATTACCGTAATATTTCATCGGTTAACGGTTATCCTGCCAAGCGTGAGACAGAACAGCTCTCAATGGATATAACAGGGAAGTTCGATTACGGAATTGCAGGCGGCATAGGTGGCGAATGGCGTGTAACCCCACGCAATTCCCTGCTGATTGAAGGCCGGTTCTATTATGGGATAGGCAATATATTCCCGTCGTCGCGCACCGACACTTTTTCCGCTTCGCGCGGTATGTCGATTGAGGCGACTGTGGCCTGGATGTTCCGCATAAAATAAAATTGTGGATTTTAACTAAAAAATTTGGATAGTATTCCGGAGTTGCTTATCTTTGTGGCAAGTAAGAATGAGACACCTTGTTTTACCTTAGGCTGAGACAATCTTTTAACACAACTATATTAGCAGTTTCAAGGACTAAGGTAACACTTTTGAAAGTGTCGTCGTGATGACGCCGGTGAGAAAGTGTGTAAAACAATGGTATGATGTAAGTAAATAATTTTACCCTTGTGGCATAAGCCCTTAGTCCTGATGTTCCTTGTTGAAAGGGGCATCAGTTTTTTTGTAACTTTGGGGTGTCACATTCCATATGTGCAGTGCGTCTTATAATCGGGATGTACAAGTAACAACGTCCCCTATCTATCATGAAACTGAAACTATTGATATTTGCATCGGCATTCAGTACATTGCCATGCATTGCCGCTAATGAAACGGCTGATTCAATTGCGGCGCAAGCGCGGTTGGACAGTATTGTTATGAATCTTGATGAGGTTGTGGTCGAGGGCCGCACTCAGCGTATAATTCCACATGGGGTTGAGTATATTCCCGACAAAAGGGTGAAGAGGGCGGCAATTGATGCTACCGGATTGCTTCAGCAGATGAATATTCCCCAACTTGATATAAAACCCGGATCTACATCGGTCAAAACAATTTCAGGCAAGAGTGTGTCAATGTTTATAGACTATACACCGGCCACTGAACAGGATCTGACAGGATTACGCCCCGAGGATGTGCTCCGGGTGGAAGTGCTCCAATATCCCGACGATCCGCGTTTCAACAGCCAGCCCTATGTGGTAAATTACATAATGCGTCATTACCAATGGGGAGGATATACGAAACTTACAGCTACCGGGGAGACATTGGGCACTGACTGTGTTGACGGCGATGTGTATTCCAAATTCGTGTATAAAAAGTGGACTTTTGACGCCAATGCCAGTGGAAGCATGTCACATAACGACAAATACCGGAGTTTTGTGGAAGAGACCTACCGTGACTTCTATATAGGCGATCGGCATATTGATGAACTTACCCGTACAGCCACCTCCGGTTCTGATTATCTTAAGAAAGGAAATTCGCAATGGGCCTCCTTGCGTGCGGCCTATAGAACTGATAATGTCGATATCAGCCATAACATTGCATTCTATCGCACTGCAACACCGTTTATGCGGGATGTTTCGGAAGTGACGTTCTCGGGAAATGAGTTTTCTTCGTCGCAGGCTCTCTCGTCGGAGTCAACCCAGACTATCGCTCCTTTCATCAGCGGCTACTATTTTTTCAATCTCCCGAAGGGAAATTCTGTTCTGGCGTCCTGGCGGTTCAGTCATAACGGTACACGCCGCAACTCATTGTATTCGCTTGGTGAGTTAGAACCTATCAGGAATGACAACAAGGAGAAATCATATTCTCCGGAAGTGACGCTCCAATATTCGAAAAAATTCGCTCACCGCAATACATTCCGTACCTCGCTTATGAGTTATAACACATTCTATAATACCGAATATGCCGGTTCATATGATGGTCGTCAGAAACTGCTTTCGTCGGAAAATATGCTTTTTCTTGAATATATGCAGAACTGGAAATTCGGATTGAATCTGTATTCGCGTGTGGGAGCATCGTATGTGGTAGGCCGGGTAAATGGAGTGAATACGTTGGAACAATGGAATCCACGGCTCGGTTTACAGCTTGAATACAAAATCAGCGACAGGCATTCGGCAAGCATAGAAGGCTGGTGGGGCAACTCACACCCGGCTCCGTCATCGGCCAACTCTGCCATAGTGCAAAGCAATGAACTGCTGTGGCTTATGGGAAATCCCGATTTGAAGAACACTATATTTGCAACCGTATCGGCCTCATATACATATATCCCTAATAATAAACTGAGCTTTTCGGCAACTGCCGAGTATGAGGGAAACCCTGATAAACAGGCTTACGAATTCATGATTATGCCGGGATATGACGGACTAGTAAGGCGCCAGATCAATAGTGGAGATTTTCACCGTTATTCGGCATGGTTGTCAGGGACATTGAAACTTTTCAATAACACTCTGTCGGTGCGTGCTAACGCCGGAGCCGAGCGGATAGTGTTGACCGGAGTCGATGCCCAGTCGGAAAATCATCTTACGGCCCGCATCAATGCCAATTATTATCTCAAGGCATTTTCATTCATGCTGTTTTATAACACTCCGGAGAAGATACTCAATGGATGGACCAACGGCACGCGGATCAATTATAAGAGCACTTATGGCGTTCAGGTGTCATATGCGGCAGGTGACCTGAAAGCAAGCCTGCAATTCCGCAACTGGTTTGACAGCAACCGCGTGTATGAGAGATTCAATTCTCCATATTTCTCATCATACGGATGGAGCTGGAACAATGAGATGGCGAGGAACCTTTCTCTCACACTTAGTTATACATTCCCTTATGGAAAGAAGGTGAACCGCAATAACGAACTTAATAACTCAGGCAGAACTGATTCAGCCATATTGAAATAACCGGAATGTAAATATCAGGCCCCGGCTTGCCATTAATGGAATATGGCTGAAGCCGGGGCCTGGGTTATATTAAAGTGCGGCCTTTGACCTACTTTTTGTTTTTGGATTCAATATACTCGGTGTACTCCTTGCCTGTTGGAGTAAAGTACTTGCGGAAAAGCTGAGAGTCGTTCATCGTTGTGTTCACGTAAGCCTTTTCAGGGAATGAATGGCCCGAGAATTCCTCGCGGAATGTGACTGATGAATGGGGTGGAACCGCCTTTCCGTCAACTTTTGCAGTGGTGCGTTCATCCACTCCCATGTGCATGTAGTGATAAACGATGTAGAGATTGTAGTCGGAGGCATCTATCGGATGGTCGGTGTCGTTGTTTACCGTTACTTCAAACAGGCCCATGTCCATTCCGTATTCAGGATATTTTATCACGGTGAAATCCTGTGACGCCTTGAAATTTTTGGCTGTGTGGCGTATTACCTGATTGATGAGATAGGGCATGAAGTCAGTGTCGGCCATGCGTGATGCGTTCTCTGCATCGGTAAGCGAAGTGTCCCACTGGCCGGTGGCCTTGGCGGTTTCAAACACAGAGTCGGGGTAGGCGAATATGCCGTGCGAGTCGCTTACTTTCATATTCCCGTCAGCGTCCTTGACTATCGTTATGGAGGCTGTGGGGTTGAACTGTACGGTGTAAGTGCCCGGATTGGCTGTTTCAGTTATTCTCATGCTGTCGGTGGCAAATGAGAGTGCCAGAGAATCGGCTTTTGCCGCATCCGGATATATTGACCGGATGGAATCAAGCATGTTGTCGGAAGCTTTGATGGCAAAGTCTTCGGCTAAGTCACGCACAGGATCGGATTTTGAGCCGCATGAGGCGATCAGGCACCCTAAGGCTGCGGCGCATAATAGTTTTTTCATGGTTGTGATGTGATATAAGACTGTGTGTTGTTATTTGAAAATCAGGCAGCCGCGTAATGAATGCACGGCTGCCTGAAAATGATTGATTTCCGTATGGATCGGATTGATTATTTCTCAAATTTCTTCACTATGACAGTGGCATTATGCCCGCCGAAACCGAACGCATTGCTCAATGCAGCGCGTACAGGGCGGTTCTGAGCCTTGTTGAAAGTGAAGTTGAGAGTATAGTCGATTTCTTCATCTTCATCGCCATCTTCGTGGTTGATAGTGGGGGGCACTATGTCGTTTTCAATGGCTTTGATGCACATGAGAGCTTCAAGGGCACCGGTAGCGCCGAGCAGATGGCCGGTCATTGACTTGGTGGAGGAGATGTTGAGCTTATGGGCATTTTCTCCGAACACTTTTACAATGGCTTTGACCTCCGATATATCACCTACAGGGGTTGAAGTGCCGTGCACATTGATATAGTCTATGTCGGCAGGTGTCATTCCTGCATCCTCGAGGGCGTTTGTCATGGCAAGCATGGCACCGAGGCCTTCGGGATGTGTGGCGGTGAGATGGTGGGCGTCGGCTGACATGCCGCCGCCGGCTACTTCGGCATATATTTTTGCTCCGCGTGCGAGTGCATGCTCAAGTTCCTCGAGCACCAGAACGGCTGATCCCTCGCCCATAACGAAGCCGTCGCGCGATTTGCTGAACGGACGTGATGCTGTGGCCGGGCTGTCGTTGCGGGTAGACAATGCGTGCATGGAGTTGAAGCCGCCTACACCTGCGGGATATATCGCTGCTTCGGCTCCGCCTGTAACGATAGCGTCAGCTTTGCCGAGGCGGATGAGGTTGAATGCGTCGATAATGGCATTGTTGGATGATGCGCAGGCCGATACCGTGCCGTAGTTAGGGCCATGGAAACCATATTCCATGGATATATGGCCGGAAGCAATGTCGGCTATCATTTTGGGAATGAAGAACGGATTGTATTTAGGACCGGATTCTTCGTTCTTTGCATAATATCCGGCTTCCTCCTCAAATGTGTGGAGTCCGCCTATGCCTGCCGCTACAATGACACCGACACGGTTTTTGTCTACCGAGCCGTCTTCGGCATTGAGGTTAGCGTCTTCTACCGCCTGGCGTGCAGCCACAAGCGCATATTGCGCATATAGGTCGAGGGTACGCTCTTTGCGACGGTCAAAATGTTCGGAGGCCTTGTATCCCTTTACTTCGCATGCAAACTGTGTTTTGAACTTGGATGCGTCAAAATGGGTGATGGGGCCGGCTCCGGAGACTCCTGCCACAGCGGCGTCCCAGGTAGTTTTGACATCGTTGCCGAGGGGAGTTATGGCGCCGAGACCGGTGATTACTACTCTTTTTAATTCCATTTGGTATACAATGAATTGGGTAATGTCGAGATTTTAACTGTTCTTTAGAAACAGGTTCAAGGGAGAGGTATATGTCTAAAAAAGAAGAATGCCCTGTCACATCAGTTAGGCAGGGCTCTTCATAGACAATGCGGGGACGCACATGCGGGTCGAGCCCTTTTGGCGGAACCCCCGTCGAGGAATTTTATTACTTGTTAGCTTCGATATAAGCGATAGCGTCACCTACAGTAGCAATGCCTTCGGCTTTGTCGTCGGGAATGGTGATGCCAAATTCTTTCTCAAATTCCATGATGAGCTCAACAGTGTCAAGGCTGTCGGCGCCGAGATCCTTGGTGAATTCTGCAGTTTCGGTAACTTCGTTTTCATCAACACCGAGTTTGTCAACGATAATAGCTTTGACGCGTGATGCAATTTCTGACATAGTCTTTAGTTTTTGAGTTATTAAAATTTTAATCTTTTTCGCGGTGCAAAGTAACTAATTTTATTTCAATTAATAAAACTTTTCGGGGCTAAAGTTTTGCCGTAGTGTAATTTTATGTGTTAAAGCGGTTTGTCCAACGGTTCCAATCCGAGTTCCCGGGCTTTGTCGTACATAAGGTTCATGGCCAGTGTCAGATCATTGGGAGTATCGGAGTTGAGAAGTGACTCGCGGATGTGGGTTTTGATTATGCCCACCAACGGACTCTGGGTTAGCCCGAATGTCTGCATTATCATGTGCCCGTCGACCGGAGGCTGATAGTTGCGCAATGCGTCACGGGCCTCTATATCGGCCATTTTCTGCTTTACAGCCTCGAAGTTTTGCAGATGGCGCTGCACTTTCTCCGGATTTTTGGAGGTTATGTCGGCCCTGCACAATGTCATCAGATCCTCAATGTCATCGCCGGCGTCAACCAACAGGCGTCGTACCGCCGAATCAGTTACCGAATCCTCCACCAAAGCTATGGGGCGCATGTGCAGTTCGACTAATTTCGCCACATATTTCATCTTTTCGTCCAGAGGGAGTTTTAGCCTTTTGAACAGGCGGGGCACCATCTTGGAGCCGATGAAGTTATGGTTATGGAACGTCCATCCGGTCGAGTCATCCCATTTTTTTGTGACGGGTTTGGCAATGTCATGCAGCAGAGCTGCCCATCGCAGCCATTCATTGTCTGATACAGCGGCCACATTGTCGAGTACCTGTATTGTGTGCAGGAAATTATCCTTATGCCCGCGCCCTTTTACGGTCTCCACTCCCTGCATGGCTTTCAGTTCGGGCAATATTATGTCAAGCAGTCCGCTTTGCAGAAGCAGTTTCCATCCGGTTGACGGCCTTGGAGTGGCCATGATTTTCCTTAGCTCCACGGCTATCCGTTCGCCCGACACTATCCGGAGCCGGGAGGCGTTGCGGGCTATTGCGTTGAAAGTGTCGGGGAGTATGCTGAAATCCAGCTGTGTGGCGAATCTTATGGCACGCATCATGCGCAGCGGATCGTCGCTGAACGTTATGTCGGGGTCGAGCGGTGTGCGCAGAATCCGGGATTGCATGTCGGCGGCTCCGTTGTAGAGATCCACAAGCCGGCCGAATGTGGACGGATTGACGCTCACAGCCATGGCATTTACCGTGAAGTCGCGGCGTGAGATATCATCTTCAAGAGTGCCGTCTTCCACTATGGGTTTGCGGGAATTGCGCTGATAGCTTTCTTTGCGGGCTCCCACAAATTCCAGTTCCATGCCGTGGGTACGTACCTGCGCGGTGCCGAAGTTGCGGAACACGGTTACGGATGCGTGCCGTCCCAATCGTCGGGCGCATAGTGAGGCCACCTCTATTCCGCTGCCTACAACCACGAAATCTATGTCGGTTGACGGGCGCTCCAATATGAGGTCACGCACATAACCGCCTACTACATAGCATTCCATGCCGAGGCTTTCGGCAACTTCTCCCACTGTGCGGAACACCGGGGTGTCTAAGATCTGTGCAAAATCTTTCATTCGTCAAGCGGCAATATCTCTTCCGGTGCCAATGTAAGTGATTTCAGCCCGGATGATGTTACCTCATAGGTGTTTTCTATTCCTACCGCTCCGGTGCCCGGAATTACGAATTTAGGCTCCAGAGCTATTACATTGCCTTCCGTAAGTATATCACGGCTGCGCGGAGCTATCACAGGAAGTTCGTTTATCTCTATGCCTACTCCGTGGCCAATAAAGCCTGCCTGCTGTCGGTGTCCCATAAAGTAACGCTTTAGGCCTGATTTTTCAGCTATAGTTACTGCGGTTTCATAGAGTTCACGGGCAGGAGTACCGGGAACGCCTGTTATTTCCAATTGCCGGCATATTTCGATTGAACATAGATGGGCTTCCAAGGCTTCATTACTTACAGAGCCTACTGAGAAGACTCTTGACATATCGGTCATGTAACCTCCGAATGCGCCGTTCAGATCGACCATGACGGTGTGGCCCGGTCGGATTACTGATCCGTCGGCACCCATAGGCAGGGAAGGATCTATGCCTGATCCACCCATTGAGAAATCATATGGCGACGGCATATCGGCATTGTCTCCGGCAATCAGGGTTCCCATATGGGTTTCCATGGATGAACCACTGATGCGGAATAGTCCGAGACACCCCTTGAGCCGAAGTTGGCGTTCGATCTCTATCTGAAGCTCTATATCGGTCATACCTTCCTCGTAAAGGCTCGGTATGAGGTTGTAGACTGAGGCATGCAATATACCGGCATGTCGTATCTTGTCCAACTCCATCCGGGTTTTTACGGATCTGGCTTCCCGCATGACACCCGAACAGTTCACCACCTCCGCCGGAATGGCTTTTTTCATACGTTCTGCCATAGAATAGCTAAGCAGATCCAGTTCAAGACCTATTGATCCTGGCAGATTCAATCCTATTGATTCTGCTATCTGTTCCGGCTTGGAGATGCGTACCATGCCATCGCCCTGAAGCGTTACCGGGCGTCGGATGAAATACAGGGGAATGGAGGAGGCTTCTGCCGAAATGTATATGTATCCCGCGAACACACGTCCGGTAAGATAATATATGTTGGCATAGTCGCTTATAAGCATTGCGTCTATTCCTTTGCCACTCATTATGCTTCTTATCCGGTTGAGGCGTAAAGCCTGTTCCTCACCGCTGAGAAGCACTATCTGGTTCAGTTCCCGGTGGTTCATGTCGATTATATTTCTGTTTATGGGTTTGTTAGGTGTAATGCTCTATTTCCTGTCCTTGCCGGCATATATCAGCCCGATCTGTTCTATACCCCTCAATGTATCGGTTCTCATTATATGACGAACGGCCATAGGGGCGCTGTCGGTCACCACTGCGCGGGGATCAACGGGCAGCTCTATCTGATATGAGGGACCGAATCCTTTTCCCTGCCATCTGCCGTTCGGATCTGCGAGAATTATATTGAGTGTGTCACGTTTCAGATCCGGCCCGTTATGCCAGGTGAGTTCAATCCATATGTTGGAATATTCGTAACTGTTGTTATGCCGCAGAGCTATTGACAACGGTCCGCGAGACACTGTGTCGGCCGTCACTGGTGTGAACAGCACAGTATCGTTGTAGGCCCATCCCGACGGTGGAAGCTGGTGAAACTCGCTGTAGGCGTTATCCTCGGGCGTGCATGCTGCAAATGCCGTTGCCATCAGCATGTGGCATGTCAGAATCTTCAGGGATTTCATTGATTATTCTCGGCAGGGGGAGTGGAGGTGCCGCCGGGGCGCTGACGGCGCTGTTGCTTGGGTCGGTTGGAATTATTTGCCTGACGGTTTTCCTTTCCTTCCTTTACCTCTTTGTTGTCTTTTGCATTGTTGCGCTTAGGCTTGGGCGTTGTAGTCGGATTCTGCTGCACCGGTTTTCTGGGTTGCGGGGACTCCTGGCTCTCGCCGTTTGAGCCATTGCGCCGATTGTTGTTTTTGCGCTTTTTCTTTTTGGCTTTATCAAAGCGTGTAAGGCTGTCCTGCTCCGCCAGATCCACATATTCCTTAGCCGGCTTGTCCTTTTCGTAACCTTCGGGCTGGAGTTTCTCCGGTTTTTCACCCCGTTTGTTCATCTCTATTATCTCAAACACCCGTGAGGCAGGGATGGTGACGAGATTGGCGGCTACGTTTTTGTCGGATGAATATGTGATTTCCTTTTTGAAAATGTCAGTTTTGAAATGATACCATGTAGAGTCGAGCGTTTCCAAACGAGCTTCCTTGGATGGCATCCTCCGGGAACTTTCAACGTAATGGTCCACTTCGAAATTCAGGCAGCATTTTAACTTTGCGCACTGCCCTGCGAGTTTCTGAGGGTTGAGCGACAGATCCTGAAAACGTGCGGCACTTGTGCCCACGCTTACAAAGTTCGTCATCCAGCTTGAGCAGCACAGCGGGCGTCCGCACGGACCGATACCGCCTATGCGGCCGGCTTCCTGACGGGCTCCTATCTGCTTCATTTCTATGCGTATCTTGAACGTCTCGGCGAGAACCTTGATAAGTTGCCGGAAGTCGACGCGCTCATCAGCTATATAATAGAATATAGCTTTGTTGCCGTCGCCCTGATACTCCACATCGCCTATTTTCATGTTGAGCTGGAGGCTTTCGGCGATTTTGCGTGAGCGTATCATTGTGTCGTTCTCCTTGGCTTTGGCTTCCTCGTATTTTTCAAGATCGCCTTGGCGCGCTTTGCGGAAAACTCTTTTTATCTCGGCATCGGGCTTTATGTTGGCCTTTTTCATCTGTAAGGCCACGAGTTTGCCTACCAGGGTGACACGGCCTATGTCGTGGCCCGGCGACGCTTCCACCGCCACCATGTCGCCTATTTCAAGCGGAAGCTGGTTGGAGTTTTTATAGAAACCTTTGCGGGTATTCTTGAACTCCACTTCCACCATGTCGAAATCGGTGAACGATCCCGGCACGTCGGCAAGCCAGTTGTAGCAATGAAGTTTGCCGCGCGGGCATCCGCGTTCCTTTCTTGGCGCAGCGCTTTCGTCCTTGTCAATATCGTTATCCATAACGGCGAATAGGGACAAAGGGGTTATTTAGCGAAACTTACCGAGCGTGTTTCACGTATCACGGTTATCTTGACCTGTCCGGGATATGTCATCTCGTCCTGAATGCGGCGTGCTATTTCGCTTGACAGCTTTTCGGTCTCCACGTCATCGATCTTGTCGGCACCTACTATTACGCGCAGTTCCCTGCCGGCCTGTATGGCATATGTCTTTATGACTCCCGGATAGGACAGAGCAAGCTGTTCGAGATCGTTGAGTCGTTTGATATAAGCTTCCACAATTTCACGGCGGGCACCCGGACGGGCTCCCGATATCGCGTCGCATACCTGTACAATCGGAGCGAGAAGCGAGGTTTGCTCGATTTCGTCGTGGTGGGCGCCTATGGCGTTGCATATCTCAGGCTTTTCTTTGTATTTCTCGGCTAATTTCATGCCGAGAAGTGCATGCGGCAGTTCCGGTTCTTCGTCGGGAACCTTGCCTATGTCGTGCAGAAGGCCTGCGCGGCGTGCTTTCTTGGGATTTAATCCAAGTTCTGAAGCCATTACGGCACACAGATTGGCGGTCTCGCGTGAGTGCTGCAGAAGGTTCTGTCCGTAGGATGAGCGGTATTTCATTTTGCCTACAAGACGGATCAGATCAGGATGCAGGCCATGGATACCGAGGTCTATTGCAGTGCGTTTCCCTGTCTCTATGATCTCTTCTTCGATCTGTTTGCGCACTTTGGTCACGACTTCCTCGATGCGTGCGGGATGGATGCGCCCGTCGGCCACAAGCTGATGCAGCGCAAGCCTTGCTATTTCACGGCGAACCGGATCGAAACCTGAGAGCACTATGGCCTCGGGGGTATCGTCAACTATTATCTCAATGCCTGTGGCTGCCTCCAATGCGCGGATATTGCGGCCTTCGCGGCCTATTATGCGTCCTTTTATCTCGTCGGAGTCAATATGGAACACAGTCACGGAGTTCTCTATGGCAGTTTCGGTGGCCACCCGCTGTATCGACTGTATCACGATCCTTTTCGCCTCTTTGTTGGCTGTGAGTTTGGCATCATCCATTATGTCGTTGATGTAGCTTGCAGCAGCGGTCTTTGCCTCGTCTTTGAGTGACTCCACAAGGCGCTCCTTAGCTTCCTCCGATGATAAGCCTGATATATGTTCCAGCTCTTCGCGGGCTTTGTCGCGGAGTTTGTCTACTTCGGCATTTCGGGCCTCAAGCTGTGCCTGACGGGCTTCGATGTTTCGTATGGCCTGTTCGTTCTCGTTTCGCTGTTTCTGATTTTCGCTCTGCTGCTGGTTGAGCTGCATTTCACGCTGTTTCAGCTTCGATTCCACTGACTGGATTTTCGACATGCGCTGCTGGGCCTGCTTTTCGGCCTCGCCCTTTATGCGGAGTTCCTCCTCGCGGGCTTCAAGCAGCTTGTTCTGCTTGATTACATTGGCTTCCAGATGCGCTTCCTCTATGATAGCTTTGGCGCGTGTCTTGGCAAGAGATTTCTGAACGGCTAAGGTGATCAGTGCTCCTATAACCAAGGCCACAAGAGCCACACTGATGTAGATGAATATTTCCATAACGGTTTATGGCAGTAGCTAAAATTAAAAATGCACAATCGTGGCGATGCGGGGTGTAACGGGGGCGGGATCAAGCCGTGCCGCCGCGCATTCGCGGATTGTGCGGGGATAGTTGGTTTTGTTTCAAAAAACTATCGACATTGAAGGACAGCAGATTGCCATAACCTGATTATTGACCGAAGTAGGTGAGTATGCCGTCCAATGCCTGTTCGATATCGGCGGCCTCTCTTTCCAACCTGTTCCCGGCCATAGCTGCCCCCACATAGTGACGGGCAAACTGGAATGCGACCAATGCGAGCACTTCCTCCGAAGTTCTGTCGCTGTAACGGTCTCTCCATGTGGACCATAGCTTGTTGACCTGATAAGCGGCTGACCGTACGGCTTCTTCATCGGCTGGATCAACCGTCATAGCTATAGGTTTCAGATCAGCTAAGGTTATAGTTATGTTTTGTTTATCCTTCATTGTATCAATCCGAGAGGTCGGCAATACATTTGTCGATTTCCCGCACCAAATTCTCCAAGAATGCCCGGGTAACTTCCCGATTACCGTTGATTGCGTCCAGATGATCCGCTATAGACATGAACCGAAGTTTTGATTCAAGTTCCTCTATTTTGCGGTCGCGTCGGCGCACCTCTTCTTCCAATCGGGCCAAATGCTCGCGCGTGTCGGTTATCTCATTTGTGAGACGTTGGCATCGTTCGCTGATAAGCAGCGCTTTAGCTTTGATGCGTTCGACGCGTGTGTGCAAGTCTCCTGACATTCTTGACAGAATTTTTACAAAAGTAATGATATTTTCCGAGTCTTCAATTCCCCGCCTCTTATTTTAAGATATTTTTGGTAAAAATGGGCCGAAGGGTAAAGCAACCTGCCTTTCAGAGGATGGGGCTTAACGGGCGCATGAGCGACTCCAGCGCCCTGTGGTGTATGGGGCGGTGGCGCCATTCCGAACTCCGCACTCTACGGCTTGAGGTCATGTCCTCGGCAAAGATGGTCGACAGCCGGGCATTTATTTCGCGTGAGAATATGAATATGTTGCTCTCAAAGTTGTGTTCGAAGCTGCGGAAGTCGAAATTTGTAGATCCGAGTGTGGCAAAATCGTCATCTACTATCATCATCTTGGAATGCAGCATTCCCGCATCGTAGAGATATATCTTTATGCCGGCTGCTATTGATTCGGCTATATAGCTTCGTGATGCGAAGGTAAGTATGCGTGAATCACTGTGGGTGGGCATCATTACGCGGACATCCACCCGGGCGAGTGCCGCTGCCTGCAGTGCCCGCAGAAGGCTTTCCGGGGGAAGAAAATAAGGGGTCTGGATGTATATGCGCCGCTTGGCGTTTGATATGGCTTTCAAGAACTGTAGCTCGATATTGCCCCAGCGGTCGGTGGGGCCGCTTGTCAGCATCTGTATTCCGGCAGTGCCATTTGTGTCGCCGCCGGATATCGCCGTACTGTTGTCTGTGATTATATCTTTGCGCATGAGTGCCCAGTCACATGCGAAACTGTAATGCAGGGCCGATACCGCAGGGCCTGATATGCGGGCGTGGATATCGCGCCACAAAGGAAATTTCCCACCGTTGATGTAGCGGTCGGCAATGTTCATTCCTCCTATATATCCTGTTTTGCCGTCTATTATCACAAGCTTGCGGTGGTTGCGCCAGTTTATGCGTGTGGCAAACAGCGGGAACACAACTTTGAAAAACGGATATATCTCAACACCAGCCGACCGCATGGTCTTGAAAAACCGGTTTCGCACGTGGAATGACCCTACATGATCGTAGCATACCCTTACTTTCACACCTGCCCGTGCTTTTTCCATCAGTATTCCGGCTATACGACGCCCTATTTCGTCATCTTCAAAAATATAATATTGCAGATAGATGAATTCTTTGGCTTGGCGCAGATCTTTTTCCAGTGCGAGGAACTTGTCATGCCCGGAGGCATATATTTCGATATTGTTGCCTTCGTAAAAACCTCCGGCACCAAGTGACCGGGCCAACTGCACCTGCTGCCGGTTTTCAGGGCTCAGCCGTTTTGGAGTGCCCGATGCGCCATCCATCTGCCGTATGCCGCGTAGGCGCCGCTTCTGTCGGCGTGATATGAGCCGGGCGTTTTTGATGGAACGTCCGAAAAAGATATACAGTACTATGCCACCTGCGGGGAATAGCAGAAGAACCGTAACCCAGGCAAGCGACTTGACCGGATTGCGGTTCTCGGATATTACGATGGATATTATGGCTAATATGGTTATGGCATAGAGCAGAGTCAGCACGCCGTAGAACCATGGCGTGTTGAACATTCCTGTCAGCTGGCTGAAAACGGAGTTCATTTTGCGCCATAAAGTTACGGATAAAATTTATAAAACAGAAATTTTACGACAGGAGAATAGTGCTAAAATTAGTGATATGTTTATAAAGATGTGAAAGCGGGTTTGCGGGAGTAGGAAATTATGGCTAATTTTGCAAGACGGATACACAGTTGCAGCAGTGATGGTGAAAAAAACGATATTGTTCGGGCTTGCAATCCCATGTTTCATATTTGTGTCGTGCGGCGGGAAGAAGGGATCCCCGGTGCCGGAAGTTTCTGTCGCTAACGATTCGGTAATTGAATGCCCTGTGGAAATAACGGCTTTTCCCGATACTGTTTTTCCGAGCGCGGAGGCTGTTGATTTCAGAATAGAGGTTGCGGATACATTGACTTCTCCGGTAATATTCCCGATGGAGGACATGTATGCCGACGTTCCGGGCGCTTTCACGTTCCGCAAAGGTGCTTTCCGCAATGCCTCTTTCGGTGGCGCGGTGAGCCGTATCCCCACTGAAGTGATTGTTGACTGGACTTTTACAACACCGGTTGACAACCGGTCCACAAAATTCGGAGTATGGGGTGGCGGAACCGGATGGACCGGACAGCCCCTTTATGTGGAGTGGCCCGACAGCTGTGTGGCCCGCTTTCGTCAGGGTGGAAGCCTGACATCTGATTTTTCCGCCCGTGAGATTATAGTAGGTTCACTTTCCTCCAACATATTGTTCATAAATTTTGACAACGGTAAAGCCTCACGGCAACCAATCCCGACAGGCAACCCGATCAAAGGAACTGTGTCGCTTGACCCTTCGTTGAACGGCAATCTTTATGCCGGACAAGGGGTGCCTGCCGAAAAGCCGTTCGGAGCGCTGACAATAGATCTGTATTCCCATAAAGTCAGCGATTTTTTCCCGGAGGATCCGAAAGCTCCCCGTGGATGGAATGCTTACGACTCGTCGCCATTGCGTGTGGGGCAGTTTCTGTTTCGTCCCGGAGAGAACGGCACTCTTTATAAATTTACCATTGCTCCAGGCAAGTTGAAGCTGCATTCGGCTCTGCGTTACCGTGTGGCCGGAGCGGCCCCGGGCATGGAGGCTTCGATGAGTGTTTGCCGTAATTATGGTTACACCGCCGATAATCATGGCAATGTGCTGTGTGTCAATCTCAACACAATGAAGCCTGTGTGGCGGTATGATCTGGGCGATGACACCGATTCGTCGCCGGTAATAGTTGAGGAGGACGGAAAACCTTATGTCTATACCGGTTGCGAGATTGACCGCAAAGGTTCGGGGTATGCGTCGTTTGTCAAACTTGACGGACTTACAGGTGCTCTTGTATGGGAGGCGCGTACTCCCGGTAAACGCCGCGAGGATGGCGAAAAGCATTTTGATGGCGGGTTCTATTCATCATCCCTTCCCGGAAGCGGCGATTGTGCCGACCTCATATTCGCCAATGCTGTTACAAACGAAGGTGGAGCCAACGGCGATTTTGTGGCGTTTGAACGAGCTACAGGCAAGATGCTTTACCGTACACCTTTGAAGTATTATGCATGGTCCTCGCCTGTGGGATTTATGGATCCGACCGGTAAATTCACTGTATTTACGGCTGATTGCGCCGGAAATGTATACCTCATATCCCCCCGCACAGGCAAGATAACTTTCACAAAGAGAATAGGTGACAATTTCGAATCATCGCCTGTTGTGGTGGACAGTTCGCTCGTGATGGGATCACGTGGAAATAAGATTTATAAAATGACATTGAGATAAAACCAATCTGCGATATGAAAATCTCTTATATCCGATATGCTGTCATGGCAGTGGCCATGATTCTCGGTTCTCTCGGCGCCAAAGCGGGAGACCTCACAGCCCACCGTGGCACAGTAAGCAATGCCTATAATTTCTGGTTGTATACACCCGATGCTCCGGGTCAGGATGTCGAGTCTAAACCGGTGGTGATTTTTCTGCATGGCGCAAGTCTTTGCGGCAATAATCTCAATAGGGTGAAACGTTACGGAACAATCGACGCCATAGAGAAAGGGCGCGACATTGACGCTTACGTGATAGCTCCGCAGAATCCCGGAGGATCATGGAACCCCGGTAAGATAATGAATATACTCGATTGGGTAAGTGATAATTATAATATCGATTACGACCGTGTTTATGTGCTTGGCATGAGTCTCGGCGGTTATGGTACCATTGACCTTGCCGCTACTTATCCTGACCGCATAGCGGCTGCTATGGCTTTCTGTGGCGGGGGCACAGTCAAGGATCTTTCGGGTTTGAATGATGTGCCTCTGTGGATAGTGCATGGTACCGGCGACAGGGCCGTAAGCGTGAAGCAGAGCGACAATGTGGTCGACAAAATGCGGTCCTCATCCGAGGACGGCGAAACTCCGCGTCTCATATATGACCGTATTCCCGGCATGAACCACTCACAGCCCGCGCGCCTGTTTTATCTGGAGGAAAGTTATGAATGGCTTTTTGCCCATACTCTTAAGGATCATACCCGTGAGGTGAAGGAAAGTTTTGCCATTGACAGTTCCACATTAAAGGGGGCTTACAGGGATCTCCGTTCCTCACGTTCCGGGAAAAGCAACCGTGTGCAGTCAGCGTTCTCAAAAACCTCATCAAAGAAGCCGGCTTCCAGAAAGTCACGTCGCCGCCGTTCCTGATTTATGGAAAGATGTCAGAAGACAAATGCTGTCCGGTTGCTTGACAAAGCCGGCATACCATATGAACTTGTGCCCTATGAGGTGGATCCCGATGATCTTGGCGCCGCACATATAGCATTGCAGCTTGGTGAGGATATCAACCGGGTGTTCAAGACATTGGTGCTGTTCGGTGAACGGACGGGGCATTTTGTATGTGTGGTTCCAGGCAATGCCGAAGTTGACCTGAAAAAAGCTGCGAAAGCCGCAGGTGCCAAGAAAGCTGACCTTATAGCTATGAAGGAATTGCTCCCGCTTACAGGATATGTGCGCGGGGGCTGTACGCCTGTGGGGATGAAGAAGCGTTTTCCCACATTCTTTCACTCTACCGCTGTTGACTATGATTTTATATATGTGTCGGCCGGCCAGCGTGGATTGCAGATGAAAATAGATCCGCATCAGCTTATAGAATATGTGGGTGCGGTAGTGACAGATCTGATAGCGGAAAAATGAACAGTTTCGGCGATATATTCCGGCTTACGACTTTCGGAGAATCACATGGCCCGGCTATAGGCGGCGTTATAGACGGTATGCCTGCCGGTGTGTCTGTTGACAGGGCGTTGCTGGATACGTGTATCTCGCGCCGACGTCCGGGTGCCGGACCGGGAGCCACACGGCGCAGTGAGTCTGATGAGGTGAAGATACTCTCCGGAGTTTTCGAGGGGGTGACCACCGGTGCACCCATAGGCTTTGTAATAGAAAACGCCGACGCCAACCCTGAGGCTTACCACAGGCTGAGAGGGGTCAACCGTCCGTCCCATGCCGATTACACCACGACATGTAAATATGGTTTGCGTGACCATCGTGGCGGTGGACGTTCGTCAGCACGTGAAACAGCCGTAAGAGTGGCCGCCGGAGCGTTTGCCGAAATGGCATTGCGCTCTACCGGAATTACAGTCACGGCATATGTCGATTCTATCGGCACGGTTTCCCTTCCGGTTGATTATCCGGCCCCTGAGGATTCTGAGAAAGTGTATGCCTCGCCTGTG
Source organism: uncultured Porphyromonadaceae bacterium (assembly GCA_900547825.1). Taxonomy (GTDB): domain Bacteria; phylum Bacteroidota; class Bacteroidia; order Bacteroidales; family Muribaculaceae; genus Amulumruptor. The sequence goes on from URII01000006.1 coordinate 22,949, forward strand.
CGGTGTCCTGATGAGGCCGTATCGGAAGAAATGATGCGGATTGTTGCCGAGGCCGGCTCTCAGGGCGATACACTCGGCGGTGTGGTGAAATGTGTGATCCGTGGCATGGTGCCCGGGCTCGGCGACCCTGTGGGCGGAAAGCTTCATGCCCGGCTTGGTGCGGCAATGTTATCCATAAATGCCGTCAAAGGATTCGATTACGGAATGGGATTCGACGGAGCGAGGCTTAAAGGATCGGAGGTAGCGGACATATTCAGGAAAGATGAGTCAGGGGATATCCGCACTCTTACCAATTGGTCAGGCGGTATACAGGGCGGCATTTCCAACGGTGAGGACATATATTTCCGTGTGGCATTCAAGCCGGTGCCGACTATGATGCGGCCGGTCGACACTGTTGATGATGCTGGGGAACCGGTGACATTGAATCCCGGAGGGCGGCATGATGTGTGCGTGGTGCCGCGTGCCGTCGCTGTGGTGGAGGCCATGGCCAAGATTGTGATACTCGACGCATGGCTTTCCAACCAGACTGTCAGGATGCGATGAACCCATATTACAGAGACTATTCCGACTTTCTCGGATCATTGTTCCCGGGAGTGAAGATGCAGAAGCTTTCGGTCAATGCCGGGTTCACATGTCCTAACCGTGACGGCACAATCGGCCATGGCGGATGTATCTACTGCAACAATGCTTCGTTCAGTCCGTCGTATTGCGATCCGGCCCAGGATATAGTCACACAGCTTGAGGAGGGTAAGCGGTTCTTTGGACGGAAATATCCCCACATGCGTTATTTAGCCTATTTCCAGTCTTATACCAACACCTATGGAGATGAAAAGCAACTGGATACGCTTTACCGGCAAGCTCTTGGCGTTGACAAAGTGGACGGCATAATCATAGGCACACGACCTGATTGTGTGCCTGAAGGGTTGTTGGATATGCTGGCCGACATAGACCGTAATGATGCGCGGGTGATAATCGAACTTGGGGCGGAAAGCTCCCATAATTCCACGCTTGAATCTATAAACCGCGGGCACACATGGGAATGCACGGTTGATGCGGTGAAGCGGATCAAGGCCCGGGGGATTGCAGTAGGGTTACATTTTATAATGGGACTGCCCGGAGAGAATACCTCCGATATGCTTGCAACTGTTGATGCGGTCAATGATCTGAAACCGCAGTGTGTGAAATTCCATCAGTTGCAGGTGTTGCGTGGTACGGCTCTTTATTCGGCTGTAAAAGCGGATGATGGTTTGGTGCATTTGTTCACGGTAGAAGAATATATAGACTTATGCGCGAGCATTGTAAGGCGCCTTGACCGCAACATTGCCATAGAGCGGTTTGTATCCCAGGCGCCCGAAAGTTTGCTTGTGGGCCCGAAATGGGGTTTGAAGAACTATCAGTTCACCAACTTGCTGCATGCCAAGCTGGCTGAATTGCGGAATAATGATATTGACTAATGGAAAACTATATAGATCAGCTTAACGATCAGCAACGTGATGCCGTGTTATATACCGGTGGCCCTCAGCTTGTGATAGCCGGTGCCGGATCGGGCAAGACCAGGGTTCTTACATATAAAATTCTACATCTGCTTGAGCTTGGATATGAACCGTGGCGCATAATGGCACTTACGTTTACCAACAAGGCCGCACGTGAGATGCGTGACCGCATCGAGGCGCTTGTAGGGCATGAGAAAGCTTCCAAACTATGGATGGGAACGTTCCATTCGATATTTTCACGCATATTGCGTATTCATGCCGACAGACTCGGATTCAAGCCGTCCTTTACTATATATGATGCGTCCGACAGCAAGGCTGTGGTAAAATCCATCATAAAGGATTTGGACCTTGACGAGAAGATCTATAAGCCCTCATCCGTGGCCTCAGCTATTTCCATGGCCAAGAATGCATTGATATCACCTTCGCAATATGCTATGGACCGGGATCTGATGGAGGCTGACAAACGTTCACGGCGTCCGCGCATTCAGGAGATCTATGCAGGTTATGTCAACCGCTTGTCAGTGGCCGGGGCTATGGATTTTGACGATCTGCTTTACCATACTAATGTGCTGTTGCGTGACAACCCCGACATACTCAATCATTACCGTGAATATTTCAGGTATATTCTTGTAGATGAGTATCAGGACACAAACTTCGCCCAGCACCTTATAGTGTCGCAACTTTGCGACAATACCACCGGCCTGTGTGTGGTCGGTGACGATGCGCAGAGTATTTACAGTTTCCGGGGGGCGAATATACGCAACATACTTAATCTTAAGAAATCATATCCCGGATTGAGGATATTCAAATTGGAGCGTAATTACCGTTCCACCCAGAATATAATAAATGCGGCCAATTCGCTTATTGACAAGAACCGTGACCAGATACCCAAGAAGGTGTTTTCGCTCAACGATGCCGGGAGCCGGATTGAGCTTGTGCAGAGTTACAGTGATTATGAGGAAAGTTTTCTTGTGGCCAACCGTATATCGCAGGTAAAGATGGCCGGTGACGCCGGATATGATGAATTTGCCGTCCTTTACCGCACTAATGCCCAGAGCCGCATATTGGAGGAGTCCTTGCGTAAACGCAATATTCCATATCGGATCTACGGAGGCTTGTCGTTCTATCAGCGCAAGGAGGTCAAGGATGCTGTGGCATATATGCGTCTTACCGTCAATCCCGACGATGATGAAGCCCTCCGGCGCATAATAAATTTTCCTGCGCGAGGAATAGGGGAGACCACTGTGGGGAAACTCACACGCACCGGCATGGACCACGATGTGAGCTTGTGGCATGTAATATGTCATCTTGATAATTACACCATAGGTTTCAACTCCGGCACGGTTAAGAAACTTGATAAGTTCCGTGAACTGATTCAGGGATTTATTGATAAAAACGCCTCAGGGGCTGATGCTGCCTCCACTGTCCGTCAGATAATTTCCGACACCGGAATGCTGAGTATGCTTATCAGCGACCGCACTCCGGAGAGCATTTCCAAGCAGGAAAACCTTAATGAACTCATGGCCGGAGTCAAGGGGTTTGTGGAGGAGCGCATGGCCGAGGGGAATACTCAAGCCGGCCTGTCGGACTTTCTCGGTGAGATATCTCTTGCCACTGATCAGGACTCCAAGGATGAGGCTGATGACGGCAAGCGTGTTACTCTGATGACCGTGCATGCGGCCAAAGGCCTGGAATTTTCCAATGTGTTTATAGTGGGTGTGGAGGAAGATCTTTTTCCTTCGGCCATGAATTCGGCAAATGCCGCTGAAATAGAGGAGGAACGAAGATTGCTGTATGTGGCCATCACTCGTGCCAAACGTTTCTGCATGCTTTCCTATGCTTCATCACGGTTTCGCAACGGCATGACAGTGACATGTTCCCCGTCAAGGTTTGTCCGTGATATAGATCCGAAGTATGTCCGCCTTGTAGGCGGAACTTCTATAGCGCCTGTAGGCGACAATCCGGTGGAGCGTTACCGCAGTTCGTTCCATTCGGCGCCTAAAGTGGAGAGCCGTAGCGAGGCTCGCCGCATTACTCCCATGCCGGCATCGCAGGGAAGCAATGCGGCAACCCCGAAGGCTTCGGGAGCGTTACATCGGTCCGATGAGATTAGTGTTGGTATGCGCATCCACCATTCCATATTCGGCGACGGCACAGTTTCGGAGGTGGATACATCCATGACCGACCACAGGATAGTAGTGGAGTTTGACAACACCGGATCAAAGCGGCTCATGCTTAAATTCGCAAAGTTTGACATAATTAAATGACCTATAATCAAGATGAAAGAGCAGGATATACCCACTCCGTTCTATATAGTGTATGAGGACCGTTTGCGGCGTAATCTGGAACTTATAAATGAAGTTGAGCGGCGCGCCGGAGTGAATATTATAATGGCTTTCAAAGCCAATGCCTTATGGAAAACTTTCCATATCATAGCCGATTATAACAGGGATTTTACCGCGAGTTCGCTTAATGAGCTGCGCCTTGGCTGTGAAACGCTCGGAGGGGAGGCCCATAGTTATTGTCCGGCCTATACCGATAACACAATAGATGAGTATCTGAGCCGGTCCACTCATATTACATTTAATTCGCTGAGCCAGTTCGACCGGTATGGCGCCAAGGCGTTGGCTGCAGGTGTGTCGCCTGGATTGAGGGTCAATCCCCGCTGTTCTGTGATTGAGACGGATATATACAATCCCGCATTGCCCGGCAGCCGTTTCGGAGTTACGGCGCAGCAGCTTGGCGGACGTTTGCCTGAAGGCCTCGAGGGGCTGCATTTCCATGCGTTGTGTGAGTCGGGAGCCGATGATCTTGAAAAAGTGCTTGATGCGTTTGAAACACAATTCGGTGGGTTGATCGACCGTGTCAAGTGGGTGAATATGGGTGGAGGCCATCTTATGACCCGCGAAGGGTATGATGTGGAGCATCTGATAGAAATTCTCACGGCATTCCGCCTGCGTCATCCGGGTGTGGATGTGATTCTTGAACCCGGAAGTGCGTTTACATGGCGCACGGGCGACCTTATTACATCCGTTGTCGATGTGGTGGAGAATGACGGTGTGTCCACAGCTATAATCGACGCCTCGTTTGCCTGTCATATGCCTGATTGTCTTGAAATGCCCTATAGGCCTGCTATAACTGAGTCAGTGGAACCGGCTTCGGGCCTCCCTGTCTACCGGCTTGGGGGAAATTCCTGTCTTAGCGGTGATTTTGTAGGTGACTGGTCATTCCAACAGCCTTTGCGTGAAGGAGATCGCCTGCGCCTTGAGGATATGAACCACTACACCACTGTCAAGACAACTATGTTCAACGGGATATCACATCCGGCAATAGTGCTGTGCCGTAGCAATGGAGAGTGCATTTATCTCAGGCAGTTCGGTTACGAGGACTATAAATCGCGTATGTCGTGACCGTAATATCTGTCATGTAGAGGCTGTTTTCCCGGAAGAGGGTTTTGCGAACACCTTGCGCTGAACCCATAGTGCGGCGGCAATTACAGCAATGCCGGTTATTATCCACGTGATAGGATAGATCAGCATGAGTGTTTCAAAGCTGCTGCCGTTGCGCAATATGTAGTAGACCCATCCCAGCCGCAACACGCATGTGCCGAATATGGTCAGCACCATAGGCGTTACGGAGTAGCCTAATCCCCTCATATAGGCTCCGGACACTTCATAGGTGCTTGCAAGCGCCTGTACGAGCAGCACTGTGTGGAACCGTAGAGAAGCATAATGCATCACTGCCGGATCGGAGGAGAATACTCCTATAAAGAAATTCTCCTGCCATACAATCAGCAAATTGGCAACTCCGCATATTACTACACTGTAAAACATGCAGATGCGGTATACCAGTTTGCACCTGGCCGCATTTCCGGCTCCGTAATTCTGTCCGGTGAAAGCTATGGCTGCGGCGCAGAAAGCCACCACTATATAGTAGCAGTAAGCCTCGTATGTCAGAGCTGCGGCGGATCCCGCTATGGCATCGGATCCGAATGTGTTTATGGCTGACTGGATGAATATGTTGGATATGGAAAACACCATACCCTGTAAGCCGGCCGGTATTCCTATCCTGAGCATTTTGTTGAAATCGGGCATTGACAGTTTCCAACGCTTCAGAAGCAATGTTACCGGATCCGGTTCTCTCCGCAGAAATACTACTATGATTGCGGCATTGATGGCATTGGCTATTACAGTGGCCCATGCCACGCCTGCCACACCCATGTCGAACACGGCCACAAAAAGCCAGTCCAATAGGAGGTTGCAAGCCGTGGCCACCACTAAGGCATAGAACGGAAGTTTCGTGTCGCCCACGCTGCGCATTATTGCCGATCCGAAATTATAGATCATCATGAACGGCATTCCGCAGAAATATATTCGCAGATATTCGGTTGCGAGATCAATTACATCTGGCGGGGCGCTCATGGCCTCGAGTATCGGACGGGCAACAGTGGTTCCGATTATCGCAAGCAGCAGTCCCGAAGCAATGGCTATTATGGCCACAGTGGATATCGAACGTCTTACGGCGTCATGATTTTTCTGCCCGAGATAGTTGGCGATTACAACATTGGCACCTACCGCGATACCGAGAAACAGATTTACAAGTATGCTGATTATGGGGCCGTTGCTGCCTACGGCGGCTATAGCCTGACTTGTGGAATAACGGCCTATTATGGCTACGTCAACGGCATTGAACGATTGCTGGAGTATGCCGCTGGCTATCAATGGCAGGGAAAAGACAAGTATTTTGCCGAACAGCGGTCCGTGCAGCATATCCACTTGCCCTGATGATGTTTTGATATTCGTTGCCATGTCGATAGTAAGTATGCAAAATTAAGAAATTTATCCTGAATGTAGGTGAGGCGTGAAACTTAAATGTGACCGGTGTTGTTGAATCAGCAGTTACTTTAATTTCTTAGCATGAATAAACTTTATCTCCTTGTGGGTGCGGCCGCCATGTCGTGTGTGGCTGCTTCGGCCCAGGTGGTCACAACTGAACCGGCATTGGTTCAGACCGATTCACACGACATAGTGATAACATTCCATGCCGACCGTGGCAACAAAGGGCTTGCCGGGGTAGGGGCCTCGGAGAAAGTATATGCCCATACCGGGGTGATAACCAACACATCCACATCTGATTCGGATTGGAAATATGCCCCGTCGTGGGGCGATAATTCGGCCAAATATCAGATGACCTGGGTGGCTCCCGACACATGGATTCTCACCATACCCGACATACGGGAATACTATGGTATAACCTCCTCATCAGTGACGGTTAAAAAACTTGCCTTTGTGTTCCGCAACGCAGATTCTTCGAAGGAAGGTAAAGGAGAGGGCGGATCCGATATATATGTGACTGTGTTGCCTCCCGGATTTCAGATAGAGCTTACTTCCGATATGTCCGGACAGGTGGTCAACGGCAATTCTACCGTGGAATTTACCGCCCGAACCACCAAGAATGCAGATATTTCGATTTATTATAACAATGAGGAAAACACTATCGCCTCGGGATCCAATGTGATGTCGCTTACAGGTGAGACGGAATTTACATCATCAGGCACCTATACTGTTTATGCCAAAGCGGTTTCGGCCGGTGAGACTGTCACTGCTTCCATGCAGGTGGTCAGGGTAAATTCCAGCGAGGAGGCGCCTTATCCCGGCCGCGAGCTAACGATGGGACCTGTGACTAACGGCGATGGATCGGTCACATTCTGCATTGCCGCACCTAAAAAAGAGAATATGATGATTGTGGGTTCATGGAACAATTATGCAGTCGGTCAGGAAGGTGTGATGAAGCGCCATACTGTGGATGGCACACCTTATTTCTGGATCACTGTCAATGGCCTCCAGCTTGGCAAGGATTACATATACTATTTCCTTGTGGACGGAGAGAAAGCCGTTGGCGATCCCTATGCACGGCTTGTACTTGATCCCTGGAACGACAAGTACATAACTTCCTCTGTGTTCCCCGGTCTTCCGGCTTATCCGAGTTCGGCGGTGTCCGGTACTCCGGTTGCAGTGTATAATTCCGCTATGAATGATTATGATTGGGAGATAACCGACTTCAAGGGTGTGCCGCAGAGCGATCTGATTATTTATGAACTGTTGATTCGTGATTTCACAGGTACGGAAGGTCAGGCGCGCGGCAACGGAACGGTAAAAGGTGTTATCTCCAAACTTGATTATCTAAAGGATCTTGGTGTGAATGCCGTAGAGCTTCTTCCTATAATGGAATTCAACGGAAACAATTCGTGGGGTTATAACACCAATTTCTATTTCGCTCCAGACAAAGCATATGGTACCCCCGATGATTATAAGCTGCTTGTGGATGAATGCCACAAGCGCGGCATGGCTGTGATACTTGACATAGTGTTCAATCAGAGCGACGGCCTCCATCCGTGGTATATGATGTATGATATTGCGGACAATCCGTTCTATAACGGCTCTGCACCGCATTCCTATAGCGTGCTCAATGACTGGAATCAGGATAATGAACTGGTGCAGCGTCAATGGCACGATGCTTTGGCTTACTGGATGCGTGAATATAAGGTTGACGGGTTCCGTTTCGATCTTGTAAAGGGTTTGGGCGACAACGACAGCTACGGCAATCGTTATGATGCTGCCACAAACACATGGGGAAAGCCTTCCGATGCACGTACAAATGCCTATAACGCCACGCGTGTGGCCCGGATGAAGGTGTTCCACGATGCAATGCGCAAGGTCAACCCTGATGCTTATTTCATAAATGAGAATCTTGCCGGAGCCGAGGAGGAAAACCAAATGGCCGAGGATGGAGAAATCAACTGGGCCAATATCAATACCGAATCGTGTCAGTTCGCAATGGGATTCAGCTCCAATTCGTCGCTTAACCGCTTCTTCGCACCTTTGGACAAGCGCACATGGGGCTCTACCGTAAGTTATGCCGAAAGCCACGACGAGGAGCGTATGGCCTATAAACAGAACCGTTACGGAGCCACGGGTGTAAAGGGAAATATCCCGGCTTCTATGCGCCGCCTCGGCTCTGTTGCCGCACAGATGCTGCTGACCCCCGGGGCTCATATGATATGGCAGTTTCAGGAGTTCGGGGCCGACCAAACCACAAAGAACAGTTCGGGCAATGACACATCGCCGAAGAAAGTGATATGGAGCTATCTTGATAATGAGAACCGTGCCGGACTGATGCGTAACTATTCCGACCTTTGCAATATCCGTAAGGATAATCCCGAAATGTTCGGTGACGATGCTGTGGCGTCGGTAAACTGTTCGTCGTGGAGCGGACGTACTATTTCCATAACTAAAGATGGTCAGGAAATTTATCTTGTGGTGAATCCCTCCCCCTCGGCCCCGGCTGTGGTTCCTGCGCCCGTGGATCTGTCGTCCGACCGCTATCGTATTGTGGCATGCAGTTATAACACGGTGCCTGAGCCGTCGGCTGCGGGAGTGAATCTTGCGGCAGGTGCATTTGCCGTTTACGCCACATCAGGCATTGTATCGGGAATAGATTCAGTCGTTACCGAAGATTTCGGCGGCAGAGCACCTCAGGTGTATGGAGGCGAAGGTGTCATATTTGTCAATGGTGCTGAAAGTGTGCGGGCTTATTCGCTTGCCGGCATTGAAGTCCCTCTTACCGGGCTACGTCCGGGAGTATACATAGTGCGGGCCGGCGGCCACACTTCCAAAGTGATGGTAAGATAACTTACGCACATATAAATTATAATATCCGCCATGATCTCAAAGTCGTGGCGGATATTCTTTAATATGTGGGTTTTAATGTTTAAGTATGAAATCGGATGACAGAGTCACAGCATCTTCGAATGCTTTATTTTGTCCGGCTACAGTAATGAAAAGGTGTACGGCTCCGGGAAACATCGTATATTCTACCTCGTTTCCTGATTGTTGCAATCTGTTGGCAAATTCATATCCTTGTGCGCGGAGTATATCCCGTTCAGCGGCAACGATAAGAGTAGGAGGGAGAGATTTCAGCATGGAATATGGCGCATCGGCGGGCGATACGAGAGGATTATGGGGTATGTCGGTATAAGCTGAGTTAAAAGCATCCATAAGACAGCTGTCAAGACCATATCCTTTACCGTAGCGGAGCCAGTCGTCGGATCCATCGGAATAAGCTTTGGTGACAGGATAGAACAATATGAGTGATGCAAATGTGTTTTCCGGCAGACTCATGGCAGTGGCTATGGCGAGGTTGCCGCCGGAGCTGTCGCCACCTATGGATATTTTACCGCATTTCCATGTCGTAAGGCTGTCGGTAGCGGTTCTTACAGCCTCCACACAATCCTCCAACCCGGAAGGATATGGATTTTCGGGGGCTAAGGAATATTCTACTGCAAGCACTGCAATACCTTTTTCTGCCATTGCACCGCAATAACGGCTGCATGAGTTGATGCTTCCGAAAGCCCATCCTCCGCCATGCAAGTATATAAGTAGCGGAACTGTGTCGTTATCGGAGTTTATGTTTCGGAACAAACGGAGTTTTTCGCCTATGTCAGTACATTCTATTCCGGAAGGTAACGATGGCGTTGTATTTCTGGACTTTCTTACAGCCTCAAGATTGCCGATATCGCCTTTGGTTGCGGAGGTCACAGCCTCGGCTTGGGCACGTTGCAGATTTTCTGGCATACTTTTTAGGAAAATGTCAGCTTCGTGGGTGTAGTCGTTGGCCAAGGCTGCGGTATGACAAATGTATAGGGCTATAATACCTGTCAGGGAGTTATTGATAATCTTTAGTTTCATGTCCTTTATGAAGCCGGATTATTTTCTTTTGTATGATTCTTTTTGCGCTTCTTAGGCCAGGGGATGGATTGTTGTATTCCATAATTTCCATTTCAGCCTTTAGTTCGTTCATCAGTTCGGGATAAAAGCAGCATTGTGCAAATGCCTGTTTGAGACAAAAGGCTCTAATGGCATAAGGTTCGGTGGAGTTGATTTTTGAGAGGCAATAGTCGAGATAATCTGTCCTTATATCATCCGGAGTAACAGGTTGATGCTCCAGAATGGTTAGAATAAGTCTCTTCTTACCTATGTGGTTTGTGCGCAGTAAAATGTCTATAAGCTCGTTTCGTTTGTCATAAAGCCATTCCCGGTCCTCTTTTGAGAAATGAGTGAATACCCACAGGGCATTGTAGCTTACTCTGTCATCCTTATCCGTAATGGCGGAATATAAAATATCCTTCAGGTGATTATTGGTCATGCCGGAAGTCAGGCCACACAGCATCTGTATGTCCCGCCGGTGCATCCTCCCGTTCAAAACCTCCCTCACTTTCATTTGTATGACAGATGTTTGATGCACAAATTTACGTAAATTTTATAAATGATATCGCCTTATCCAGATAACAATATAAAATCGATTAATATCGGGAGATGTGTTGATGTCATAGCCTGTTTTTGTCGGTGTTTGAGGCGCCTCGGCCCTTATAGCGTGAACGCGCTGAATTGAAGTTGTAGCGCAGAGTGAGCGAGAGGTCGCGGGTGTCGGCTATCTTGGATATTGAAATGCGGCTGATGGCGTCGTATGATGTAAATTTCTGGCGCGATGTGTCGAACACATCATTCAGCTGCAACTTTAAACTCCAGTTGTCGTTGGCGAATGACTTATATAACCCTACGTTGCATGTCCATGAACTTTTTATGTAAAGATTGTCGCCATTGCCCGATGTCCGGGTTGAGAAATCTACATTGAGCCATATGTTCCACGGAAGTTGTATGGCGTTATTGAAGCGGAATATTCCGAGTGGCTTGTCAAGACTCAATACGTGGTTTTGATGCGTGAGTTTAAAGTCCTGCGCCTCAATGCCGGCCATAAACGACGGGTGCCAGCATCGGAAAAATGTAGGATTGTAGTTGATGTATGCCCCGTAGCTGTTGAACCGTGGCATATTCTCCATTTTGAGCAGCGTTACTTCGTCGTTGCCGGCATACTGCTGGGTCTGCCACATGAAGTAATTGCTGGTGGAGCAATATTCAAATTCGAGGATGACCTCTTTCCATCGGGCTGAAGCGGACAGATAGTCCCGGTATATGGGCCTGAGGTTGGGATTTCCTGATTGGTAGCTATACCGGTCTATGTATTTTATGGCCGAACTGAGCTGTTCGAAAGCCGGGCGGCTGATTTTCCGGGAATAGGCTATGTTGGCTTTTACGCGCCCCACGGGAAATGACAAGGATGCTGAGGGTGCTATATTATGATATGTTCGGCTCTGATCCTTCTGGAGAATTCCTGACTGGTAGTATTTGGAGTCGGTATATTCCCAACGCACTCCGGCACTTAGTGACACTGCGCTGAAATTCTGCTGGGTTTCTGCGAACAGGGCCGTTGTGGTCTCTGCTATCCGGCTGTCGCTGTCAACTATGTAATCCGTGTTGCCTTTGTAGCTGTCGTTGCGCAGAATATCGCTTACTTCCGTTCCGAATCTCAGTTCTCCTTTCCATACAGTAAGCGATGCGATGGCATTGCCGGCGAGCAAGCGGTTGTTTATGTTATTGTTGGTGATGAAATTTCTCGGAGCATTGATGGATGATGTCTCGGTTTCGGCGCTTCGCCGGTCGTTGATCTGCCATATGGCGTCGAAATTGGCCGATAGCTGCCAGTTGCCTATGTTGCCGGAGTAATAAGCGCTCAAAATGTGCTGCCGGTTGTGTCGGTTTACATCGGAGGTGTTGTCAAGATTTTCGGAGAACACATAGTTCTGCCGGCGGTAGGCTGATGATATACCGGCAGAAACGGAGGGCCGGTAGGAGAAATCGTAATAAAATCCTGAGTTATGGGTTCCCCGCACATAGTTCAGTCCCACTTTACCCTGATATACGGGATATTTTATGTATTCTTTTCCTTCGCTGTTTTGAGCTATGGTGGCTGATTTAAAAAATTGGGTGGTTGAGTTCACAAAGCGTGGCCTTTCACGGTAATTTTCGTAATTGACCATGCCGAAAACATCAAAACCGTTTTTGCGGTAATTGAAATTAGCCTGTTCAAAGAGATAGGCATAGTGCTTATATCCTATGGTGGTGCGGTCGCTGAATGAAAAGTTCTCGCCTGTGGGGGTAACTGTGGTTATACGTATGACGGAATTGACTGTGGAAGCGTATCTTGCTCCGGGATTGGTTACTATATCCACACTCTTTATCTGTGACGACGCAAGTTGGTCAAGTTCGGATTTGTCACGTAGCTGGCGGCCGTTTATGTAGATCACAGGTGTCCCTTTGCCCAACACTTCGAGTTCGGAGCCGGATTTTATGACGAATGGCATTTTTCCGAGCAAGTCACCGGCTGTGCCCTCATGAGAGAGATATGTGCCGGCCACGGCAACCTGAATACCGTCGTTTTTAAGCCGTGTCATGGCCGGAGAATGGTTCACTGTCACTTCGCCGAGCTTTACGGCGTTGGAGGCCAATATTATGTTTCCTATGGAATCTGGAGGGGAGGAAAGATATTTGTCGGTAAATCCCAAAGCTGAAATGCGCATTATCGCATGGCGTTCAGGGCGGTCAAGCGAAAAATGTCCTTCTGCATCGGTCACTGTGCCTGTGATCAATGTGGAGTCATTGGGCGTGAGGAGTGCCACTGTTGCAAACTCTACGGGCGATCCTGAATTATCTTTTACGGTGCCGTTGATGTGTCCGGCTGCTCCGAAAAGGGTGTTGGCATGTAAGCAGAGCATTAGCCCTGCCATTAAAGGTTTTAATGACATAATGTTATGGTTGAATGGTTGTTGTTATAATCCTCCTGTAGCGATCCAGCGTCCTGTCGCATTCTGTTTCAGCACCAGAGTAGGCCGCACTATGGAGCCGTTTTTAAGCCGCATTGTTGCCGGAATAAATATGGAGTTTTCATTTCCGGATCTGAACGGTGAGCCTACTGATACAAGTTCGGACCCCGAGTATTGTTCATGATACATAGTTTCAGCGATTGCCGGGTCTATCAGCCTGTTTATTACGGATATATCCCATTGACTTAATGCATTGAGCAGTACTGTGGCGGTTTCCTCGGCATTAAGCCCCGGTATGCCGTCGGGATTCAATGCGGGTTCGATAAACCGTATGCCGGCAGGTAGGGAAAAGCTATTTGCTGAAAGCAATCCATAGGATATAGATACGATCCGTAGAACTTCTATTGTCTTTTTCCCGTCAATTATGCTTACAGAAGCAGTTTTCAGCCGCATGGTCTCATTATCAATTACATAACGGCGGATATGCTCTGACTCGGCAATCGAGGTGTTGAGCATATAGGGATTTTCAAATTCGCCTTGAGCCTTGGCATGGATGGTGAGCACGATATCATTATTCTCGTTCTTTGATACAGTATATTCTGCTGTGTTGTCGCTGTGGCATTGTTCCAATTCCTTTTTGAGGATTTCGCGGGGCGACAGCAGTTTTTCCATGTATCCGAGTACCTCGGCCGGTTCTGTTTCCGGAAGATTCCAGCCGATACCCAGCGGAGTGATCCACGTATAGATATTCTTATTATATCCTACAGCCACACGATTACCTTTATCCACGCGCCAGGTGGAAAATGAATCGGTTTGGGATATATTTATCTTATGGGTAACAAAATCGTTTTTGCTGTTGATGAACTTGAAATTTTCCATGGGTGTGGTGCGTACCTCCACTACCATCTCAATGTTGTGGATGCTGTGCATAGAGTGGAGCACTGATGTCAGGATATCTTTTGCCGACATTCCTTTAGGAATAAGCGACAATATGACAAGTGCAGCTATGGCGCCGGTGCTTAGTCCGCCCCACAGCCATTTCAATCCGGTTGCTGTTCGATGCTTCTTTTCAATAGCCGAATCGATCCGTTTTTTGAGTTCCTTGGAAGCTTTGATATTACGGCGTGGGGTAAGTAGCTCCCGTATGTCGTTGTAATCGTCCATGGTTGTGGTTATTTTTCGGTTGAGTAATGTTTGCGCAGCTTGGTCATTCCGGATATGAATCTTGATTTGGCGGTGGAGGCCGGAATAGAGAGTATATGGGCTATATCCACAAACGACAGGCCGTCGATCACGTTCATTCGCACTATTTCGCGCTCTTTTGTCGGCAATGATTCCAACAGGACGTTAAGGCGTTCGGCCTCCTCGCAGTCGAGATAATCCTCCTCATTGTCCGGAATATCGTTTATAAATTCGAGGGAAACAGTAGGCTTCGATTTCCTTGACTTGTCCTGACATAGGTTATAGACTATGCGGAACAGATAGAGCCTTATGCTTTCAGGGCTTATTTCGGACTTGCGTTTTTCTAAAAGCCGCAACACCGCTTCATGTACAATATCTTCGGCTTCAGGCTTGCTTTCAACGCGGAAAAATGCAAAACGGACAAGATAATCGAGATTCTCCTCAATTATTCTGTGCAATATGTTCCGTCTTGTTTTATCGGTCATAACAGTTCGTTTGCAAATAAGACGGAAAACGGCTGAAATCGACGAAAATCAAGCGTTAAAAATCGCTAAAGAAGTGCACATAATCTATATAATTGATCAGTAACTATGTATCTTTACAGAACACATAAGGCATTTTGTCAAGACTGAGGTGATTATTTGCCGGTGCCGAAACGGGATGTGTCGATTGATGTGTCTTTGGGTTTGAATCCGTTAAAACGCCATATGAAAGTCAGTTTGAGATTTCGCGTCATGTCATGTACTTTCATACGGTAGTCTTGTCCGGCATGGTTGATCGCCATTGTCGGTGACCAACGGTTGAAAATATCATCTGCTTTCAGATCCAGTTCGTAACAACGGTTCTTCCCGAATTGCCATTTTATGCCTGCATCGGTTTTCCACAGGCTTGAAAGATCAGCTATTCCTTGAATCGAGGGCGAGATGTAAGAGAAGTCCACAGAAAGCGAGACAGGACAGTTTTTGGAAAAACGGATGGTGTTGTTCAATGCCCCATAAAATATCCATTTCCGGTTATCGAAACTGATATTGTGAAAATGGTCGGCCTTTTCCCGTTGGTTGAATACGTTGACTGTTGCAGTAGCATTCCAGATATAACTTACATTGAACGGCACATTCAGATTCAGGCCTATTGTGCGTTTATAGTTCATATTGATAGTCTGATAGATAAGTTGCAGTCCATCGGGCGATTGATATGGCAATTGTACGCTTGCTTTGTCACCATACTGAAAATACAGGGTAGCTGTGTATTTCTGACGCAATATGTAGGACAGCTGTGATGAGTAGTTGAGATAAGGTTTGAGATCCGGATTGCCTAACACCATGCTGTAATCATTAAGATAAGCCGTGCTCCCATGCAGCTCCCAATATGAGGGATAAATGCGCTGTGTGGTGAAGTTCAGTTGGAAAATGTTTTTAGGTGTCTTGTAATATGTCGCTCCGAGAGAGGGGATGAAATTCCAGTTGTGTTCGCTTCCATTGCGGTAATATTCCCCTTTTGCCGAAATATCGAACGACAATCCCCATTTGAAACTATGCTGCAAACCTATATAGGCATCGACAACATCCTCATCCATGCGGCCGTTAAAACCGGGCTGCTCCGGAAGTTGATAAGATTGGCTGCTGCGATCATCGGCATGCTGATACTCTAAACCATAACTTAATTGCCAGCCCCTTATGCCGTGGGTTTGGTCTATAAAAGCGTGGTAGCGGTTGATATCCTGTCGGTTTGATGAAATCACAATATCAAGACCGGATGGCAGTGCCCTCAGATTCTGGATCCTGTTTTCGTTATATCCCGTATAGTCAACGCCTGCCGAAAGCCCGAATGCCGATGTGTATCTGGCGGCAATGTTATGGTAGGAAATAGGAGAGTTATACCGGACATTGTTCAGATAATCCCCAAATGTCCCGCAGGTAAGGGACCGCTTGGAAATATCAGATGTAATCTGGCCGTTGTAAGTGAGGTTGAGCCGGCTTCGGGGAGAAAATCTATATGCAGCGGAAGCGTAAATCAGATTGGATAGATTGCGACCAGTGCGTCGGTTATTTTCCTCTATCATTGTTTTTGAGCCGTCATATGTATGATTTGAGAATGATTCTTCCCGTGACCACGATTTTGTGCGTGAGAGCGAATAATTGAGGTCGAAAGTCCAATCCTTTATGGCGTAGGTTGCGGACAGTACGCCGCCGTAAGAGTCATAATGGGCTTGATTATATCCAATCCGGGCCTGACCCTGCAAGCCGTCGAGCGGCGACGGAGTTTTCAACACTACATTTATGACCGCACCGTTTACATGATATTTTGCAGGCGCGGCATACATCACTTCTACATTTTTCAGCCGGTCAACAGGTGTGGAGTAAAGCAGTTGATAAAAATTCTGAACCGGCATATCGGTTAGTTCACCGTTGAGGATTATGGTTACATTCGAGGCTCCGGCAAGACCTATCATGCCGTTGTTGTTTACCACGCCGGGCAGATAGCCCAAAGCTTCAAGAATATTGTTGACGGGCTTATCACTGACGATAGCCGGTAAGTCGACAACTATCATGCCGTCCTGCCCTTTGATCTGCGGTTTCTCACTCTTTACAACCACTTCATTGAGCGTTCGTGACTTTATGCTGTCGGGTGACTCGTTCTGTGCTATCGCAGTAAGACCTGATAATAATGTTATGACCACTGTTATATTTCGCATAGTTTCTTTTTTGAGGCAAAATTAGACGGGTTTATTTGCCAGATAAAGCGATTATCCTTATTTAGGCTTAATCACATCCTTATTTAGTCTTAAATCAGAATGGTTCAGATATAGTGGACTGAGATAATGTGTTAAATTTGCATGTATGAAACACTTCCGGACATATAGCACTGTCATAGTCACACTGCTTGTCGTTTTGCTGGGCTATAATATATATTGCTTGTTTGAACTGTATGATAGCATCAGTCGCCAGACCCGAGAGCAGATAATTCAGTCGCTGCGTGATGCTGATCTGGATGAGATACTTAATCGCACCAATAAATATCCGGCACCGGATTCCATACCCACTTACAAGGGCAAACAACTATCTCAATCACGGTCGATACAAGGTGACACTCTTTACATTACTGTGACGGATGATAATGGCCAATTGTTGGAAGTTAGGAAAGATCCTCTTCCGCCGGGAACAAATTATTCCGATATAATGGTTAACGAAATAGGATATGGAGCACACCAGACCATTGATCCTGTCTATCCGTTTGTTGTTGCCGATATTGATAGCCTGTTCCGTTTGTCGTTGGCGCGTAAAGGCATTCATATTGATATTGCATTTGTAAAAAGAGTAATGTCGGATGGTAAAATAACGGTGGCAGACTCTATGTTGACTAATAAAACCGAGCTTGACAGTGTATCGATATGTTATAACCTGATGACAGGTGACCGCTATGTTGCCTGTTATTCTTCGCCAATGGGGTATATCCTCCGGCAGATGACTGGTATTGTATTATGTACTATAGCAATAATCATACTGATAACGGTTGCCTTATGGTATCTTCTCCATACCGTTTCAAAACTCCGCACGATAGAGGAGATGAAAGATGATTTTGTGAGCAATATGACGCATGAGCTTAAAACACCTATTGCGATAGCATACTCAGCCAATGATGCGTTACTCAATTATGAGGCCGACAAAGATGCGGTAAAGAGAGAAGCCTATTTGAAGATCGCCAACAAGCAGTTGAAACGGCTTGTCGAACTGGTAGAGAATATACTTGCCATGAGCATGGAGCGACGGAAAACCATGCGGCTGAGGCCGGAAAACATACATCTGTTGCCGTTTGTCAGTGAAATTGCCGCGGCCCAACGCATGAGAGGCGACAAAGAAATAACCATTGAGGTTGAGGGGGATGTATCGGTGTGCGTGAATGCCGATAAGATACATCTGTCAAATGTTCTGAATAATTTTATAGATAATGCTATCAAATATTCAGGCGATTATGTGAAGATTGTTATATCTGTTCATGCCGACGGTATATCGATAACGGACAACGGCATAGGCATACCGTTAAAATCAATTCCATATATCTTTAACAAATTCTATCGTGTGCCGCATGGTAACCGTCAGGATGTGCGTGGCCACGGCATAGGACTCTACTATGTGAAAAGCATACTTGACAAAATGGGTTGGTCAATAGATGTGCATAGTAAAGAGGGGGTAGGTTCCGATTTTACAATCAAATTCAGTGAAAGTAAAGATGAACGGTAAGATTCTGTTTGTTGAAGATGAGGCTGATCTCAGGCTGATTGTGTCCGACACATTGAGTGTGCAAGGCTATGAAGTGATTACAGCTGCAAATGGCATTGACGGGCTTGACAAATACAAAATTTCCGGTGCCGATATTGTTGTTGCCGATGTCATGATGCCGAAGATGGACGGTTTCGCA
This sequence comes from uncultured Porphyromonadaceae bacterium, assembly GCA_900547825.1. Classification (GTDB taxonomy): domain Bacteria; phylum Bacteroidota; class Bacteroidia; order Bacteroidales; family Muribaculaceae; genus Amulumruptor. Next base: position 41,762 of record URII01000006.1, read on the forward strand.
ATGGCGGCAGAGATTCGCAAGCTCTCGCCCACAGTGCCGTTGCTGTTTCTTACTGCGAAAAGTGCCATTGACGATGTGGAGGAAGGTTTTGAGATCGGGGCAAACGATTATCTCAAAAAGCCGTTTGAGTTGCGGGAACTGATAGTGCGGATCAAGGCATTGCTACGGCGATATGGCAATTGCCGCAGTGAGGATATAAAGTATTCAATAGGTCGCTATGTTTTTAATGTGACGACGCAAACTTTGATTTTCGAAGGCAGGGAGAATGAGTTGTCGCATTTCGAGGCGAAAATCCTCCGGCTTCTATCGGCAAATATCGGTAGAACTGTTGATTCTTCCGACTTGATGTTGGCTGTATGGGAGCGTGACGATCCAAGCAACCGTAATTCTCTCCACGGCTATATCCACAAACTGCGCCGCGCCCTGCGCCACGACCCCGCCATTTCAATCATCAATCAACGAGGCTTCGGCTACATGCTCACCATCAGAACTACATAAAAACACTAAATTCCAGTTGCCATACGGTTTATAGTATCATGATACTTCGCCTTCATATCTTCTGGAAGAAATGATTCATCAATCAGTATGTGCCATTTCGGGATAGCTTTGTAGAAGCGGTAAAATAGATTTGCTATTGCTTTGTTATCCATGCCGCTGTCTCCCATCGCTTTTTCAAAGTCGGCTCTGCCTATCCGTTTTTTCTTTCCGTTTAGGGTGAGTGCAAGTTCTTCATCATCTTCCGGGATGACTATCGAAGTTGAAAGTAGGTCATATGCCGGAGCCAAAATATAGTGATCGGAGGGGCTGTAAAGGGAGAAATTCTTTAGGTGCATATCGGCATTTCCTGTGAGCCATGAAAACAGCACTACTTCCCAGAAGTTGACGACATTCAGCAGCGGGGCGGCTGAATATTTTTGGATAAGTTTTGCTATACGTTCGTATGAGCCTTTATATTTGTCCTCAGTGAGACGCTCTGACAACTGGCACATATCCTCCATCGCTATTTTGTCGCCTTTTTTTGTGCGGTCAATTCGACGGGTCAGATAACATAATTCGCCGTCGGCAAAACGTATTAGCGAGTGCGGCACGGTCTTGATCCCTGCGGCCTCAGCCATGTGCATTGTCAAGTCCTCATTTTCCGGCAAACTGGTAAATCTGTCGGTCTGCGGTTTTAGGATGAAGCGACCCCATAGTCCGACAATGGTGAAGCGTTGTGGCTCCCCCGCATGACCTCTCGCAATATCAAGCGAAAGTTTGGCCTGAACACCTGTCACGGTGGTGCTTGCCGCTATAATCTCGCGTGCAAGTTCCTTTATGTTGGCTCTGGTATAAGGCAATACCGGAACCGTTGCCGATTCAAATATCTTGCGAGCGCATGACTTATGGTAATCAACCTCGCTATCGGCAAGCGGTTTATAGCAGTAAAGGCACTTATTCATCAGTTCATTCGTTTACTTCATTTGGTACCACGCTTACATTACCAATGCAATCCTTACAGCATGCAAGCAACAGAGAAAATCTGTCTCGTGCAGAGATTTTCCAGTTCTGTTCGGCAATGTCGAGCAGCCAGCCTTCGGGTATAAGTCCGTCAAAGAACGGGAACAACACTTTGTCGCGGTAAGGTTTGTCGGATAGTGGTAGAGTCAAGCTCACTGACTTTGCTCTTTCGGATATCAGATAATCCGCATCATACTTGAACTCGTATCCCATATCATCTTCGGTTAGGAAACCGGCGAGGATATTGTCCATATATATTTTTGCCTGTTTCATCATTCATTTATTTTACCCGGTACCATTACAGAACCGAATAAGGCCAGCACTTGATTTACCTTGTCAAGACGGAGCGTTTCTTTTCCTTGCTCCATTTCACGCACAAAACGCAGTCCTACTCCTGATTTTTGCGACAGGTCAATCTGCGTAAGCCCAAATTGCTTGCGCATTTCCTTTACATATTTTGCTAATTGAGTCATGTTAATATACCCTTTTGGGTGCAAAGATATGAAATTTAATTCATTTTATACCATAAAAGGTATAAAATTTATCGCGCCACCATTTGTTATACCCTTTAGGTGGTATCACAGGGTAGTTTGGCGGCATTTCCGGGTAAACCTCTTAAAATGAAGAATCCTGTAAGCGAGATACTTACAGGATTTTAGATAATGTTTTTGCGGAGAGGACGACAGGAATGGATTGACTATACATGAATTTAGGTGATAATAACTGCTGAATTATTAGGCATTTACGGCGGCTAAAAGGCTCAATTATTGCCTTGGATTACTATCTAATGTCAGCAAAGGGGGTACCTATTGCGTTCAAGAGAGGATTTTTCTAAATTTGCACCTAAAATCCAATATACCAGATAAATATCTCTAAAAATGATAGAAATCTCATATAATGTCCGTCCCTTCATAAAACCGATTACTCAGCAGGTGGCAGTGCGTGTAAGATGGAATCGTAAGAAAAGCGAAACCACCTTCATCACCGGTGTGTATGCTGATCCTGCCAAATGGGATTCTGATGGGCTAAAGGCAAAGAAAAGCACTACACATATCATCGGACACAAAAAGTTTACTGCGGCTGAAATCAATGAACGAATATCTGATTTCAAGCAGGAGATTGGCCTTGTGTTTGAGAAATTCTCGATGAACAATGCAATTCCAACAGTGGCCGAGCTTAAGGATCTAGTCAATGAGGGGCTTGGAAGAAAGGATATGGATATTACCGAAATAAAACCCACCAAACGAAAGTCCATCAAAGAACTTCTTCAAGACTTCTTGTCAGAATGTGGTCGTGAAAAGAACTGGGACGATGACGCAAAAGAAAAATATACTCAGGCGGTCAATCATCTGATGTCAGCGGTGCCTCATTTAAGGGTTGACAGTATCACCATAGAGACCATGTATAAGCTCAGAGAATGGTATTCCAAGAACGATTATAAGAACCGCACGGTCTCCAAACAGCTCGTGATGCTCAAAGCTTTTCTTCGTTGGATAAACGATTTGAAAGGCTACTCAATACCGGAAAAGGTTTTGAATTTCACTCCCCATCTTAAGGTCGTGAAAAAGACCGTGACATTCTTGCACTACGACGAGTTGATGCATTTAATGAACTTCCCGCTTGAAAAACAGCATATTCGACTGGCAAGGGATTTGTGGTGTTTTATGGCTTTCACCTCTTTGAGATATTCAGATTTGGCGAATCTCAAGGTCGGACATATCTGCGATGACAGGATTGATATGGTGACACAGAAAACTAGTGACCGAATCACTATTCCCCTTACTGAAAGTGCATTGGCTATCTACAACAAATACAAGGATTCTCCTACTCCTGACGGTCATATATTCTATGTCCCCGCCAATCAAAAAATGAACGAATACATAAAAATCGCAGCAAAAGAAGCCGGAATCGACCGCATGATAGTTGACACCTATTTTGTAGGAACTGAACGGCGCGAAGAACAGCATCCTTTCCATGAGATTATTTCATGTCATGATGCGCGAAGAACATTTGTATCGTGTTCGTTGGCAATGGGCATTCCTCCGCAGGTGGTAATGAAGGCTACCGGGCATAAGGGCTACAAGACAATGCAGCCATATATCGACACCGCTACGGAGACCCAAACACTAGAAATGGAAAAGTGGAACAAGACTCAATACCGTTCCCAAATCATTACGCTGTTGGACCAAATGGATGAAGCTAAGTTAATCGAAGCGTTAGCAGCATTGAAAAATCTCAGTTAGGAACACTAGAAACACCTGCTGAAACATACCTCAAATCCTTATATGTGAATAAGAATTAAGCGTGAGTCCTTCTGCTCTCTATGCTTTGTGTGTAGAGAGCGGTTGAAGACTTCGCTATAGAAAACAAAAAATTAGCCCGGTATCACTGACTTTAAGAAGATTGGTCAGAAGGATATTGGAAGACGGATAACGGTGTCAGTATATTGGGATCAGCTTTAGTCTCCCCAATGAAAGCAATACGCCCGTGAAAGGTTAAGTCAGATCGAAGAGATACTGATGACGGCCTTTCTTTTTTCTTTTCACCTCCAGATATAAAAATAGCCCCAACCAATAAAGAAGGTCGAGGCTATGTAGTTTTCAGAATTGTTGTTCAGTAAGAATTACCGATTATCAACATATATTCTTTGTTGTATGAATTTTGCGAGATTGATATTGGCGGATAGCCCGGTTTTGTGTAATGCCAGTATTCCTGTGTGCTGCCACGAAACGCATCCTGAGTATCATGCTTATCGAAGTAGAAGCCCAATGCCTTTATTTGAGCCTCCCATGCCTTGAATACGGCTGGAGTGAAAGAGGTTGCTATGATATACTCAAAGGTGTTTCTGTCATAAAGGAAGATTGTCAGTTCTACCTTTTTACCTCCGCTACTTACATTTTTCGTATAGGTGGTTTTGATACCATCATTATTAACCGACGTACCTTTGCTACGATAGCCATTCTTCTTGGCTAAAGTAGTAAATACAGACAGGGGATCCTTACTGGTTGCTACTGATAGCAACTCTTTCACGCTTGGCTTCGTGGTTGTCGGCTTCTGAGCATATAGACTGATGCTAAATGCCGTCAGAAGGGTTAAAACGAATAGTAGTCTTTTCATTAGTTTGATTAATATTCATGAGTGTCAATATATCCTCTACCGTAGCAAGTGGTACAACGATTCCTGCGAGTTGTCCAAACATTGTTGGAATCGAAATATTGGTCTTCCAAATATCCTTTTCCAGAGCATACAGGACATTTTATACGTTTTGCCTGTTTGTGGTATGTTGTTCTATCTGCTTCCTTTTCTCTGGATATTATCTGTCTAAAGATTGCGCCATACTTAGTGATGTCTTTATCGATATACTTGCTAAGATCGTACAATACCACATTAGTTTTGCTATTGATTAGATATAACGCGACTGGAGTTGTAATAATTCCTTCACAGCCATATTTATCAGTCTCATATATCCTTCCGGGTTTAAATATCATCAGCAATCCCAATTCACCGGCTTGATAAGACTCTTGAAGATACTTAAGAAATTCCAAGTTTGTTGAAGGCACATCAAATGCAAATACCTGCTCAGACTCTCTTTCTCCAAGAAGCTCATAATATCTTGTTTTTTTACAACTACTTGAAAGTGGGAACAAAGTAAGCATTTCTTCCGCGTTAACAATATAAATGACCGGCAAATTATTTACATTGTAATAGGGAACTGGTATTTGGAATGTGGCTTTATTTGTTGAAAAATGCCCATAATACGAACTACTCTCAAATGGTCGTATGGAATAATATCGAGCTGTTGATAGAGCATTTTGGTACTGTTCAAACTTAGTATTGTATTCAGCTGATTGTTTAAACAGTTCCTTGTCTAATTCGCTTATGTCTGATTTACCAATGTATTCCCAGAAGCTTTTATTACACAATGCCCTAAGTTTATTGCAAGACTCTTTTGAATCCAGTTTATCCGCATTTTGAATTAGGCTTGAATAGCTTGGAAGACCATCATTACTACCTATGTGGGTTGCCAATAACCGATCGGGGAACTGTCCATTCTTTACTCGTTCCGTTTGACCTGATTTGTGTGTATATGTTCCGTCCCATAATTCAAAGTCTGATGATTTTTTTGACATTAGACTAAAGTAGTTATCTAAGGGACTGTCAGTAAATTCATCTATCTTTTCGAATATTACTGACCCATCTTCTGTTCTCGTATATTTCTTATTTGGATTTGCCCATATCTCATATACAGATCTCTCTTTAACAGGAAGTGGCACTTTCTTGAAACTCCCCGTAAATTTATCCCCATTAGGAAATATAAGAGAGTAATCATTACCCTTAGAGTATTGGAAATATCCCCCATCCGCAAGCTTAACTAAATACCTTGAAGAATTATATTGTGTAGAATCACCATATACGGTTATTTCATTGCGATTCAAACTTAGCCTGCTCCCATTCAACAAGATAGCGTTTAACCACTTGCCTTCCCATTTCCTTTCGGTAGCTTCGGCTACCCAGTTGTTAGTTTTAATTTTCCCTTTTAGAATCTGTGCAAGTTTATCATCTGCATCAGGAGAAAATATTGAGTTTGAAAAGTATAGTCGTGGTTTTGATGGCCTTATCGAGTAATCATAAGGAAGCGTATTTTTATTAATGACGGAAATAGTATAATTGACCTTATCGGTACTATCAACAGGAAGTGAATACTCGTCTTTATGTCGATGGCCATAAAATACGGAGATATGACCTTTGGCTAGACTCAGATTAATCTCTAACTTTTTTGTCTTTTTGTCGTAAGAATAATCGTAAGTGATCTCTCCGCTATAAATTTTCGCATCATTCAAATATAATGATGCAGTGCTGATGTGTTCACCATTGAAATTTCCTGATAATTTCAAGATATATATATCCACCAAAGTCTGGTCATTATAACTTCTATACTTTTGACCGTTGTATATCAAAAGTGTCCCATATCCCGATGGCTCTTTTTGCTTTGTAGTCTTGTTCTTGACTACTTCTCCCACAAAAGTTAGCATTGGACAGACATCCCTCTCTTTACCAGAGACAGGGATGGTTAGCAAAATCAGCATTACAAATGCTATGATTAGTTTAAGATGCTTCGCCATAACTATTCTCCTAAATTTTGTTTTATGAAGTCATCCACATTATCATTGGTTATGATAACGAAGAATACGACATATACGGGATTCTCAAAATTCGGCATTAGCAATAATCCCTCTGATTCCATTTCATCTGCTTTAGCAATATACAGATATACGGGGTGGTCAAGCTTAACTTCGCCCCTAAGGTGTTCTTTCGGGAGGGTTTGTATGACAGAATCAATAGAATCCATTGGAATCGCCGTACATACTGCGGAAATCGCACCTAAGGATTCAGAAGGGACGGGCATCTCATATCCAGTCATCCCTTTTATCTTTTCATAATGATCCTTCAGGACGGTGGCGGATGCAGTAGTCAGGCTTAATACAGCCATCAAGAGAGCTACGATTTTTTTCATATACTTTCTTTCATGCCGATAAGCCTCACCCAACTCGGCGGTTATCACTTAGGGTTATGAAACAAGAAAGACGTGAGACTTGTCGCCTTACGTCCATCACCTAAGAGGTATGTCAAACTATGAGAGGAATCCCACAGCCGACATTTCCGGCCAAGGAAACCTTTGAGAGAATAGACAGAAGAAACAATATCTCACGTCTTATTTCATATCTGGAGTATGCGTACCACAAAGCGGTTTGCACCTGTAAGATACAAAAACAAAAAGTGAGCACTAGTCTCTTATCCACTCTCAGAATCTTGGCCGGATTTCCTTAGGTTGGATTTCAAGTTATGCCTTCCTTGCGCCGCCACGAGATTTCTCCCTCGCTTTAGTAATTACAAAGGTACAAAAAATATTCGAGACTAGCACCCACTATGCGAGATATTGTTTCCTCTACAGATAAGGAAACTAGCTGCTTACAGCCGCAGGAGGCGATATACTCTGTTCATTCATACCTTGTAGTTGATATTGGTTCATGCCCTGAAAAAGAAAAGAGGAACGATCATCTTGTCTCAGTCATATCAGGAACAAGCTCGCCAAAGCTTACAGCATGAATGATGAGATTCGAGTAAAACGTCCCTCTGAAATGTGTATGCTGAATATTGGCCTTGCGAGCCATATAGATACGACAAAACAGAAAGAGCGTCTATCTTACTCACTCTCATACTGTTCTTTGAATTGGCGATTCGTTCCTGATGAGAAAGAAAGGTTGACACTTTTCTTTTTCGATGGTATTTCTCCTCCATCTAAGTGCAAAGTTAATCAAAATATTTGAGATAGACGCTCTTATAGGCAATTAATCCTACAATTATAAGGATTTGAGAGGCTTCTTATTGGGTCATTACGTCTTTAATCTGCCTAAGGACTTCGACCGTTGGTTTCGGTTCTTTCTATCAATGATTGGAAATATTTTTCTTTCCATGAATCTCTTTCATTTTCTCTATCCCATAGTACTTCTCTATGGTGAGCTTCCATTTCATTCTCCCGATACAACATCTCTCTGTCTTTTTTAGCCTCCATAAAATAGGCTCCAAGGTAAAATGCCCCAACTAGTAAAGAAAATAATATTGGGATAATAGCCAATAGTGATTTTCGTGAGACCTCCCAGGCCTTACGTTTATTATGCTTATTATTTCGGTCAATTCGTTTACCCATAATTGGAACTTCTTTTTATATAAATAGTGTCGTTCCACTATTAATGGTGCAAAAATATCACAAAAAAATGCTGACTCTCCGTTATCTTTAACTTCTTGAAATTTGAGATCTTGCCAAAACTACGATAAATGGCGATAATTCAATGTATTACATTGCCAACCTCAAAAAATCGAACTTTATTCAGTGATATAATCGGTTATCATTAAGGCCTAATTTTATGACTAACATGACGATTATGATAAGCATGACCTCTAGTTATGATAAAAAGAAAGGCACACAACCGAAGTCATGTGCCGTTGAGATTGAACGTTCACTCCACCACCTCAAACTCAGCCAATGTATAGCAGAGGTCGCTGTGATTTCTGGAGTATGTTTCGAGAGCTTTTTTGCATGAGTCGAGAGATTTCAGATTCTGGGAGCCTGTGATTTTCTCCACATCCGTTGCCAGTGCTTCAAGGCCGGTATAGTATTCCGTATCTTCGTTCTCGACCCACAGATAATACTTTTCAGGGAAGTATTCTCCGGTATCGTCGTTTGTCTGATAAATCCCCATACCTGATTCCTCGCATTGGAAATAGAGCTTAATACCGGGGAACTTTTCTTCGATGAACTCTCGGACTTCATTGAGTTCTCCCCAAGCTGATTCAACGCTGAACGATACTGTACCATCGTCATGCAGTAGCAGATTGTCCCATGAGCCTCTACAATAGATTTTCTCCCAATCTCCATCAAGCTTGATGACCAGATTTCCAAGCCATGTTGATCCGAAGCCATTTTCATGTAGTCCCGGAGCCTTCATACACTCCAGTTCGTCCATGAGGGAGTGGAGCTTTTTGAGTTGCTCCTTATCTCCCGTTGCATGATACGCCGTATATGCCCAGTTAGGCATGACTCACCTCCTTCCCGTTTTCGTAGCGATAGACCTGAAGAGTCTCTGTTGTCATCCACTGGCAATCACTGAGGCGAAAGCCATACTTTTTTTCGAGGGTGCTGAGGAATGATTCAAAATCCTCGTATTTCTCGGATTCTTTCTTCTCTTCTTCTGACAGATGTATGATGTTCAGATAACCACCGCAGAAGTCGAGGATGATTACATAATTTGTGTCCATGATTATTTGTTGATGAATTGATTTTTAATTCGTTGTACTGTCGAGATGCCCACGTTCTGAAGTTTGGCGATATTCCTGACGGAATAGCCTTTCTTCAATAACGTTATGACATCCTTGTATTGCTCTCGTAAGGCTTCCTCTGATTTGGTCGAGCCTTTCTTCCTTCCTAGTTTGCCACCTTTGGCTATGTAGTTTTCCCTTCCGGAGTTGAGACGAAATTTGATATTTTCTCTTTCAAGTTGGGCGCAAGTGGATAAAGTGGCAATCATAACAGGAGCGAACAGGCTTGGCTTGCCTTCTTCGTCCAATAAGGTGAATTGCTCTTTCTGGAAGTATATGTTGATTCCTGCGTCGATCATCTCCTTGACAGTCGATAATACCTCAAAAGCATTTCGGCCAAATTGAATCAATTACTAGGTGGGACTGGCGTGGAAAGTATCCTTTCTGATATGTCGAAAGATGCGGAAGAAACAGACAGACAATGTGAATCATTGTGGTTAAATTGTCTAGAGGGTTATAAAACAAGCCATAATCTTGAGTCCCTTGACGATTCTCAGAAAGAGGAGGTCGCATTACAAAATAAAGATGTTTTTGAAGGGATATTGAAGGCTATTCAAAATTATTTGGTGTGGATAAATAACTTACTTCCTCTACAAGAAGAGTTCAAGAAGATCCTTAATGCTAATATGAAGCTAGCATCTGAATGTGATGAATTCATGACGCAGTATGTGGATGTCTCTTGGGACTCAGAGGATGAATCACATACACAACTTGTGTTGACTCCGTTAGAATTGTATTATGCTCTTAACTTCCTAAACGAGCCAACCGTCAGAGTTATCTTTGCTCATGTTAGTCCTGGAGTTCTTGAAGATATACTTAAAGCTTATCATGCAAAAGACAAGGATGCATTCTGCTATTTGATAAAGACTAATGGGGTTCATCCCTCAGAGAAACTTTTGGATTATCTGGCCGCAGGAACAGAAAAATTCTCATTATCAGGCATTATGTCGTTGTTCCCTTCGGATCCATCAGAACTATTTAAATTAATGGATGCGATGAACGATAATCCTATGGGAGGCGTGTTTCTTGAAGACCGATTAAACGAGACTTCTTCTGTGGAAGACTTGACTGTCTCCGAAATATCTCATATGTATGGAGAATGCGTTGTCAGATCGGTAGGAAAATTTTGTGTAAATACTAAGATTCCTTTGAAATTCAGAAAGAAATTCATGGCCTTGTATAATCAAGCCCGGACAACATTCTCTGACATTCCAGATCTCAGTGAACTAACTCCGTGTGAATCTGAAAACGAGATCGGCATGAGGATAATCGAGAAATTAAGAATCGATTATATCATGAAGAAGATTCACGAGGCAATGGAGGCCGATGGTGGCAACCGTTCTTGTGAGGCTGGAACGCAAATCTCGGAACAACATTCTGTGTCTTCGGATAAAAGAGGTGATGACGCAACAAAAAAGATAATAAGATTATCTAAGAGTCCTATTTTGCAATCTGAGTGCCTTTCGACAAAACCCGAGCACTCTTCCAAAATGTATAGGGAGGCTGCAAAAATTCTGTTTGATTTCCTAACTAGCAATCACGACACCGGTGTCTCACTTACGAGGAATAACATTGAATATGATTTCACTGGATGTATTGATTGTTCGATGGAAGATTTTCTTTACGTTTTAGGAGCAGATATAGAATATGAGCCCCAGACGCAACCTCGGATAAATTGGATAAAGGATAAAAGACCGAATTATGAATTTAAGGCTCTCATATACGCTCTTTATTGGCACACTAATGGTAAAAGCTTACAAGACAAAAGGTCAGGTGCCCCAAGTAAACATCCATATCTTTCCCTCTTTACAATAGACAACGTACCGATTAAGAAATTATCGGAAAATCCAGGGATGGTTAACAGCTGCGTCTACAGTTGGATAGATCTTTTGAAACAATGTAGCAGAAAGGCATCTGCAAGGTTTAAAAGAGGGGAAATATAAGCATTATATAGAAGCAATTATTCTAGTATTAAGGTGTACTCTTTAGAGTATGCCTTTTTTATTTGTCTTTTTGAGAATCACTATAACCGCTTATGTGCCGTTCCAAAATGGTTGTATAACGTTATATAACGTTGTATAACAATCTGAATAATAAGCGAATAAATGCTGGCATGAGGGCGCATTCCGTTGTAATTTTGCATCCGTAACATTAAAAATATGACAGATATGGATAAACCCCTTGTAAGCTGTACCGTGGAAGAGTTTCTGGACCTCGCGGTTGAGAAATTTGCGCGTCTGACTACAGGTCTTGATGATGCTGTTGCTCCCCCTAAAAGGCTTGTTTATGGCCTCGCCGGACTGAGCCAACTCTTGGGATGCTCTCAGTCCACCGCTGCTCGCATAAAGAAAAGCGGTGTACTGGCTCCTGCAATTCATCAGACTGGTAAGATAATCGTAATCGATGCGGATTTGGCTCTCGATCTTATCAAGGTGAAACGGAACCGGCGACGCGACTGAAACGGCGACATAAATAGCCTGAGAGGTAGTGGGTGCTATTGATAACGAGTGAAGCTCACCACTCAAAGAGAACAATGAAAAGTCTGAACAATAGGATGCGCGTGTCCTAGGAGGGAAACCCTGAATATGCGCTTGGGCGTGGGAAACTCCCATGCCGACAAATTTCAAAGTGTCCCTTTTTAAAAATGGGACAATGATTAAAATTTTTTTCAAAATGAAAAAAACAGAACTTGCGGTGGACACCATCTACCGCCTGAAAAATGGCTTTGAGGAACTGAAAATCTGCGTCCTCAAATCCAACCGCAACAACCCCATCAAGAACAAGAAAATGATGGAAGGTTGTATCGCTGTGGGGATGCAAAGCCCCGGAATCTTCGCAGATGCTATACTGGCATTGCAAGCCGGGTATGAACTGATCGATGTAGAGGACGGTCATTCCGTTGCTGCCGATGAGGTCAATGATTACCTTGTGATCGTTGACGGTAATACCCGTTTCCATGCCCTGGAACTGGCACTTAAAGCCAACCAACCCTTTGAGTATCTCTTCCAGTACAAAAAGTATAGCGATGCCGTTGAACTCCGCGCTGCTTATCTGAAGATGAACGTGTGCAACACCCCTACATCTACAGCTGACTTCGCCCGCGACTTGGAGGCAACATCAAGTAATCCTGTTTTGGTGAGCTATCGAGCCAAGATCAAGGATGGTCTGACCCCAAAAGCAGCAGGCTACGCTACGATAGGCAGAGAAATCGTCAAAAAGGATATGCGTGAGCTTCAGAATGGAAATACACCGGCGCTGTTCAACGACAAGCCCAATCAGGACTTGTATGAAAGGGTCTATGGTGGTATCTCTGACATTCGTGAGCAATCACCTGCAACCTTCAAAGGCACCGAGATTTGGTCTTGGATTGCCAACCAGATCAATGCTGCTGATGACAAACAGGAAATGGCTGAGAGTGTAATCAAGATGTTCCATACGATGCGTCCACTCCTGCTGCTGTCCATCCAGACTGCAAAAAGAGATGGGAACAAGAGCAAAGAGGTCGTCGTGAAGGATTATCTTGATACGGCACTGGCAGAGTTATCGTAATCAACCGGTCAGGGAGCTTAATTGAGCTGACCAAGTAGCAGTTCTCCATCCACCGTCCTCAGCTCCGACGGTGGTTTTAAACAGACCATATAATGAACAGGAGTTCAGGAAACATGTACGATTTCACGAATGAAATCTACACTTATAATCCGGTCAAAGGTGAATGTAGTCATAACTGTGGATATTGCTACATGAAGCCTATCAGGTGGCGGTATCATCAAGATCCGACCCTGAGACTCGATTTAAAAGAGCTGAAGACGAAGATGGGCAAGAACCGATTTGTCTTTCTAGGAAGTTCCACAGATATGTTTGCCGCCGATGTCCCATCTGAATGGATTGTGGCTGTGATGGATCACCTCTACGACTATCCTGAAAACGAGTATATGTTCCAGTCCAAGAATCCTGAGAGATTTTTGGAGTTTGTGAGCCATAAGCTCTGTAGAGAATTGAAAGAGAAGTTGATATTCTGCACCACGATGGAGAGCGATATGGACCATGAAGGTGTATCAGATGCTCCTTTGATTGCGGCACGGGCGGCGGCTATGAAAAAGATTTCATCTATGGGCTTTAAGACTATGATAACAGTTGAGCCTGTAATGAAATATTCTAATGCGGCCCACTTCGCTGACCTGTTGGCTTCGGTTAACCCAATTCAAGTGAATATCGGAGCTAACACCAGTCGCCAGTTCAAGCTTATCGAACCTGACAAAGCTGAGATATTGTCTCTTATCAAGGAATTGGAAGGACGCAATATCACAGTCCATCAGAAAAGCAATCTTGAACGATTGATGAAGTAAAAAACTTATGGGCGACAGAGTGTTCAAAAGCCCTAACTACCACTCTTGACTCTGGAGAGGGGATTTATTCAAAATCAAAAATGAAGAATTTATCTGAACTATCTCCCAAAGAGAGGTGGGTATTGAAATTCAAAACATTTCTCGCAGAAAACGATGATGGAGAAGCCTACGATTGGAGACTGCTAGCCGATCCTGATGATTTTATCTCTGAAAGACACCTTAAACGGAAATATGGCCATGAGGATATAAATCCAGAACTGTATACATTTCGACTTGACGTTGAAAAAAGACAGGACAATATCTATCGTGTAGATTTTCCCTGTGAAATATCGTCATACGTCGAGGATATATGTGAAGCCGGTCCACTAAGATATGCTGTCGGTGTTTCCGGGAAGTATGCAAGAATATTTGGCAAACCGCGTCAGTTTACCTTGAAGTTCAATTTGTTCAAACAAATAACAATTAAAACTTGTGTGAACTTCAAAAGTTTACTGTCGACCTTATACCTTGCATTGCAGCTGATACCCCCAATCATTTTTGAGAAGGTCTCTCAAAGCGAAATCGAGAAGGATAAAACACTAGATGAGATTGAAGAAAAAATATTTAATGAATATTCTATCGTCGTCGATGGTCTTGAAATCAATCTCAATGATGACTCGATTACAATCTTATTGCAACGTGTTTAGCTTTGTTTGGATAACAAATCTGCTCCTAAACGCTTAAAACAGCTAAAGAGAGCCCATTATCGCCTTATGTGTGATATGATAATAACTAACAATACAATTTTCCAAGGAGACTACGAAGGTGTAGGCTCTTGGGGTGGCCCGGACAGTGCCAGCCATGAAGAGAACTGTCTAGTGAGAAAAGTGATAATTCCTGATAAATTCAGTGGCGACGTAAAAGCTTTGTGTGAATATGCAGGAATTGAGACAATGACTCCGGGAATGCATATCATAATGTCTTTACAAGAAGCTTTGACAATCATCCCGAAGAAAAGAAGAAGAACCGAAAGTTATAAACCATTAATATCATTCCTGAATGATGAGATGGATATAACATTAGAATTAACAACCCTAAAAAACAAGAGCTATGGACGAAGAAATGAAAGAAATCCAAAAAGCGCTGAATAAAGGGCGAAAGAAAAATCCTCGAAAGAGCGGTAATAGCAATGAAAGGCCCTGCAATCCCTTTATAGACCCAATCCAGATAACTGCCGTCAGCAGTAGCACAATATGCCCGACACCGCCATTTGCTGTCAGGACTAGTGGTAAATACCCTGAATGGGACTATCGTGGTGCCACAATGAGATGCTACTACGCAGGAGGCATTTGGATTGATGCCGCAGGACAATATGTTATGTGGGCTTTCTATGATAGAGCTAATTCTGTCATTACCCAAATTAAGCCACTCGAAGTGCAAGAAGATGTTGGTGGAAGATTTGTATCGGTCATAACAAAAGGGAATTCCATCAAAACCTATTTGAATGATGCCGTGAAAGTCTTATTCCCATCAACGGCGAATAACCCGGGTACTAGTACAACTACATGGAAAATGGCACCGATAACACCTTCTTCTGTTGTTCCTAATCAGCCCAATAAGCCTAAAGTAAAATTATTGGAACATGATGGTGAAGAATATGGATTCTACTACAAACCGATTGGCGATGATAAAACCTCTTTTTGTGTATCTGCAAAGGGTGCAAAAGCATGTGGCGGCTTCATTGACTGGACAAACAGGAAATTTAATACCTTCTATCCATATAAGGTTTACAGCGATGCCAATGGAAGACTTAAAGTCAAGGTCAAACAGCAGGATGGGACTTGGGAAGAATATGACATGGCTACTGTTGTCTGTACCGTATTCAATGGAAATCCACTAGATGCAAACCATGAGGTGAAGTTCAAAGACGGTAATGTAGGCAACTGTGATGCGGACAATCTGTACTGGGGATAATTCCTGAAATGAAGACAGATGAGACTGGCTTGAAACACAGCCAGCCTCTATCGCTTACGCAAAGTAGTGTGGGCGGTGTGTATGATTTGGTAGTCCACAAAGTGGAATAAAAAAGTGCTCAAATCACCATAAAATGCTATATATTATTGTGTTTCTGCGAAGAAAATATTCCATTCCGGTTTTCAACCGGGTACCAAAATCAAACATACTCACACTCACTTGCGTCAGCAAGTATGGTTCTTCGGAGAAGAGCCTCAATAATCACTTATAACAATCAGACAAAGATGAAAACAATAATCAAAGAGATACCAGAAGGAATAAGGTATCTTTCAGACTGGGACGGATTCAATCATCTTCCCAAACATGAACACTACATCCTTGCAAAAGAGATATGCGGCTGTGGTGCTACAGAGGCATTCATCAAGAGCAATGAGCCTCTGATAATCGCCATGCCGAGAAAACATCTTCTTTTCAACAAATACAGTCAGCATATCGGAGAGAATATTTTCCTTTATCGTTTCTTAAATCAGAAACAATATTTCAGCGACAAAACTCCCACAAAAGCATATTTGGAACTGTTCGACCGGCTTTTCATTGAGTATATCGGGAACGGAGGCACAAAGATTCTGACCACATACGACTCCCTAGATCGAATAACAGGGCTACTCAAACAGGAGGGCGTTGATTTCAATAGATTCAGAGTGGTGGTTGATGAGTTTCAACAGATAATAGGCGACGCACCTTTTAAATCTAACATCGAGCATCAGTTTTACACAGCATTGAAACGGTTTGACTCTGTTGTATATCTCTCTGCGACACCATATCTTCAGCGCTATCTGGAAATGGCCGAACAGTTCAGAGATTTGACATTCATTCAGCTTAAATGGCCAAGGCCGTCAATAAAGAAAGCTGATGTCAATGTTATCAAACTGACCAAATCAATAACTAACAAATGCTGTGAAATTATCAGAAACTACCAATCCGGCAATGTTCCTTATGTTAATGTCGGAGATAGACGCGAAGAATCCCATGAAGCCGTATTTTTTCTCAATGATGTCAAGTCAATCATTAATGTCATCAAAAAGTCGGGCTTGGAACCGGATGAAGTCAATATCCTTTGTGCTCCTAGGAAAGAAAATCACGACCGAATTAATTCTCTCAACAAAGGGCGTGATGAAAACCAACAAAAATTTGCCAGAGGTGTGATCCCGGGCAGAGGTGAGATGCATAAGATGTTTACTTTTTGTACTTCGACTGTCTATATCGGTGCTGACTTTAATTCGGAGTCTGCCTACTCATATATTTTCTCCAATCCCAACGTGGAATCCCTGACTATTGATGTGTGTACCGACATTCAACAGATAGTAGGAAGGCAGCGACTTGATGAAAACCCATTCCGTCTCAAAGCTGACCTCTATTATTATTTGAAGAAGCCTCTTGTGTCAGAAGATGAAATGAATGCGACCATTGAGAAGAAGCGAGCTGAGACTAAGAAGCATATAGAGAACTTTGAGAATGCCATACACAAGGACAGTCAGCTTAAAACTATTGAAGCTCTGATAAACAAGGGACATGGCGACCAATATTGCTGCATCTCTGAAGACGAGAACGGCGACAAGACCATTGTGGAAAATAACCTTATCGCAATCGCCGAAAAAAGAGCATGGGATATAGCCAATACTGTCTATAAGGGTGATTTGTCATTGATAAAGGCATTGAAGAACTCAGTCAATATCATCAGGGATGTTGATGATGAAAATCCCGACGTTAAGAAGCTCTTCATGGAATGGAGCAAGGACGGACAATTCAAGAGGCGTATGATAATGTACTGCGAGCTAAGGGAGAACGCCCCGGATTTGTTAAATAAGTGCGTGTTCATTCCAACGTATTTCCATGAATATTATGATATTTTCGGAAGAAAAGGTCTGGAGGAATTGCAATGGAGACAGGATTATATCAAAGAAGCTATGGCACCAACCCCGGAAGACAATATGCCCCATCAACAGATTGTGGAACTTCTCAGGGTTAAATTCCAAGAGGGTAAGGAATATCCCAAGGAGGACATCAAACAAGCCTTGATAGAGATATATCATTCACTAGGAGTGAAAGGGAAACCGAGTGCCACGGACATTCAGCGATATTTCGTTATCAAAGAATCTTCGAAGAGAATTAACAAGAAAAAGGTAGCCACCATTGAAATCATTTCTCACTGGCAGACAAGACTCAGCGTTTTCCGTGGGATTGCAAACGTTAAGAAACCGCTGTATTGCTCTGATGTTGATGCCGTGCTTGAAACGATACAAATTGGCGATAGCTTTCGTATCAAAACCAGAGTTAAGGAATTACGGGCCATATCAGATAAAGAGAAATTTGATAAAATCAAAAGAAGCCTCCCTGTTATTACTTGGAACGGTGCATTTGACTATCGTGATGCTTCCGGTTGTACGTTGTATTCCTCATTCACAGCATTGGACTTTGACCATGTTGAAGACCTGAAGAAATGCGGTGAATGGTTGCAGACATTTCCGTGTGTGTATGCCTATTTCAAATCTCCTAGTGGAAAGGGAATCAAGGCTATAATCCTCCATGACAACCGCAACAAGGAGAATCATTCTGACCTGTATGCCCAGTTGCTTAAGATGTTCAACGGTTATGGATGTGATTCTTCGACTTCTGATCTGGCTCGCGGGAATTACCTTTCTTACGATCCGGACGTGTGGAAAAATCTCGCTGTTCAGCCATTCCACTATGAGCCATCTGAAACAGAGGAAAAGCTACCGCTTTCTTCTCAAACTGTTGTAAAAGACAAAAACGGAGAGCCTGTGTTGGCTCAGGATGATGATTATACCAGTTTCTTCCTCTATCGTTTAAGCCGGGAATTATTGTCGGATGAGTCGATAATCAATATGCTCAGGAAAAAGTGGACTCAGCAATCCATAGTCAGAGGTCGTAATAACACCGCGCTGACTTATGCCGGTATTCTGTGTAAAGCAGGAGTGGAGCAATCAAAGGCCACAAGCTTTATTCATGAGCTTATTCCAGACCTGCCTAATGGTGAACTAAATCATGCTGTCAGATATGCCTATGACCATAATATCTTTGGCTCCAACAGGCGCACCTATCTGAAGCGTAAACGACGCTGACACCGCTGTGAAGTAAGGGCCATCAGCCAATCATACATATAAAAAAAGTTAAAATCACTCTGATTTTAGGGGTACCTATTTGGGGTACCCATTTTTATGGACATAAGAAAACCCGCTGAATTTCAGCGGGTTGATTCTTGGATTGGCGGAGAGGACGAGATTCGAACTCGTGGTAGGATTGCTCCTACGTCAGTTTAGCAAACTGGTGGTTTCAGCCACTCACCCACCTCTCCTGAAATGGTGATGCAAATTTAGGTAGTTTGTTCCATTTATCCAAATTTTGGAGGGATTATTTTGTTCCCGATTCACGGCAAGAGCTTTAAGGTGGAATGTTTCGGTAGCTTACGTGCCATATTACATGGTTTTTCGCTAAATTTGCAGGATGAAATTCACAATTGAAGCTACCGATTTGGCCGGCAAAGCGCGAGCCGGAGTGTTCACTACGGATCACGGGCCGGTGCAGACCCCTATATTCATGCCTGTGGGAACCCAGGGCACTGTAAAAGCCGTGCATGGCCGGGAACTTGTAAATGATGTAAAGGCTCAGATAATTCTGGGAAACACTTATCATCTTTATCTCCGTCCCGGCACTGATATTCTTTATCGTGCCGGCGGCTTGCATAAGTTTATAGGATGGGATAAACCTATATTGACCGACAGCGGCGGCTTTCAGGTGTTCTCCCTGTCACATAACCGCAAGCTCAAGGAGGAAGGAGCATGGTTCCGGAGCCATATCGACGGTTCGAAACATCTTTTTACTCCGGAGAAGGTGGTGGATATACAGCGTATTATAGGAAGCGATATAATGATGGCTCTTGACGAATGTCCTCCCGGCACATCTGACCGTGAGTATGCCACACGGTCGCTGCGCCTTACTCAGCGTTGGCTTCGCCGGGGCTGGGACCACTATAAATCCACGGAGCCTGTTTACGGGCATTACCAGTCATTTTTCCCGATAGTCCAGGGGTGTACTTATCCCGATCTGCGCCGCGATTCAGCCAAGTTTGTGGCCGATCTCGGTGCCGACGGCAATGCCATAGGTGGCCTCGCGGTGGGCGAGCCGGCCGAGGTGATGTATGATATGATAGAGGTAGTGAATGAGGAGCTTCCGGTTGATCGCCCGCGTTATCTGATGGGGGTAGGTACTCCGGCCAACATTCTTGAGGCCATTGACCGTGGAGTGGATATGATGGATTGCGTGATGCCTACCCGCAATGCCCGCAACGGTATGCTTTTCACCTCGCATGGCATTATGAATATGCGGAATAAAAAATGGGCCGATGATTTTACCCCGATTCAGGAGGACGGTCCCTGCGACATTGACAGGATATATACCAAGGCGTATCTGCGCCATCTGTTCATAGCCCAGGAAATATTGGCCATGCAGATAGCCTCGATACATAACCTCGCATTTTATCTCTGGCTGGTAGGGGAGGCCCGACAGCATATTGTGGCCGGAGATTTCAAGCCTTGGAAAGCGGAAATGTTGCAGCGGGTGACCCGCAGGCTTTAAGCATATTGCCAATCTCTGACCAATAGTGATGTTCAAGATTCTCGATCTCTATATAATAAAGAAATTCCTTGGCACATATGCGTTTGCCATTGTGCTGATCCTTGCCATAACGGTGATGTTCGACATCAACGAGAAGCTCGATTCATTTCTTAAAGCTCCTCTTGAGGCCACTGTGTTCGATTATTTTGTGAACTTCCTGCCTTATTTCGCCAACCAGTTCAGCCCGTTGTTCACATTCATTGCCGTCATATTCTTTACATCCAAGCTTGCCGACAATTCCGAGATCATAGCCATGCTCTCAACGGGCATGAGCTACCGCCGGTTCATGCGCCCCTATCTTGTGTCGGCTTGTGTTATCGCGGCCGCAAGTTATGTGCTGAGCGCATATATCATACCTCCGGCCAATGTGAAGCGTATAGAATACACAAATACGTATGTGAAGAACCGTCGTGTGGATTACGGCAGCAATATCCAGATGCAGGTGGGAAAAGGGCAGATCATGTATATGACACGCTATGACAACACCACCAAGACCGGTTATAAGTTCTCGCTTGAATCATTCAAGGACAAAAAGCTGGTTTCCCGTCTTACGGCCCAGTCCATAAAATGGGACACCCTCTATCAATGGCAGGTGCGCGATTATATGATACGCCGTTTCACAGGCACACGTGAGACTATAGAGCGCGGCAACCGTCTTGATACTATAATACAGGTGGAACCGCGCGATTTTCTCATATCAAAAAATGATCAGGAAACCATGTCGTCGCCTGAGCTTCGCCAGTATATATCACGGCAGAAGGAACGCGGATTCGCAAATATCAAAAACTTCGAGATAGAGAATCACCGCCGCTATGCCATGTGTGCGGCAGCTTTCATTCTCACGGTGATAGGCATGTCGTTGTCGTCGCGTAAGGTAAAAGGCGGGATGGGTATAAACATTGGCATAGGCCTTGTGCTGAGTTTCAGCTATATTCTGTTTATGACCGTAACTTCCACATTTGCAGTGAGCGGTTACACTTCGCCTATGGTGGCCATGTGGATACCCAACATTATATATATGGTGATAGCCGTGGTGCTTTATCGCAAAGCCTCAACTCAATAAGGCTTCTATGCGGGGCAGCACAGGTGTCAGTCCGTCGTTGATTATGACTTTTACATTGTTGTGCGGATTTGCGGGTACATACGAATCCTGCGCATCCATTCTTGCCGTTATCTGATGTTCAGGCCATCCGCTGCGGGCTTTCACCCGTTCTATTCTGATTTTCCTCGGTGCCTCTATGCGCCATACCTCGTCCACGAATGCGTCAAGGCCGCTTTCGTAGAGTATAGCCGTTTCCACGAATGCCCGTGTATGTTGTTTCCGGCTTATTGATCCGGCCCATGAGCACAGGTCGCTTTTTACCGCTCCGTGCACTATGCGGTTGAGTGCGGATAATTTACCGGAGTCGGTGAACACGGTTTCGGCAATGATCTTTCTATCGATAATTCCTTCGGGTGACACAGCCTGCGGATGTATGCTGCAAGTCAGGGCCTTTTTTATGCTGCCGTCACTATCCATGAGTGTCTTGGCACGCGAATCACAATCATAAACGGCATATCCCATCGCTGCCAGAATCCGGCTTACTACTGATTTGCCGCTTCCTATGCCTCCGCTTATGGCTATTAGCTGCATAAATGCGTTCAGTTCTGTTCAAGAATATATTCCACACTGTCGGGTTTCACGGACAGTCCCCTGCATATGTCGGGCACAGCTCCGAGCCGTACCGGCAGTTTTCCTGAGCCTTGCTGTATGTCGGAATAGTCGACATAGGCGTTTAATGGAATATCCCTGTTATACAGGCTCATGGGTATAAGATAGGATAGCTCTGTCTTTGATGGGAATGTGATCAGTGTGCCGCCTTCAGGCAGATTCTTGACAGCTATCGTTACGTTGCGGCGTTTGGAGATCAATGGCTCCACGGGGATGGTTACTGTCACTTTGTCGGGGACGATACGGGCCCCGTCAATATGCGCCAAAGTGGCGGTGACTCTTGTCGTATCTTTAAGCCCGGAGAGTTCTATCGGTTCGGTTGTCACTTCCGAGAGCGATGCGATAGGGTGGGCTGAATATACCGTTACCGAATCTGAACTGCTCATGAGCGGCCCGTTCACTATGCTTTGCAGATTGGCTTTCACATCAGCCACTATGCGTACAGGCACTCTGACCCCGGGGCCGATAGTATACGGAAGTGATATTGAATCGGGCCGGACGCTGATTATGCTGACCCCCTGTCCGAATACCTCACGCAGGTGGGATTCGAATTTTACTTTTGATAGGAACATACGTCCCCCCGACAGGTAATCGCTGAATTTCAAACGCAGACGTGCGGAATGTCCCCACGCATAGGTTATAAGCTGATAGCCTTTGCCCTTTACCGAGACACTTACAGCCTGGGGGGGAGGCAACAGAAATGTGACTGAGTCGGGGACATCAGTTATTTCCACCGCCACATCTATTTCGCGCTGGGCTTCCGAGTCGAGCGACAGCATTACCCAGAACACAAAAGCAATCGCCACGAAGAGAAGATATATCAGGATATCTTTTCCCCGCGACGACTTCAGGGAGGCTTTCATTGCCTTCCTGGCATTGATGATATTTCGGGCTATAGGGTTCACCTCGCCGGTGCTATGTCGGCTTTTTCAGTGAGGTAGGTCACTGTTTGTTCTTGGTGTCCTCTGTGTTGGCGTCGGCGGCAGTAGGATATACCGAGCCTTTGTCAACAGTAATTTTTACGCCCTTGTCGATTTCAAGTTCAAAAGTTGTGTCCTTTATATCTGTAACGCGGCCATAGATCCCGCCAGCTGTGACTACACGGTCACCTTTGGCGATTGCCTCACGGAATTTACGTATCTCTTTCTGTTTTTTCTGCTGCGGACGCACCATGAAAAAATAGAATATGGCTATCAAAGCCACTATCATGATTATGTTCATGGCACCGGCGCCGGAAGCGCTTTCCTGGAGAAGGACAAAATTTGTCAGCATAGTCTAAATGGTATTTTATTGTTATTATGAATTGCAAATATACGAAGTCGCCGTCAATTCTTCATCAGCCTGCCCTCATTTTTAAGAGCATTTATCACAGAATAGAGTATGCCGTTGATGAATTGGCCGCTTTTGGGTGTGGAATAGGAGTTGGCCATCTCAATGTATTCGTTGAGCGATACTGCCAGCGGTATGGCGGGGAATGTGAGTATCTCGGCTATGGCTACTGTCATTATCACTACATCCATAAGGGCGAGGCGTCCGGAATCCCATTGGTCGTTGCGTATGAAGCGGTCTATCAGCTCACGGTATTCCAGGCGGTTGTCCACCGCCGTTTTGAATAGCTCGGGGCCGAATTCCTCATCCTCGAGATCCTTGTATTTGGGCAGCAGTTCCATTGCCGCAGGATCATCTGAAACACTTATGCGGCGGATGGTCTTGAGCACGAATGTACCCATTATGTCAAGATCGTCGTTCCAGTATACGGATTTTGATTCCAATGTTTCCGCCAGCTCGTCGTCAGGCAGGATTATCGTCTTCATCACCGAGCGCCAGAATCGGCAGTCATCCTCGAATGTGACCTCTTTTGCTTCCATGTACTCGGCATAGAGTTGCGAAGCCTTGATCTTATCCAAAAGATGTTTTACCAGCACATCGTCGTCGGTCCATGACACGGGATTATCCGCGAGATATTCCGTCATCGAATTGTTTTCGGCTATGGCTTTTACGAATTTGTTGTCAATGAAACGTGTGTCGGGATTCAGATCGGAAGAGGTTGGGAGGAATTTGTTGCGGGCGGCATCTAATCTCAGATCCTCCGTCCGGGTGATCTCACACGGAAGCAGAAGAAGTGAATGATACAATTCGTAGGCTTTGTCGAGCGACCGTGTCAGTGATTTTCTTGAGTTTGTCAGCAGGAGCCTGTCATCGCTGTAGGCATTGAGGGTGTCTATGGCCATTCTTATACCTTCCTCCATGCCCTTGATGGTGAAGTCGTCGTTTTTGCGGCACAAGGCTGTGAACATCTCCGACGGAGCTATCACAGACTCAATTACAGTGCGCCAGAATGCCACATCCTCCTTTATGGTCTTGTCTTTCTGCCGTATGAAACTGCGGTATGCCGCACAGCCGGTCACGGCAGAGTACATTGCTTCGTAACTGTTGGTGTCCAGCCCTGACAACGGCTTGTTTTTTTCAAAAGCTTCTTTGAGATCGTTCTCACTCATCAGGCCGCGGCCCACACGGTTTGAGGCGAGGTGCCGGTTCTCATTGGAGCTGTTGCGCCCGGCAACTGAAAGTCCCGACATCTTTATGATAAGCGCGAGTAGATCAAGGTAAACATCATAGGCGCATTTGCGGTCACGCGACGGCGAGTCAGGCATGGGAATTATGTTGAAATCACTTCTGTTGAGCAGATAAGAGTAAAACATCTGCACCACTTTGATTCTGATCAGCACACGGTTTATCATAACTTTTTCAATGTTCGATTATGGAGTATGAATAGTTGTCGGTTTTCAGCTGCAAAATTACTAAAAAAATCCTTACGGGCATATTGGCGGCAGTTATATTTTTATAGGTAAGTCACGTTGTAGGTTATTCAAAAATTGCTAAATTTGCAACGTTGAAAATATAAGACACTTAACCTCAACTAAAATAAACGACTATCATGAACATTTCTCACATCGAACACGTGGGTATCGCGGTACCTTCACTCGAAGAAGCTATCCCTTTCTATGAAAAAGTACTCGGACTTAAATGCTTTGCAATCGAAGAAGTAGCTGACCAGAAAGTCAAGACTGCTTTCTTTCAGGTAGGGCAGACTAAAATAGAGTTGCTGGAAGGAACGTCAGAGGACAGCGCCATTTCCAAGTTTATCGCATCCAATGGCGGTCGCGGAGGTATCCAGCATATAGCTTTCGCCATGGCCGACGGAGTGGCCAACGCGCTTGCAGAAGCTGAAGAAAAAGGTTGTCGCCTCATTGACAAAGCTCCCCGCCGTGGAGCTGAGGGCCTCAACATCGCATTCCTTCATCCCAAATCGACCTGTGGCGCGCTTGTGGAACTTTGCGAGAAGCCCGCGGAATAATGAATCACGGTCGTAGACCTCAATAAATCATAAAAGAGTTACTTACTTAAATTCAAATAATGAGCAACCAATTAGAAAAAGTGCAGGAACTCATTGCTCTGCGCAATGAAGCACGACTCGGCGGTGGCGAGAAAGCCATCCAGAAACAGCATGACAAGGGCAAATATACAGCCCGTGAGAGAATAGCCCAGCTCCTTGACGAAGGTTCGTTCGAGGAGATTGACATGTTTGTGCGTCACCGCTGCTATAACTTCGGACAGGAAAAGAAAAGCTATCTCGGCGACGGCGTAGTGACTGGTTACGGTACCATAAACGGACGTCTCGTATATGTGTTCGCCCAGGATTTCACAGTGTTCGGAGGCTCTCTGAGCGAGACTATGGCACAGAAGATCTGTAAGATCATGGATATGGCAATGAAGATGGGCGCACCTGTTATCGGTCTTAACGACTCGGGCGGCGCACGTATTCAGGAAGGTATCAATGCACTCGCAGGTTATAGCGAAATATTCCAGCGCAACATCCTTGCATCCGGTGTCATTCCCCAGATATCCGGCATTCTCGGACCGTGTGCGGGCGGTGCAGTGTATTCACCTGCGCTTACCGACTTTACAATTATGACCAAGGAGATCTCTTACATGTTCCTTACCGGACCGAAGGTTGTGAAGACTGTTACCGGCGAGGATGTGACACAGGAAGCTCTGGGTGGTGCGTCGGTACATGCCTCAAAGAGCGGTGTGGCTCATTTCGCGGCAGAAAACGGCGAAGAGACCCTGAAAATCATACGTCAGCTTTTCAGCTACATTCCGCAGAACAATCTTGAAGAGCCCCCGTTGGTTGAATGCAATGACCCGATCGACCGTCTTGAGGACTCTCTCAACGAGATCATTCCTGATTCGGCCAACCGTCCCTACGATATGTATGAGGTGATCGGCGCTATTATTGACAACGGCGAGTTCCTTGAGATACAGCGTGACTATGCCAAGAACATCATCATAGGCTTCGCCCGCTTCAACGGACAGGCTGTCGGCATTGTCGCCAACCAGCCCAAGTTCCTCGCCGGTGTGCTTGACTGCAACGCTTCGCGCAAGGCTGCTCGTTTTGTACGTTTCTGCGACGCATTCAACATTCCTCTGGTTACTCTTGTGGACGTGCCCGGATTCCTTCCCGGCACAGGTCAGGAATACAATGCTGTCATTCTTCATGGAGCCAAGTTGCTTTACGCCTATGGCGAGGCTACTGTGCCCAAAGTCACAGTCACATTGCGCAAGAGCTATGGCGGTAGCCACATTGTGATGAGCTGCAAGCAGCTCCGCGGCGATATGAACTACGCATGGCCCACTGCTGAGATTGCAGTTATGGGCGGTGCCGGCGCAGTGCAACTTTTCCATTACAAGTTGAGCAAACATTTTCTCCATAATTAAAACCTGTGCT
>URII01000007.1 GCA_900547825.1 uncultured Porphyromonadaceae bacterium
GTCTGATTCAGTCCTAAAAGTCCGATCTCTTCCCCCGGATGCCCGAAAAGTCCGGTCTTCCCGCAAATGCAACCCCGGCGGGGTTGCAGCCATGAGTAAGCCCCATGAACCTCGCAAAGCTCGGTGCATGGGGTATATGCCCACCCAAGCCACCTACCTCGGAGAGGTTGGTGCCATACATCCCGCCAAGGCCCCGCCTGCCTCGGCGGTAGCTGCCACCGCCCCTCAGCCCCGCACTCTCCTGCGGATTCCAAGCAGCAAAGAGCCCCTTGACATATTGGTCAGGCAATCTGCCTGTACACTTTGTTTGATCCGGCAAATAAAAAATCAGAGGAATACGGATCCGTACTCCTCTGATTTTTATTCTTGTAGAGATTTTTATTTCTTTTTGCGGTTGCCGTAACGGCTGAGGAACTTGTCCACGCGGCCTGCGGTGTCAACAAGTTTCTGCTTGCCGGTAAAGAAAGGGTGAGAGGAGCTTGTGATTTCAAGCTTTACCAGCGGGTAAGTCACGCCGTCAATCTCGATTGTCTCCTTTGCGGCCACTGTCGAGCGTGTGATGAAGGTTTCTTCGTTCGACATGTCCTTGAAAACGACCTCTCTATAATTGGAGGGATGGATGTCTTTTTTCATCTTATCAGGTTGTTTTGTTGTTTGTTACATTCTATGAGGCCGCGCTGGTAAGACGCGATTACTCGTAATGGCTTGCAAATTTAGCCATTCCCCGCGACATAACCAAAACATCTCCCACTAACTTTTCTCCCTCCCGCAAAAAAATTCTCAAAATCTTAGATTATTCCAAGGTGAGGGATGAGGGGTGGAGCAGAAGGGAGGCGGCAGAGCATATGTCGGCGGCAGTGAGCGAATTTATGTGTTCGCGGAGACGCTCGCTTGACGGTGCTTCCCCGTATATGAGAACGCCGCGTCCCATTGACAGGGCCGACTGCTCACGGTTGTCGCCCGATACGGTGACCTGGCCGAGATATTGACGCTTGGCCCGTTCAAGGCGGGTAGGCGAGAGTGGTGTCTCAGCCAGCCGGGCAATAGCGGAGGTTACTATCTGGGTGCACCTTTTCTGTGATGAGGGATCGCAGCCATAGTATATTTCCACGGCTCCGCAGTCGCTGTAAAGGCATGGAGTGGCCTCCACGGTGTAGACAAGTCCGCGGCGTTCGCGCAATTCCACATTAAGCAGT
This sequence comes from uncultured Porphyromonadaceae bacterium, assembly GCA_900547825.1. Classification (GTDB taxonomy): domain Bacteria; phylum Bacteroidota; class Bacteroidia; order Bacteroidales; family Muribaculaceae; genus Amulumruptor. The sequence continues at coordinate 1,197 of URII01000007.1, forward strand.
GAGTTCATGCCCGGGCCGCCGAGGATATTGCACATAAGCGCAATGGCAAAACGGCTGTTCTCCATCAGCCCCGGCACTCTGGCACCCAATATGGTATGGGCCTGATTGCGTGAGGCTGACATAACCCGGGTGAATTGCGGCATCATATCAGGAGTCGGGCGTGCAGGTATTATATCGGGGTGGTGCATGTGCCCGAAGTACCGCTCTATGTTGCGCACAGTACGGTCGTGGCCCGACGAGCCGCAGTAAAACACCACCATCCGCCCCGGAGTGTAGCTGCTTGTTATATAATTGCGGCACACAGTCGAATCGAACTGCGCTATTGATGCTTCGGAGCCGAGTATATTGTGGCCGAGACCGCTGTTGGCGAAAATAAGATCCTCGAAGTCATCCGCTACGGATTCGTCGGGCGAGTCAAGATAGGATCGGATCTCTTCTGCCACTACTTCCCGCTCAAGATCTATTTCGGCGTCAGGAAATCTGGAGGATGTGATCAGATCGGCTATCAGCTCCATTGCCCTCGGCAGATAGCCGCGTGGAAATATAGAGTAAACTGCGGTTTCCTCCTTTGTGGTGAAGGCGTTGAGTTCGCCTCCTACGCTCTCCATGCGGTTTATTATGTGGCATGACCGGCGCTTGAGTGTGCCTTTGAATATGGTGTGCTCCACGAAGTGAGCCAGCCCGAAATGCTCGGGATCCTCGTCGCGCGAACCGGCATTTATGTACACGCCGAAATATTCAGCCTCTCCGCGCGCAGTGCGGGTCACAACGCGGAGGCCATTGGGAAGAGTGGTGATGCGGGGCTGTTCCACTTGTTCAGAATACCGATGGTTTCAGTTGCAGCCCTACTGTTTCATGCAGCCCGAAAAGCAGGTTCATGTTGTGTACCGCTGTGCCGGCAGCCCCTTTGAGCAGATTGTCGATCACAGTGGTCACCACTAACTTTGATCCTACTTTGTCGAGATGGATCAGGCATTTGTTTGTGTTCACCACATCGTGCAGATCGGGTGTGCGGTCTGTGATATAGGTGAATGAATGGTCGCTGTAGGCTTCCTCATAAAGACTGCGTATCATCTCCAGCTCCATGGGCATTTCGGTGTAGCTTACAGCCATTATCCCGCGGGGAAACGGACCATGTACAGGTATGAAATTCACAGCTGAGGTGAAGCTCGATTGAAGCTCAGATAGGGTCTGACGTATTTCGGGGATATGCTGGTGGGCGAGAACCCGGTAGGGAGCCACATTGTCGTGGCGCCATGAAAAATGGTTGGTGTCGCGGGGCTTGGCTCCGAGCCCAGTGCTTCCGCTTATGGCCGTCACATGTATGTCGTTGTTTAGCAGCAGGTTTTTGGCCAAAGGCAGCAGCGATAGTTCTATGGCTGTGGCGTAACATCCCGGATTGGCCACATGCCGGGCACCTCGCACAATGGCTTTGCGGTTCAGCTCAGGTAGTCCGTAAACAAAGTCGTTCTCCTCGCTTTTAAGCCTGTGGTCGATCGACAGATCTATAATGCGGAGCTTATCCGGCAGTGTCGCTGACTTGAGATATTCATGGCTGCGGCCGTGGGGTTTGCACAGAAACACCACATCCACATCTGCGGGCGTGGCCTCAGGTGTGAATGTCAGGTCGGTGTCGCCTACAAGACCGGGGTGTACGGCATCAATCCTTTTTCCTGCATTGGATTCGGACTGCACAAACGTGAGTTCCACATCGGGATGGTGGATCAATAACCTTATCAGTTCGCCGGCCACGTAACCGGCTCCGGATATTATACCTGCTTTGATCATGGAGGGAGATTATAGTGATTTTAAAATATCGTTGAAAATTCTGTCGGAGGCGCCGAGATTGCGTTCAATGTAACAGCCGGCTGCTTTTCCGCATGTCTTCAGGTTTGACCGGTCGTTTAGGAGATAATCCATCACCCGGTTGAATTGTGCAGTGTCGGTTATACTGAAACCTCCTTTGCATTCTATCAGATCCGACGCCTCTTTGAATTTTGAATGCTTCGGTCCGAACACTACCGGCATTCCGTAAACGGCCGCTTCATTTATGTTGTGTATTCCGGCGCCGAATCCTCCGCCTATATAGGCTACGTGGCCGAAGCGGTAGAGTGTTGAGAGGTGGCCGAAATTATCAACAACTATGCCTCTTACTGTTTCGGGATATCCGCGCTTGGCCCATTGCGACAGCAGCATTACGTCGCCCGGCAGCCTTCCGAGTAGCAAAGCCAGCCGTGATGCGTTGAATTCGTGCGGGGCAATGATGAATTTTACTTCGGGATGTGAATGTAGCCAGGGTATATAGACGTCTTCATCAGCCGGCCACGAGCTTCCGGCCACAAACACTGTTTCCGCACCTGATGCGAAATCATCGAGTCCGGGTATTCGGCACGGACTCTGGCGCACTTTGGCCACACGGTCGAACCGGGTGTCGCCTGCCACGGTTACATTCTCTATGCCTATGCCGGAGAGCATATCGGCGGAATTGCGGTCCTGTACATAAAGGTGCGTGAAGTTACGCAACATGCGGCGGAACCCGGCCCCCCACCATTTGAAGAACGACTGGCGTGGGCGGAATATGGCTGATATGAGATATGCCTTTACTCCCCGCTTGCGAAGCTCATAAAGATAGTTGGCCCAGAATTCATATTTGATGAACACTGCCACATCGGGGCGCACGGTGTCAAGAAACCTGCGCACACGCCCCGGGGTATCGAAAGGGAGATATGTCACCACATCGGCCTTGTCATAGCCGCTGCGGATCTCATAGCCCGAAGGGGAAAAGAATGTGAGCACAGTCATTGTGTCCGGACGCTCGGCTTTGAGCCTTTCCATCAGCGGACGTCCTTGTTCGAACTCGCCGAGTGAGGCTGCATGGAACCACACCACTTTGCGGTCGCCACGCGAGGCAAGCGCTTTTTCAAGGCGGCTTTGGATCAACTTGTGGCCTTTGACGAGTTTGTCGGCTTTAGGATTGAACCGTGCCACACATCTTACAGCCTGCGCATAGATTGCTATGCCTATGTTGTAAGCTAAGCTCATCGGCTATGCTTCAGGACGTATTTCGGCAATTCCACGTTCTATGCGGCGCACAGTCTCGTCCAGTCCGAGAAGTTCGGTTATGTCGAACATGTGGGGACCTTTGCATTCACCAACCACTGTCAGGCGGAATGCGTTCATCACGTTGCCGAGGTGGTAGCCGTTGTCGGCAATCCATTGCAGCACGGGCGCTTCGGCGTCAGCTGACTTGAATGAATCCAATCCTTTGAGTACATTGATAAGGCCGGTGAGGATTGATGGCATTTCATCGCTCCAGCGTTTTTTTACGGCTTTAGGATCATAACTTTCAGGGGCTTTGAAGAAGAACTTGGCCTGATCCCACAGATCCTTTACAAAATTGGCACGGCCTTTCACCATACCTATTGCCGAGGCTATGTAAGCGTCGGTAAAGTCAGCGGGATTGACTCCGTTGGCTTCAAGCACGGGTTTGAACAATACAGCAAGTTGTTCGTCTGGTATCTCCTGAAGGTATTTATGGTTGAACCATTTGCCTTTCTCAAAGTCGAATTTGGCTCCGGCTTTGGAACAACGGTCAAACGAAAAGCGTTCAGTCAGCTCGTCCATCGACATTATTTCAGTGTCATCGCCCGGATTCCAGCCAAGGAGTGCGAGGAAGTTGACCACAGCCTGAGGCAGATATCCTGCTTCGCGGTAACCGCTTGAACGGTCGCCGCTGACGGGGTCGGTCCAGTCGAGAGGGAATACGGGGAAGCCGAGGCGGTCGCCGTCGCGTTTGGAGAGTTTGCCTTTGCCGTCAGGTTTGAGCAACAATGGAAAGTGTACGAACTGCGGCATTGTGTCGCGCCATCCGAAAGCTTCGTAAAGCAGGACGTGGAGCGGGGCGGAAGGAAGCCATTCCTCGCCACGGATCACATGCGACACTTCCATAAGATGGTCGTCCACAATATTGGCCAGATGGTATGTAGGCAGATCATCGGCACTTTTATAAAGCACTTTGTCGTCAAGCACCGACGAGTTTATTGTTACCTTGCCTCTGATAAGGTCATCCACTTCCACGTCTATGCCGGGTTCGATCTTGAACCGGACTACATAAGGATGGCCCTCGTCAATAAGTTTCTGTGTTTCTTCGTCACCGAGCGACAGTGAGTTGCGCATCTGCGCCCTTGTGGATGCGTCATATTGGAAATTGGGGGTGGCTGCGCGTGCCGCTTCAAGCTCTTCGGGGGTGTCGAACGCTATATATGCTTTCCCACGGTCAAGGAGATCCTTTACATGGCTGCGGTATATGTCGCGGCGTTCGCTCTGCTTGTAGGGGCCATAGTTGCCCCCTTCTTTCACACCTTCATCAATTTTTATGCCGAGCCATGCGAGAGCTTCGTTGATATATTCCTCGGCTCCGGGCACGAAACGGCGTGAGTCGGTATCCTCGATGCGGAGAATCATGTCTCCGCCGTTGCGACGTGCAAAAAGATAGTTGTAAAGTGCGGTGCGTACACCGCCTATATGAAGCGGGCCTGTGGGTGACGGAGCGAATCTCACCCTTACTTTCCGTTGGTTCATCGTATTTGAGTGTTGCTGTTATGTAATTGATTTGCAAAGTTAGTCATTTTTTTCCGGGGTGTAGCGGGGGATATGTAAAAATCCGCACCGGAAGCAGTCTATACCGGTGCGGATTTTATGGTTGGTAAAGGATCGTACGGTTATTTAAGCGACCACTCAAACCCGCTTTTTGTGTCCTTTACATTGAAGCCTATTTCCGACATGCGGTCACGGAGCATGTCGGCTGTGGCCCAGTCCTTTTCAGCTTTGGCTTTGGCACGCATCTCCAAAAGCATGTCCACGGCTTTGTGGAACGGTTCGAGTGCCTCGGCTCCCGAGTCGGCTGTGCCGTCGACTGATTCGGGACGGATGCCGAGTATTTCGATCATGAACGTGTCCATTACCTGACGCAGTTCGGCGAGATCCGCCTCTGTGGCTGTGGCGTTGCCGTCGTGGATACGGTTTATTATGCTGCATGCCTCGAAAAGCTGAGCTATGACCATTGGGGTGTTCATGTCATCGTCCATGGCTTCATAACATGCTTCTCGGAGATGGCTTACGTCGACAGTAGACTGTGCCGAAGGTTGCAGCGAGGCAAGACGCCTGTAGCCTTCGGTGAGGCGTGTGAGAGCTTTCTCGGCTCCTTTGAGGGCGTCGTTGGAGAAGTCGACTGTGCCGCGGTAATGGGCCTGGAGTATGAAGAAACGTATGGTCATGGGCGAATAGGCCTGTTCCAACAACGGGTGTGAGCCGGTGAAGAATTCATCGAGGGTGATGAAGTTGCCGAGCGATTTTCCCATCTTCTTTCCGTTGATGGTGATCATGTTGTTGTGGAGCCAGTAACGCACTGCATCGCGGCCGTTATGGGCCACTGACTGCGCTATCTCGCACTCATGATGTGGAAACATCAGATCCATTCCGCCTCCGTGGATATCGAACGTCTCACCGAGATATTTCTCGCTCATGGTTGAACATTCGAGATGCCATCCCGGAAATCCGTCGCTCCACGGCGAGGGCCACCGCATGATATGTTCGGGCGAGGCTTTTTTCCATAAAGCGAAATCAGCCGGATTGTGTTTCTCTTCCTGTCCGTCGAGTGTACGCGTGGTGGCAAGAAGCTCATCGACATTTCGGCCTGAAAGTTTTCCGTAAGGGAAGTCGCGGTTATACTTGGGCACGTCGAAATAAACCGACCCGTTGCTTTCATAGGCATATCCGGCGTCAAGAATCTTTTTCACATATTCTATCTGCTCTATGATATGGCCGGAGGCATGTGGTTCGATGGATGGGGGCAGCACATTGAGGCGCTCCATGGCTTTATGGTAGCGTGTAAGATAATGCTGCACCACTTCCATTGGCTCCAGTTGCTCCAACCGGGCTTTCTTGGCTATCTTGTCCTCTCCCTCGTCGGCGTCATGTTCGAGATGGCCAACATCGGTGATGTTGCGCACGTATCTCACTTTGTAGCCTTTGTGGAGGAGATAGCGGAACAGCACATCGAACGTTATTGCCGGACGGGCGTGACCTAAATGTCCGTCGCCATAGACCGTAGGCCCGCACACATACATGCCCACGCGCCCCTCATTGACGGGCACGAACTCCTGTTTTGTCCGGGTCAGGGTGTTGTACAGTCTCATTGCCGTCAGGCTTTGCCTCCCATCATGAAGGGGTTGGGAATTTCACCGTTGCCGCCGTTGTTGCCGCCCACGGGCTGAACACGCTTGATTTCGCCGAATGTCGATTCGTATTTCTTAACGTTGTCAGAAAGAGCGAAAAGCAGGTTCTTGGCATTTTCCGGAGTCATGATTATGCGGCTCTGTACTTTGGCCTGAGGCATGTTGGGGGCCACTGTGATGAAGTCAAGGAAAAATTCGTTGCCTGAATGTGAAATGACGGCAAGGTTTGAATAATGGCCGTTGGCAACTTCGGGTGTGAGTTCAATTTTTATTTCCTGTTTTTTCTGATCTGCCATAATTGTAAGTTTTTAAAATGTTATTGATTTGTCTGTATATTATTGATTCGTTTGATTCAATGATTCGAAAGTGAGGGGAGTGAGTGTGAACCGGAATTCCTTGGTGGGGAGGTTGGTGTTGTTGACATGCACCACAAGCTCATGTGGTGTGTGGCCGGAAAGGAATTCCCGCAGGTCGTAGGACATGAAGTAGTCGCGCTCGAAGGTGTCGTATTCCGGTTTTGTCACATGCATGAAATATAAGTGGGCTTCGGCGGCGTCCATGCTGTTTTTGTCGATTACGAGCGCTATTTTCCGTGGTTCGGGATTATAGGGAAGCCGTGCATGAAGGTTGATATACGGGCCTGTACGCCATATGGAGTATAGAAAGACTCCTGTGGCGTTCCAGTCGGTGTGCTGCGACATATCAAGCGCGAGAAGCTCGGCTGTGTTTATGTTGGCAATGTAATTGAGCGTTATCGCGCCGGAGGTATAAGGCATTCCTGATGCAGGGGTATAGTCTATATATACACGCGATCCCGGTATGTAGGTTTCCGCATCGATTGCCGCTGAGGCTGTAAGTGTGACGGGCGTAGTGTCGTCGGCCTGTTGCAGAGTGAACACCGCTCCCCGCGAGGCATTGCCTGTGAATGTGGCTATATCGCGCATTGATGGATTTACAGTTGCGGGGCCGGATGTGTCACGGCAACTGCCCAGAAGGGCAATACATAATATCGCTGCCGCCATGCTTACACCATTTATGTGGAAGGATGTCCGGCTCATGATATGGGATCCGGATTTACGGTTATTTCATTAAGGCGTCCGTCGCTGAGATGTACGGTGCGGTCACAATCACTGGCAAGTGCTTCGTCGTGTGTCACGATCACGAATGTGTGGCCGAGATCGCGCCTTAAATCAAAAAACAGCCGGTGGAGTTCATTGCGGTTATGGGTGTCAAGGCTTCCTGTGGGTTCATCGGCCAGCACAACCATGGGTTCGTTGACAAGTGCCCTGGCAACAGCGGCCCGTTGGCATTCGCCTCCCGAAAGTTTAGCGGGACGATGGGCGGCTCTGTCTTTAAGGCCAAGATAGTCTATGAGTTTTTTTGCCCGGGCGAAAGCATCGTGGCGCGACCTCCCTCCTATAAGGGCCGGCATGGCGACATTTTCCAGTAAGGTGAATTCAGGCAGAAGCTGATGGAACTGGAAAACGAATCCGATGTTGGCATTGCGGAACCGAGAGAGGGTACGGCCACGTAACGATCCGAGCGGTGTGCCGTTATAGCTTATTTCGCCTGAATCAGGACGCATGAGGCTCCCTATGATCTGGAGCAATGTGGTTTTCCCGGCTCCGCTCGGGCCGACAATTGCCATGACCTCACTTTTTTCAATAGTGAAGTTCACGCAGTCGAGCACCCGGAGGTTGCCGAACTGTTTGGAAATACCGGTTACTTCGATCAATCCCACTGGCGTTGCGGAAACAGTATCAGAGTTTCAGGGATTCTTTGATAAATGCCTCGAATTCTTCTTCGGTCATGGCTCCGGAGCGCTGGCCTACTATGTTTCCTTTCTTGTCAAGAACCACTATATGCGGGATGCTGCGCACTCCGTAACGCTGTGCCATGTTAGGGGCTTTGTCAACGTCCACGGATATGAAGCGGGCTTTTTTTGAATAATCTTTCGCTACTTTTTCAAATACGGGTTTGAATGTACGGCAAGGTCCGCACCATGTGGCGTTGAAGTCGATGACGCGGGGCATCTCTTTTTCTTTCTTATCGGCGGCGCTTACAGCCACTATTGCTGATAAGGCTATGATGAGGGCAAGGAATATACGTTTCATAAGTGAGTTGGCTATTTGAGATTTTTAATTAATCCGGCAAACTGTGATTCATCCATGTAGCCGGTAAATGTGCGGACGTTGCCGTCGGGCGTTATCACAGTTATATGTGGTATGGCGGTCACGCCGTAGCGTGATGCAAGCCGGGGACATTCGTCCACGTCGGCTGAGAAAAAATCTATTTTATCGGCATATGCCGCTGCTGTTTTTTCGAATACGGGTTTGAACTCGCGGCAAGGCCCACACCATGTGGCGCTGAAGTCGATCACTACCGGACGCTCAGGCATTACAGGGATGGTGTCGAGATCCGTAAGGTGTGCTACTGCCGTGGTGGAATTTTCCGGCTGCGGTTGTGTTTCGGCCGGAAGAGTGGAGGAGTTGTTTTTTGCAGGATCCTGTTTTGATCCCGAGCAGCTTGACATGCAGCCAAGCAGTGTCAGAGCTGTCGTTACAGACAGAAGCGTGCGTGTAATTTTCATTTTGATAAAATATTAATGAGGATTGAGTAAGAGAGAAACAGAGTCATTATATGCCGGGATCTGATCCCGGCATATAATGTTCTGATGTTTATGCCAGAGCGGCATTGGTTTTGTGAACGGCTTCAGCGCTCTTGTGGAAGAGCTCTTTTTCGGCATCGTTGAGGTCGAATTCCACGATTTTCTCGATACCGTTGCGTCCGAGTATACAGGGTACGCCTATGCAGAGGTCTTTTTCGCCATACTCGCCGTCAAGGAGTGCCGAGCAGCTGATAAGCTTTTTCTGGTCATGTAATACGGCTGCCACTACCTGAGCTGCTGCAGCTCCGGGAGCATACCATGCTGAGGTGCCGAGGAGTTTTGTGAGGGTAGCACCGCCTACCATAGTGTCGGCAGCAACTTTTTCAAGGCGTTCGGCAGGGATGAGTGATGCGACGGGAAGTCCGCGGTAAGCTGCGAAGCGGGTAAGGGGGATCATGGTGGTGTCGCCATGGCCGCCTATTACGATTCCTTCAACTTCGGTGGCATTGGCGCCGAGGGCCATGCTGAGGAAGTATTTGAAGCGGGCGCTGTCGAGTGCTCCACCCATGCCGATGATGCGGTTTTTGGGAAGACCTGCGATTTTGTGGATCAGATAGGTCATGGTGTCCATGGGGTTGGAAACACAGAGAATTATTGCGTCGGGTGAATATTTGAGCGCGTTCTCTGTTACCGAGCGTACAATGCCGGCGTTTACACCGATGAGTTCTTCACGGGTCATTCCGGGTTTGCGGGGTATACCGGAAGTTATGACAATGACATCGCTTCCGGCAGTCATGGCGTAATCGTTAGTCACGCCGGTGAGACGGGTGTTAAGGCCGAGGATAGATGCGGTCTGCATGATATCCATGGCTTTGCCCTCGGAAAGGCCCTCTTTTATGTCGATTAAAACGACTTCGTCGGCCACTTGGTTGGTGACCAATACGTTTGCACACGTGGCGCCCACATTTCCGGCGCCTACAACGGTTACCTTTGACATAATGACAATCAGTATTTTAAAATGAAGTTGAACGTTTGGGTTATTCAATCATGCAAATTTACTGAAAATCCCCGAATATCAAAGTGTGCAGGGGCAAGAACACCATTAACGTTTCCTAAAACCGTGCCGTAATGGAGGTCAGTTAATCAACATTGCTTTTGCGGCAGGGGTCAGCAGGGATGATACGGAGTAGGGGGATACTTCAAGGTCGATTGCTCCGAGAGCGTAAGGCGCTATTTCGTAAGGGTTGTAGTGGAATATTATGTTTCCCTCCGAAAGATATACCGAATTGCTGACTGTGATGGGGAATGTGTCGTCGGAATAGAGTTCATCGTAGGTCTGCTGGCCGAGTTTGGCGAGAAGGCCATCCTTTATCACTGACAACAGGGCGGTGTCGGTGGTTTCGTTTGTGCCGAACAGCCAGGCTTTGTCAATTACTTTGCCGGAAGCGAGGTCGTAGGTAAAGGGGAATGTGGCCCAGTTGGGATGTGCTCCACCTGTGAATGAGTAGGCTGAAGCCTCATATGTAACGGTCGATTCTGTAAGTTCGGTAATTCTGGTGTCTAATTTTATATCATAGCAGAATGTGTCGGCAGTGGATGCTGGCACTGAGTCTACTTTCTTTATATCAGCCCCTTCAATTATTGATGTGTTGTCAACGTAAGCTGTTAGGGCTTCGTTTATATTATAGCCGTCCTTGACCTTGTAAAGTCCGATTATTGAGTCCTGAAGATTGATCAGATCGGCATTGCCTAATTTTTCAGGCCACTGTGCAGAAGCGCTTATGGTGAGATAGGCGGTAGAGCCGTCAGATTGTTTCAGCTCATAACTTTTAGAGGTCGATTTGAGGATTTCGCGGATCTCGAACTCTGTTACGTCACTTGATTTTGAAGAGCATGATGTAAGCGCGGCGATTGCGGCTCCCATGCTGAAGATAATCATAAATTTTTTCATAGTGTGGTGTTGTTGAAATCAGTGTCTATTGTCTGGAAGTTTGTATAAATAAAAAAATCACACCCTCCGACTATAATAACAACTGGAGGGTATGATAATGTTTTTTAACAAGATGACTATATCGGCCCCGGATTATTTGGAGGCGATAGAGTCGGAAACAGTGAGGCGGGCACGGCCTTTTGCACGGCGGCGTGCAAGGACTTTACGGCCGTCGGGGGTGGCCATTCTGGCGCGGAAGCCATGCTTGTTCACTCTTTTGCGGTTAGAAGGTTGAAATGTTCTTTTCATTGCCGTTTATATGTTTTTATTGTTTTAATATTTGCTTGAATTTTTCATCTGCATTTCAAGGCGCAAAATTAACGCTTATTTTTCACACTCACAAATGCTGGGGCGTTTTTTTACAGTTAAAAATCAGTTATGGTAATATATAAAAGCTGTTTATGGTTTTGATGCTGAAGCAGGTGCTACTTGCTGTTGGAGGAATGTATGAAAAAACGTTGTAAAATGAGCGTGAGGTAAAAGGATAGTTGTTATATTTGCGGTGTCAAATCAACGACTCCACAAACTGCAGACAGAACAAAACGAAACATCAAAATATGATATTCAATTTTCGCATAGTATCCGATGAAGTCGATAATTTCCGCAGAGAGATAAAGATTGATGCGGATTCGACATTTTTTGATCTCCGCAATGCCATATGTGATTGCGTAGGTTATGACAAGCAACAGATGCACTCATTCTTTATATGTGAGGAAGGCTGGGAGAAAGGAAAGGAGATAACCCTTGAGGATATGGGATCCGATTCTTCCGAAGATGTGTATATAATGGATGAGAGTGTGCTCCGTGATTTTATAGAGGATGACGGACAGCGTATGATCTTTGTGTTTGATTATATGACTGACCGTTCGTTCTTTATGGAAATGAAAAGTTCGGAACCTGGAAAGCATCTTAAAGACCCTCTGTGTACGGTGTCGATGGGCAATCCGCCTTCGGAAACGGTCGATCTTGATGAATTTGACGCGCAGTCCGATGCAAAAGCGGCCAAAGCGGCGGCCTCCTCGGATCTTGACGAAGAGTTTTATGGCAGCGATCAATACAACGAGGATGAGTTTTCGCTTGACGGGTTTGATGAAATGACTTTCGAGGACTGATATACATTAATTAAATAAAGAAAGAAAAGGCTCCCGGGGGAAAGGGAGCCTTTTCTCGTCTGTGGTGCGTCATCCCGACGCGCTGCAAACTTGATTATATGCAATTTTAGCTTTTGTTGTTATGCACAAGTGAATCATAGCAATCCAAATATCCATAAACAAAATACAATAATTGACGTGACAACAAGAAATGTGTTGTCATTCGCAAAGATAGTAATAATATTTAATTTGCAAGAATATTTGAGAAAAATTTTTGAAATTAATTTAAAAATAATTCCTTTGTGGGGGTAAATGAGTGCGTAAACAGCCAAATACTCAGAGTTTTATTGCGCTTTAAGGTTGTGATAAAATTGTATGTGCATAGAGTTAAAATGTTTTCTAATAGAGTTAGGTGAGAAATGCGGGGAGTAAATCATAACCGGTGATGTTTTAAAAATTCATATTATCAATAATTATATCTTGTTTGACATAATGCAATATAATCCAAATGGATATATTGCAATTGTCAAAATTGTCTGAGCGGATATTTTTCATTAATTTTGCAGCTGTTATGAGCCAACGAAGAATTCGACTGATAATAAACCCTATTTCCGGCACTGTAGGAAAAGATGGTATAGGCCGGTATGTGGAATCTGTATTCGGGCATTCCGTGGAAGTATGTCAGACTTCCGGCCCAGGTGATGCCACGCGTTTAGGGGCTGAGGCCGCAGGTATGGGATATGATGCTGTGTTGGTGGCCGGTGGTGACGGCACTGTCAACGAGACTGCTGCCGGTCTTTGCGGCACGAATGTGCCTTTGGGGATAATTCCTTGCGGCTCGGGTAACGGTCTGGCACGTCATCTTAATATTCCTGTTGACATAGCATCATCGGTTGAGATAGCCCGTATGGGTAATATAATAGACTGTGATGCGGGAGAGGTTAACGGGCGACCTTTTTTTTGCACTTTCGGTGTGGGTTTCGATGCGGCAGTGAGTGAGAAATTCGCACATCAACCGCGGAGGGGGCGTCTTTCGTATGTGCTAAGTGTGTTTAGTGAATATATTAAATACAATCCCCAGTCGTATACAATTCTGGCCAATGGTCAGGAGCTTACACGCAAAGCTTTTCTGGTAGCTGTGTGCAATGCGTCGCAGTATGGCAACAATGCCTATATAGCGCCCTATGCCTCGATGACCGACGGACTGCTTGATGTTACAATAGTGCATGCCGGTTCACCTCTTACCACAGCACTTGTAGGGGCAGATCTGCTTACCGGACTTATCAACCGCAATATGCTTATCCATACTTTCCGCACAAAATCCCTTTCAATAATCCGCGAAGAGGCTGGAGCAGCCCATATAGACGGGGAGCCGGAGATTTTACCTGAGCGTATGGACATACAGTGTAATCCTGGCCGTCTTAAAGTGTTTGCTCCGGGTGCCGAGCCGCATTTCACACCTCTGATAACACCGGCCCATAATCTGCTGCGTGACCTGAAGCTCACACTTGCCCACATGTTTAATGAAATATGATTAAAAAAACGGACGGGTGTTCGTATTAAACGGTGAGTAATCTCTATCTTTGCATAATATAGCCTCTCAACCTCTCGGAAAATACAAATAACTTTATATTATATATTTATATGGAAATTCAAGGAAGAATAATTCTGGCACTCCCCGAGGTGTCAGGAGTATCGAAAAGTGGAAACAGTTGGAAAAAGCGCGAGTATGTGCTTGAAACACATGATACATATCCTAAAAAGGTGTTCTTTAACTTTTTCGGAGACCGTGCCGATCAGTATCCTCTGAATGCAGGTGATGAAGTGACGGTGTCGTTTGATCTTGAAAGCCGTGAATTCAACGGGCGGTGGTATACCGATGTGCGTGCATGGAAAGCTGAGAAGACCGCAGCTCCTGCAGCGGCGATGGGCGCAGCTCCTATGGCAGGTGCTCCTTATCCTCCCGTTCCCGGCGATATGAGCCAGCAGATGCCAGGCGGATATCCTGCGCCTTCACAGCCTGCCGATATCTCTGGCGGAGATGCCACAGATGATCTGCCGTTTTAAGATTAAGGTTGTCAAATTGAGTCGCGTACATTATGGCGAAATATGATTTTGTTATAGTAGGTGCCGGTCTTTTCGGTGCCTCGTTTGCTTGTCTTGCCACCCGTGCAGGCCGCAGATGTCTTGTGATAGATCGGCGTGATGTTACGGGGGGTAATATCAGGTGCGAGAATGTTGACGGGATCAATGTCCATAAGTACGGAGCGCATATATTCCACACCTCTGACAGAGAGGTGTGGAATTTTGTAAATGATCTTGTAGAGTTCAACCGTTACACAAACTGTCCGATAGCAAACTATAAAGGTGAACTATATCATCTTCCGTTCAACATGAACACGTTTCATGCAATGTGGGGTACTGTCAGCCCTTCCGAGGCGGAGGCCGAACTTGAGCGGCAGAGAGCGGAAGTAAGGGCGTCAATGGGCCGGGACGGGGTGACGGAACCGCGGAATCTGGAGGAGCAGGCCCTTATGCTTGTGGGGCGTGACATTTATGAAAAGCTGATCCGCGGCTATACTGAAAAACAATGGGGCCGCAGGTGCGTTGATCTGCCTCCGTTCATAATAAAGCGGCTGCCTGTAAGGCTGACGTATGACAATAATTATTTCAACGATTTATATCAGGGTATACCTGTAGGTGGATATAATGTGCTGGTTGACCGGATGCTTGAGGGGTGCGAGGTGATTACCGGCACTGATTTTTTCGATGCCCCCGGGCATTGGCGCTCGTTGGCAGATACTCTGGTGTTCTCCGGAAAGATCGACCAGTATTTCGGTTATTGTTTCGGAAAATTGCAGTATCGTTCGGTGCAGTTTGAGACCGAGGTGCTTGACACTCCGGATTATCAAGGTGTGGCTGTTATGAATTTCACGGATTCGGACACTCCGTATACCCGGATTATAGAACACAAGCATTTTGAATTATTCGGCTCTGAGGTAAGGAATGTCCCGTTTACCGTGGTGTCGCGCGAATACTCCACGGAGTGGGATGAGACGAAGGAACCTTTTTATCCTGTCAACGATGACCGCAATATGGAGCTTTATAACCGCTATCGTGAACTTGCCGAAAAAGAAAAGGATGTAATATTCGGCGGACGGCTCGCACAGTACCGTTACTATGACATGGCCCCTGTGATAAAGGAAGCCATGCTGCTTTTTTCAGAATGTCAGGGCGGCTGACACTACCCAGTTTTTTCCGTCGGTGAAAGGCGCTATGGCCAGTTCATGTTTCTTAGCGAACGGCCGCGTGAATATATAGGCGCTTCCTGCACCTATTCCGGCTCCGGCAAGGACATCCCACCAATGGTGTTTCTTAGCGTATATTCGTCCCCATCCCACATAGGTGGCCAACGCATAAGCCGGGCCTCCGAATTTCCATCCGTAACGGCGTTGAAGAAACGCAGCGGAGGCGAATGTTATGGATGTGTGGGCGCTGGGAAAAGAGTGTGAGTCGGAAAAGTCGGGACGCTTTTCATGTACGGTATATTTGAGCAGATATGTCATGCCGAGGGTTGTGGCTGCTGTAAGGGCCCCCTGTTTGAGACCATCCCAGTCCTTGGCTATGAGTACTCCGGCTATTGTCGCGGCAGGGAGTGCCACGAGAATCACATCAGTGGAAGTGCCTACACCTTTCTGTGCTGATGAACGGGTGAATCGGGCCTGGGTAGTCGGTATTTCTCCTGACTGGGCCATTGCACCGGAAATGCAGAGGCTGAGTATTGTGATGAATATGCACAGGCGGCGTGTCATATGAGATCTATTATTTTAGGTAGGAATATCAGTGCTCCGCACAGGAATGCACCTATGGCGAATATCAATACGGCCGTGGCGGCGACATCTTTGGCTTTTCCTATGAGCGGGTCATGATCCGGCGATATCTTGTCGGCTAAAGCTTCCACTGCGGAATTTAAAGCTTCAGCCCCTGTCACAGCTGCAATGCAAAGTATTATGACGCACCATTCCGTGATTGAAATGCCGAAGTATGCGCCGGCAATCACGGCCAGCATTGCTGCGGCGAGATGAATGCGCATGTTGTGTTCGTCCTTTAGGAGCGGGATGAATCCCTTGAAAGCATATCGGAAAGATAGTGCGCGGCTTTTCCATGAGAAGCGCTTTGGACTGTTCATTTCAGTGGAGGGTATGTGTGACGCGCAAAATTAAGAAAATATCCTGAAATGAACCACAAAGCGGCGGCAGGTGTTGGGAAATTATCGATTGTCTTTAATAATTAAATTTGAAAGTTATGGATTTTAATGAAGCTAAAACGGCGGCTAAGACCGTTCTGATAGAATTCTATGCGTCATGGTGTCCCCATTGCAAACGAATGATGCCTGTAGTGGAGGAGGTGCGCGGGAAACTGGCTGGTAAAGTGCCGGTATACCAGTATGATATAGATGAAAACGAGGCCGAGTCCGATGAGGCGCGTGTGGAGACGATACCTACTTTTATTGTATATCGTGACGGCAAAGAGATGTGGCGCCACAGCGGAGAGATGAGTGGTGACGCCCTTCTCTCCAAAGTTGAATCGTATATCTGACACTTTTTACTGTAGCCCCCGTTTACATTACTTAAGCTGATGGACGTGTCAGCCGTGGTTCTGGCAACGGGGGCACAGTCCCTTTATAACGTAGTTGGCCGAAGTGTAGCTGAAGCCTTCCGGCAGATTGATTTTGGGGATTTCCTGATCGTTGAAGCAGAACGTTTCCCCGCATTTTATACAGTGGAAATGCGGATGGGTATCGTCGTGATGGTCATGACGGTCGCATGAGCGGCAGAGTTCGTATTTGACGGATCCTGAGCCGTCGTCGACAGTGTGTACTATTCCCCGTTCCGTAAATAGTGAAAGGGTGCGTGTTATCGACGAGCGGTCCACACTATCGAGGGCAGTTTCTATGTCCTGTCCGCTAAGTGGCCGTTCGGATGCGTTCATTACTTTAAGCACAAGAGTCCTGACCGGAGAGGGTCTGACTTCATTTAGCGCGAGTATGTGGTCTATATCAATTGTCTCCATTGCGTATGGGCGAGGTAAGATGTTTATGTTCGTATTTCCATATTGTTTCATCGACATAGCGTGGCCGTTCGCAGTAATGGTCGGATATAATGTCATAGGAAGCATCATATTCTATGTATGTGGTTCCGCTGAGCGACATCAGAGTGTGGACTATGTTGGCCGTTGATACCGCTTTGCCGGCATTATTCCTGAGTTTTTGCATGGCAGATGGATTGCCGGTGATATATGGGCTGTTAAGATAGAAAATAAGAGGTACCTCCACATATCGTGTTTCACGGCCGACGAAGTCGCGGTCATCATACACATTCTCACCATGATCCGACATATATACGAATACGGCAGACTCCCGGAGTGTCTTTACACGGCGTATCATACATCCCAGAATTGAATCGGTGTAATGGATTGAATTGTCGTATTGTGCAACTATACCCGCTTTTTCCGGAGTAAGCCATGGGCCATGACGTAATGACAGGATGTGACTGCTATTGAACCGGGATGCCCCGGATGGATATCGGTTTTTGTAATCGGCATGAGAGCCTGCCAACTGCATTATTATCAGCTTGTGTGATGTGCTGTCGTTTAGAGCTTTCTCCAACGGTGGCAGCAGTGCGTTATCATGACGGAACAGCATCACGTCTTCTGAGCTCTCACCGCTGGTGTGGGTTATCACATCGGCATGGGCGGTAAGGGCTATGGATGAATTTCCCCATAGACCCACACGTTCCTGATTTGACAGCCAGAAACATTTATATCCGGCGG
The DNA here is from genome assembly GCA_900547825.1 of uncultured Porphyromonadaceae bacterium. Taxonomy (GTDB): domain Bacteria; phylum Bacteroidota; class Bacteroidia; order Bacteroidales; family Muribaculaceae; genus Amulumruptor. The sequence goes on from URII01000007.1 coordinate 18,954, forward strand.
TGCGGAACAAGTCGATAAGGGATGGAAACTTATGCCAGTCGTTGAATGTGGCGTCATCGTGTTTGAATGTCAGGATGCGTTCCAAATTTCCCGCTGTGGAGGCAGAGGAACCTATGGCGTCGGTGAATACGGCAAGGGAGTCACGGAGGGAGTCAAGGTTAGGGGTGGTGGGAAGCGGGTAGCCGTAGAGTGAATAATGGCCGCGTGAGGCGGATTCGCCTATTACGAGGATTATGGTTCCGGCTATGTGGGTTGATGCAACTGATTCAGGGTGCGGAAATGGCCTTATGCTGGATATGATGTCGCGGTAGGCTTCTTCCGACCGATGTACTTCATAGGCATATTTAAACAGCCGGATCAATAGGAATGGTGCTGATTTGGCTGCATTGAAGCATGATGCGAACGTTATCATGGAGGCTATTCCTGCTGTGGCCAGTGTCAGGGAGCATATCCGAAAAAAACGGTCGGAAACATATCTGACACAATACATCAGCATGAGGGCCGTAATTAAAAGTGTCCATGCCAATGGATTTGCCAGCCATCCTTTCATATTCATGAACATGGCTGGTAAAAATTCAGCTGCCTCGTGGGATGTGGTTTGTGATATTATTATGATGAAACGGCGTGATATGCCAAAGCCATATAAAATGTAGCAGCCGCCGTTTATGATGCATAGCAAGGTATAGACTATTATTGCCGCTATCGCAACGGGATAATATCGTGGACGTGCTAACAACGGTGCAAGCAGAAGAGTAATTATGACGGCTTTAAGCGCAGAAACTGTGATGAGGTAAAATGTAGCTGCAATTTCCGAGAGCATGAAGGCCGGAGCCCACGGAATGTCGCAAACGCTCAGTAAGGACAGCAGGAAAAGTGCCGTCCATAAACGTTTGTGGGCGGAGAGCAGGGCAAGAATTTGGCTCAGTTTTGCCGATATGATCACTTGTGGTGGGATCAGGCGTTGGTGAGTGAGGCGTCGAATCCGGCTTCACGCACGGCTTTGAGTACATCGTCGGGGTTATGGTCGCCTTCAACGGTGGCGATGCCTTTTGACAGGTTTACATCAACCTGGGTCACTCCATTTACGGCCTGTATGCTTTTTGCAACAGAGTTCTGGCAGTGGGGGCAGTTCATGCCTTTGATGATATATCGGGTTGTCATATCTGTGATTGTTGTGTGAGTATGATGTCTTGATTTTACGAATGTATAAATAAGCAAAGCTATCAGTATAACGGAACATATGGTGCTGAAAATATTCGCTCCGTGTATGCCGTGGGTGGCATGTTTGCTCAAAGGAAGAATAAACCACTGTGAAGGAAGCAGATAGTCAATCATTAGGCCGAATCCTATTGCCCCCGCAATTATCCATGCGAGATAAATAAATGCGGTGCGGCGTCCCATTTCGCGTGTTATCAGCGTGAATGATGCGAAGTTGGCTGCCGGCCCTGCCATAAGCAGAACCAATGCTGTGCCGGGTGAGAGACCTTTGAGCATCAGTGACATGGCTATGGGTATGGAGCCGGTGGCGCATACATACATCGGCACGGCTATTATGACCACGGCTATCATGGCCAGCAACGGCCGGTCACCCAATGCGGCGAGCATATCCTCCGGAACGTAGACAGTGATCAGGGCCGCTATGATTAATCCGGCAACAAGCCATCCTCCGATGCTTCCCACCAGATCGATAAATCCATAGTGGAGGGCCTCTTTCAGTTTATGGATAAAAGTTCGATGCGTTGTTGGGTCGGATGTGGCCTGACTATCCGGTATGCTGCATGACGGCGGATTCTGCGCGTCAGGTTGTTCGTTTTTACCCACTGTGATACCGCATCCGAATGCGGTGAGCAGCGCCGCTACAGGCCGCAGTAAGGCGAACGCCGGACCGAGCAGTGACCATGTGGCGGCTATGCTGTCGACACCGGTCTGGGGTGTGGCTACAAGAAATGAAGCGGATGCTGCACGTGAAGCGCCAGCCCGACGCATAGCTACCGCCGTGGGCAGTACGCCGCATGAGCATAACGGCAACGGCACGCCTATCATTGCGGCTTTCAGCACAGCTTTTGTGCCGGATCCTGACAGATGGCGTGACATTGTGGCACGGGAGATGAATGCATGCATCACCCCGGCAATAAGGAAGCCGAGCAACACATATGGCGACATCTCGTTGAGCATATATACAAGGGCATCAAGAATTTCCATAAATGCAATGTCTATAAATAACTTTTTATTGTTTTCTATTGCAAATTTAGCTCAATTCCCGCGCACACGATATGCACATTGCTTTAGGCCCTTACGATACGCTTATAAGTTCTATTTCAAATATCAATGTGGAGCCACCGGGAATTCCGGGCTGGTTATATTTTCCATAGGCTTGCTCCGAGGGTATATATACCTCCCATTTATCGCCGACATGCATCTGCTGCAAGGCAATTATCCATCCGGGAATAAGTTCACGCAGCCTGAATGCCGGAGGTGTGCCGCCACGGCTGCTGTCGAAAACTTTTCCGTTTATGGTACGTCCGGTATAATGTACCGTCACCACGCTGCCACGATTTGGCACAGGCGCCGAGGATGATCCCTGTTTTATTACTTTGTAAAGCACACCTTTGTCAATGGGGTTGACGTCCGGTTCTGCGGCTTTGTTTCTGAGCCATGCGCGGTTGCGCTCAATATATTCCTGTTTAGCCATGAGGATTCTGATCGGGTTATAAAATCAGTGTAAAATTAAATAAAAATTCCGTGATGGCAAATTTCGGTAAAATTTAGTTAAATATTTGCAAATGGAGTCTTAAATGGTTAGATTTGTGTGTTACAAACCTAAATGACACACCGCTATAACCCCATGAGCTACCTTAAGTTTGATAAGAACCTGATGATCAACCTCGAGCAATCCCTTCCGAAGGAAATGCTGCGTACAAACAGGGCCGGAGCCTATCATTGCACCACAATAGTGGATTGCAATACACGCAAACAGCATGGATTGCTTGTGATACCTCTTCCTGAGGCCGGTAATGAGCCTCATGTGCTCCTTTCTTCGCTTGACGAGACAGTTGTGCAGCACGGAGTGCCTTTCAACCTCGGACTACACCGCTATCAGGGAGGAGTCTATTCACCCAACGGACATAAATATATACGTGAATTTGATTGCGAGAATGTTCCCCGCACCACCTACCGTGTGGGAGGGGTCATACTTACAAAGGAAAAAATATTTATATCGCATGAGAACCGCATCCTGATACGCTATACACTTGTAGAGGCACATTCCCCGACCACACTGCGGCTGCGTCCGATGCTTGCGTTCCGAAATGCCAATTCGCTGATGAAGGAGAATGATGCGATTGACACTTCTTGTCCGGCTGTGAGGAACGGAATATCGTGCCGTCTATATCCGGGTTTCCCTTCGCTTTTCATGCAGACATCGCGCAAAAGTGAATTCCACCCTGATCCTCACTGGTATAATAATTTTGAATATTCCAAGGACCGTGACCGTGGCGAACCTTATATAGAGGATCTGTGGACTCCGGGGTATATAGAATTGCCGATGAAACGGGGTGAGAGCATTATTTTCGCCGCAGGAACCGAGGAAGCATCTCCGCGGAGCCTGACTTCCATGTATGAGCGTGAAATAGCTTCGCGCACATGCCGCACGAGCTTCTACAACTGCCTCAAGAATGCCGCCAAACAGTTCTATATCACTGACGGTGACGATATGTATATCACATCTTCGTATCCTTGGGGGCAGATCCGGGCACGTGATACTTTCATGGCTCTTCCCGGAACAACTCTTTATATAAGCCATAAGGAGGATTTTGAAAAGATAATGGCCACAGCTTCCAAGGCGCTTCTGGAATATCTTGAATCGGGAACCACCGACAGCCGTATAGCCGGCATAGATATGCCTGATGTCCCTCTGTGGGCGTTATGGGCTTTGCAGCAATATGCTAAAGAGGCAGGAGTGGAGGAAGCCCGCAGCCGTTATATGGATACTATAATGCGGATTATAGGATGTGTGCTCGATGGTTGCCATCCTAATCTGCAACTGGCTCCCAACGGATTGGTGGAGACTATGGGTGCCCATGAACCTGTGTCGTGGATGTCGTCGGTGCTTGACGGGCGCCCTGTGGTGCCCCGCACGGGATTTCTGCTGGAGTTCAACGCCTTGCTTTATAATGCCCTTATGTTCGGCGCATCGCTTGTAGAAGGTATAAGTGAATATGATGCGGTGAGGGAACGGTGGACAGCCGTTGCCGAAAACATGAAGCAGCCGTTTATCGATACATTCCTCAATGAGTACGGTTATCTGTATGACTCGGTTCATGAGGGAGTTCCGGATCTCTCGGTGCGCCCCAACATGGCCATAGCCATAGGGCTGGATTATTCTCCACTTGACCGCCGGCAGCGCAAGGGAGTGCTGGATGTCGTGACCCGTGAGCTTCTTACACCGAAAGGGTTGCGCACCCTGTCGCCCCGCAGCTACGGCTACCGGCCGAACTACGTGGGTTCGCCCCGCGACCGTGCGCTTGCCATGCACAACGGCACAGCGCGGCCCTGGCTTATGGGTTTCTATGCCGAGGCATATCTCAAAGTATTCGGCCATAGCGGAGTGGGTTATATAGACCGTATGCTTATAGGGTTTGAGGACGATATGAGCAGCGGGTGCATAGGTTCGCTGTCGCAGCTCTACGACGGCAATCCGCCCTACAGCTGTCACGGAAGCATAAGCCATGCGGTGAATGTGGCGGAAGTGATAAGGGTTATAAAGACACTCAAGAACTTTAATTCCTGATCGGCCATGGGTTTTGATTTTAAATTGTACATGAACCTTATTTACTGAAATTCCGTATGAAAGCATTGATGTTCGGTTGGGAGTTCCCTCCCCATATTCTTGGCGGTCTCGGTACGGCAAGCTACGGGCTGACCAAAGGAATGCACGAGTGTGGCGATATGGATATAACTTTTGTCATTCCCAAGCCCTATGGCGATGAGGACCGCAGTTTTGCCCGGATAATAGGCGCATCGCAGGTGCCTGTGGCATGGCGTGACGTCAACCGCGACTATGTGGAGGCGCGGATAGGGAGACTCATGTCGCCTGACCTGTATTATGCCCTTAGAAACAACATATACGCCGATTTCAATTACATGCGAACGAATGATCTCGGCTGTCTTGAGTTTTCAGGCCGTTATCCCGACAATCTCCTTGAGGAGATCAACAATTACTCCATTACGGCCGGGGTGATAGCCCGCACGGTGGAGACTGACATAATCCATTCACATGACTGGCTCACTTATCCGGCCGGCATACATGCCAAGCAGGTAACGGGCAAGCCGTTGGTGATACATGTACATGCCACTGACTTTGACCGGTCGCGCGGCAATGTCAATCCTACAGTGTTCGGCATAGAGAAGGACGGCATGACCCATGCCGACCACATCATAACGGTGAGTGATCTGACGCGTCGCACTGTAGTGGAGAAATACGGCATAGATCCGGCCAAGGTGACCACGGTGCACAATGCGGTGACTCCGTTGCCCGACAGGTTGCTTAACATAGAGGTGACCAAACCCAAGGATAAGGTGGTTACATTTCTCGGGCGAATAACCATGCAGAAAGGGCCTGAATATTTTGTGGAGGCTGCCGCCAAGGTGCTTAAAAACAACCGTAATGTACGGTTTGTAATGGCCGGGAGCGGCGACAAGATGGAGGAAATGGTAAGGTTGGCGGCTGAACGGGGCATTTCTGACAGGTTTCATTTCACCGGCTTCCTTAAAGGCGACGGGGTGTATGAGATGCTTAAGGCGAGCGACGTTTACATTATGCCTTCGGTGTCGGAACCGTTCGGCATTTCGCCGTTGGAGGCCATGCAGATGGGTGTGCCTTCCATCATTTCCAAGCAGAGCGGATGTGCCGAGATTCTCGACAATGTGATAAAAACCGACTATTGGGATATCGACGCTATGGCCGACGCCATATATTCGCTGATAAACTATCCGGCTATCCACCGCTATCTGCGCGATGAAGGCCTCGCCGAGGTCAACCGCATAACCTGGGACAAAGCCGGGCGTAAGGTGATTGACATATACCATAAAGTACTTGGCCGCTGAAAAATCTGTCGTTTATCTAATATATTAATCAGAATAAATAAATTCACCAAGATATGAAATCAATCTGTTTTTATTTCCAGATACATCAGCCGTTCCGTTTGAAACGTTACCGGTTTTTCGACATAGGCAATGACCATTACTATTATGATGATTTTGCCAATGACGACATAGTGACACGCATAGCGCGGCAGAGCTATATCCCAGCTGCGGAAACGTTGCTGCGTATGATCGACCAAAGCAAGGGCGCTTTCAAGTGCGCGTTGTCCGTCACCGGGCTTGCCATAGAACAGTTCGAGCAATATGTGCCCGAGTTTATCGATCTGCTCAGGAAACTTGCCAAAACAGGCTGTGTGGAGTTTCTTGCAGAGACTTATGCACATTCGCTGTCAAGCCTTGTGGACCCGGATGAATTTGCCTCGCAGGTAAAGGCCCACGAACTGAAGATAAAGGAGCTTTTCGGCGTGAAGACCAAGGTGTTCCGCAACACCGAGATGATCTACTGCGATGACATAGCCCCTATGATAGCCTCGCTCGGTTTTAAAGGCGTGGTGACGGAGGGCGCAAAACATATATTGGGATGGAAATCGCCTAACTATGTGTATAGCGCGGCGGGGCTTCCCAAACTTAAACTGCTGCTTATGAATGATGTGCTGAGTGAAGAGATCTCATATCATTTCTCTGATTCCGCATGGCCCGGATATCCTATGACTGCGGATAAGTACATCGACAGCATAGCCGGAGCACCGGCAGGGCAGGAGGTGTTCAATATATGTATGAATCTCGAAGTGCTCGGAGGCATACAGCCTGCCACCACCGGCATATTCCAGTTTATGGAAGCTTTGCCGCGTTTTGCCGCAGAGCGTGATGTGCGCTTTATGACCCCTTCGGAGATACTCAAGGTTTATCCGCCGGTGGATTCGCTTACAGTGATGCATCCCATATCGTGGGCCGACGAGGCACGCGACACTTCGGCGTGGATAGGCAATGACATGCAGCGTGAAGCTTTCGGGAAACTGTATTCTGTGGCTGAGCGTGTACGGATGTGTGACGACAGGCGCCTTAAACAGGACTGGAACTATCTACAGTCGTCGGATCATTTCTTCTATATGTCGACAAAGCACAGCGATGACGGTTCGGTGCATTCCGAGTTCAGCCCCTATGAAACTCCCTTTGCGGCATTTACAAACTATATGAATGTGCTTTCTGATTTTATAGTGAGGGTGGAGGAGCAGTATCCCCTTTCAATTGAGAATGAGGAATTGAATTCCCTTCTAACAACAATCCGAAACCAGTCGGCCGAGATAGAGGCCCTGAACAAGGAGTTGACCTCAATGCGTCAGAATCTCGAACATTACAACGAGGAGCACGAGCGGCGTAAAAAGGCTGCATCAGGCAACGACTTATAGAGTAAGATGCAATTTATTTCAGTGCTTGTTCGGCACGGGCGAGCGCTGCACGTATAAAATGGCCGGAGGCGAGTTTTTTGCTCATGTCTTCGGCTTTCTTTTTCATACGCAGATATTCTCCGGGTTCAAGCGCGGCTATCCGTTGCGGTATCTCGTCGATTGATCCTACGGTGAATCCTGCGCCCTCGTGTGTGATGAAAGGAGCCATGGCGGCTTCACGCCATAGAATCACAGGGAGATTGCAGCGCAGATACAGCGATACCTTGTGAGGATTGTTGTAGCGGAGGTATTCGCCGAAATCGCCTGTGCATCCGTCCGTGCTGTCACCGTCCCACACTAAGCCGAAATGACCGTCGGCTGTGGCTATGAGTGTGTCGCTTGGAGTAAACCCCTTGTAGTCGAATTTTTCTTTGCATCTGGCTTCATCCGCTTCGAAACCACGTCCGTACAATGCTACTTTGCATGGTCCCAGATGTTCTCCCATTTCATAGATGAAAGCATTTTTGCGGCGGTTAAGGCCTCCGGCATATACTATCCTCGGGGTGCTGCCAGGCTCGGATGTGCGTAGCGGGGCTTCCGATGAAGAGAGGTAATCGAATATCTCCAGAGTGTCTACCGGCCGTTTTATGCCGTGGGCCTCCAGCCATTCTTTCATTGCGCGGTTATGGGCTATTATGTAATCGGCGTTATCAAGGCGCCGTATCTCACGCTCCGGGGTCAGTGCTTTGCGCCGGAAACTGCCGAGGTCATGGATCACGGCCACCACTTTTGCCCCACGGAGGTGGGCGGCATGGCATACTGCCGAGAAATATTTTTTCAGCGGATACTGAACCACGAGCATGTCACCTTTATGAAGGCTCCAGGGCGCTTTGATCACAGAGCCGAGTGTGCGGAAAAATGCCGCTGCGCTCCCTTTCAGATGGCTTTGCGACAGTCCGGCATAGCGGTAGCCCATCGAATCCATTATCGCCTCAATGTCGGTTTTGGCTTTGTTGCCGGCTGAGGTTGTGTTACGGTAGTTGCGTGACAGATAATAGTTCATGGCAGATGGTTGTTAAAGTGAAGCGTTTATTGAGGCAGCCAATGAGCGGGCTACTTTTTCGCCGTCCATGGCAGCCGACACTATGCCTCCCGCATATCCGGCCCCCTCACCGGCGGGATAGAGCCCCTTTATATCCGTATGGTTTAATGATTCAGGGTTGCGTGGAATTCTTACAGGGGAGGATGTGCGTGTCTCGGCACCTATAACAACGGCTTCGTTGGTCAGGAACCCATTGTTGTGTGCTCCGAGCTGGCGTAAGCCTTCGCGTAACCGCCTCGATACTCCGGCCGGCAACAGTTTGTCCACGCGGGCAGGATGCAGTCCGGGAGGATATGATGACGCGGGCAGATCCTTTGATGCTATGCCGTCCACAAAATCTTTCATTCTCTGGGCAGGTGAGTTCTGTGAACCGTTGCCTGAATCGTTGAAGAAGGATTTCTCAATGGTTTCCTGAAAGCTCATCAGTTTCAGTTCCGGTGCCTCCGGATTGATGCTGTCGGGAATATCTTCGGGAAGTATCTCCACCACCATTCCGGAATTTGCCCAACGTGAACTGCGGGCCGACGCCGACATTCCGTTTACCACTATCTCACCGGGAGCGGAGGCAGCAGGAATTATGACCCCGCCGGGGCACATACAGAACGAATATACTCCGCGTCCGTCAATGCGTGTTGACAGAGTGTATTCCGCGGGGGGAAGATACTTGCCGCGGCCTGCTGGAGAATGGTAACGCATCCGGTCAATCAGTTCCTGGGGGTGTTCCATTCGGCAACCTACAGCTATGCCTTTCGGTTCAAGCCGTATTCCGGAATTGTGCAGCATCCGGTATACATCGCGGGCCGAATGGCCTGTGGCGAGAATGACGGGGCCATGCCATTCCTTGCCTGAAGCTGTCCTTACACCGGTCACCTCATTGTTGTGGAGGATAAGGCTCTCCACCCGGTTTTCTGTGACTACACTTCCTCCGTGGGCCTCGATGGTTTCACGTATACGCTTTATCACACCGGGCAGTTTGTCGGATCCTATATGGGCATGGGTGTCGATAAGTATGGCTTCATCGGCTCCATGGGCCACAAGTGTGCGTAAAACATCATCTACCGATCCCCGTTTTTTGCTTCGGGTGAAAAGCTTGCCGTCGGAGAATGCCCCGGCACCTCCTTCGCCGAAACAGTAATTACTGTCAGGGTCCACCTTGCCTTCGCGTGATATAAGCGCCATGTCACGGCGCCGGTCATCCACTTTTTTGCCGCGTTCTATAACAATAGGGCGTATGCCGTGTTTAAGAAGCTCAAGTGCGGCAAACAATCCGGCGGGGCCGGCGCCTACCACTATGGCCTGCGGTGACCCGGCCGAAGTATTTTTATACGGATCAGGCTGGGGCGGTTCCGGTTGCCGGTCTTCGTCCACCCACACTCTGACATTGAGATTGACGGCCACATTGCGCTGCCGTGCATCAATGCTCCGGCGGGTCACCGCCATATCCTTTATGCGGTTGGCGTCGATATGAAGCGAGTCGCTTATCGCGGCAAGGAGAAGCATCTTTGTAGCGGCGGTGCGTGGATTTAATCTTAGAGTTACGTCGTGTATCATTGTTGTTGTGCGGATGGCGTGAAAATGTTATTTTTGCGCTTTAAAATTTTACGAGGACAGATTATAGTTATGAGAAATAATGAGTTCGGGGTCCTGTTTGACCTTGACGGAGTGCTGATAGACAGTGAGCGGTCGTATACTGAGTTCTGGGCCGGAATAGAACGCGATTATCCCACAGGTATTCCTGATTATCCGTTGGCGATAAAAGGAACCACACTGTCGCAGATCATAGCGCATTATCCCGAAGGGGAAATACGTGATGCCATAGTGGCACGTATCCATGAGTTTGAGAAAGTCATACGCTACGGACTGTGCGACGGTGTTGCAGAGTTTCTTGATTCACTTCAGGCAGCCGGAGTGCCTATGGCTATAGTAACGAGCAGCGATGATGTGAAGATGAAGGAACTGTTTGTTCAGCTTCCCGGTCTACGTAACTATTTCGGGGCAGTTGTCGACGGCACTATGGTCAGCCGTTCCAAGCCTGATCCGGAAGGGTATTGCCTTGGCGCGGCCAAGTTGGGGCTGGATCCGAAGCAATGTTACGTGTTTGAGGATTCATTACAGGGCCTTCAGGCCGGAATGGCCTCCGGCGCCACTGTGATAGGTGTGGCCTCTACATTTCCGTCATCCAAGCTTCAGAACCATGCACATGCCATTATCGACTCATTCCGCGGCTTCACACTGACCGATCTCCTGGCCGTCAGCAGGCCTTGAAGCTCATGTCGAGCCCTTTCACCGAGTGAGTCAGGGCTCCTACCGATATGAAATCCACTCCGGTTTCGCCGTATTGGCGCAGAGTGTCAAGTGTAATGCCTCCGGAGGATTCTATCTCGGCGCGTCCGGCTATCAGTTCCACGGCTTCACGTGTACGCTCCGGTGTGAAATTGTCGAGCATTATACGGTCCACATTGGCTTCGAGGGCTTCATTGATCTCTTTGGTGTTGCGTACCTCCACTTCTATCTTCAGATCTTTGCCGTGGGCTTTGAGATATTGGCGCGCACGCTCCACTGCCTGAGCTATTCCGCCGGCGAAATCAACATGGTTGTCCTTTATAAGGATCATGTCGAACAATCCTATGCGATGGTTGCAGCCTCCGCCTATCTTTACGGCTTCTTTTTCAAGCATACGCATTCCGGGGGTGGTTTTGCGTGTGTCGAGCACTTTGGCCTTGAGCCCTTCCAGCTGTTTCTGATAACGGGCGGTAGTGGTGGCTATGCCGCTCATACGTTGCATTATGTTGAGCATGGTGCGTTCTGTTTGCAGCAGGCTTCTGACACTGCCTTCCACCACAAAAGCCACATCGCCGGGACGTACGTGTGCCCCGTCCTCGATGAACACGGTCATTTTAAGCTCAGGATCGAATTTTTCGAAAACTTTGCGGGCTATATCGACACCGGCGAGTATGCCTTCTTCTTTTATTATAAGTTGCTGACGGCCTGTTTCTTCAGCAGGAATAGTACTTAAAGTGGTATGGTCGCCGTCGCCCACATCTTCCGCAAATGCCAGCGTGAGCAGATCATCTATAAGTTCATCTCGAGTTTTCATAAACTGTGTGTTAAATTTGTTACCTTTGTGCAAAGTTAACAAAAACCCCTGAATAGCCGTTTAACTTTATGAAGATTACGTTGCTTGCCGTAGGGCCTGTGCGCACCGCCTATATCCGTGAGGGGATTGATATGTATGCCCAGCGAATTTCAAAGCTTGCCGATTTTGAATCTGTAGCCATTCCTGATGTGAAGTCTACGCGTTCGCTTACGGAGGCGCGGCAGAAAGCATCCGAGGGTGAATCCATATTGGCTTATCTGAAACCGGGCGACTGCCTTGCGCTTCTTGACGAGCGTGGGATGGCTATGACATCGCGTGAGTTTGCCGGTTTTGTGGAAAAACGTATGGTGGCGGGAATAAAGCGGTTGGTGTTTGTGATCGGCGGCCCATATGGATTCAGCGATGCGGTATATGCAAGGGCCGATTTCAAGGTGTCGCTGTCAAAAATGACGTTTCCGCACGAAATGGCGCGTCTTTTCTTCACTGAACAGCTTTACCGATCTTTCGCCATATTGGGCAATCTGCCGTATCATCACGACTGATCGGTGTACCATATGTCATGCGGCGGCATCGGTAGGGGAGGCTGCCGCTTTGAATGTAACAGCCCGGTTGTAGATGAAGTTGGCAAGCGTATAGACACACATTCCCATCACTGTGGCCACGGCATAACCTGAGAATGTCTGCGACATTACCACAAACTCGATGTCGTTAAGCCAGGTGTAATTGTAAAGGAGCCATGTGGCGGCAAACTGGATCCCGTAGCACAGCACAAAGCCGATCAGGAATTTCAATCCCTCATGCAGGGTTGATGAGTGGCTTTGGAACACAAACAGTTTGTTCCATATAAATGAGTTTATCACACCGGCCACATAGCCTATAAGATTCGAGACCCATTCGTTTATTTCCCATACTGATTTGCATAGGAATATGACTATCAGCGAAACGAGGGTGTTGATTACACCCACTATTACGAATCGTACGAACTGATACATCGAAGCTTTCTCTATATTCATCAGCAAGTTGCGTTTTTATAGGTTGTTTTGTTGTAATGGCGGCATACGGAAGTGAGTCCGCAATTCAGGCAGTCGGGTTTACGTGCCTTGCACACGTAGCGCCCGTGGAGTATCAGCCAATGGTGCGCCTTGGCAATTTTTTCCTCCGGTATATGTTTTACGAGTGTGCGCTCGGTCATAAGAGGATTCTTGCTCCCGGTGGTCAGCCCTATGCGCTCGCTTACACGGAACACATGGGTATCCACAGCCATTGTGGGCTTGTCGAACACCACGGCGAGTATCACATTAGCTGTCTTGCGTCCTACTCCGGGAATTTTAAGGAGGCTGTCTATGTCGCCCGGCACTTCCCCTCCATATTCCTCAACAAGCATGCGTGCCATGCCCTGAAGCGAGCGGGCTTTGTTGTTGGGATAGGAACATGATTTTATGTACTGGAAGATCTCATCTGTTGTGGCGGCAGCCATACTCTGGGGCGTAGGAAATGCCTCGAAAAGGGGTGGTGTAATCATATTCACCCGCTTGTCGGTGCATTGGGCCGACAGAATCACGGCACATAGAAGCTCATAAGGGTTGCGGTAACAGAGTTCGGTCTCGGCTACAGGCATAGACTTCTCAAACCATTCTATAACAGCGGAGTAGCGGTCGTTTACAGTCATATGTGCTAAAGGCAGCTTTTTTAACGGGCTCCTTTGAATTCCATGAGGAAACGGCGGTCGTTTTCGGAGAACATGCGGAGATCCTTTACCTGATATTTGAGGTTGGTGATGCGTTCTATACCCATGCCGAGGGCATAGCCGGTGTAGATCTTGCTGTCAATGCCGCATGCGTCGAGTACGTTGGGGTCCACCATTCCGCAGCCGAGTATTTCCACCCATCCGGTGTGCTTGCAGAAAGAGCAGCCCTTGCCTCCGCAGAGGTTACAGGATATATCCATTTCGGCCGACGGCTCGGTGAAGGGAAAATAGCTTGGGCGGAGACGTATTTTTGTGTCGGGGCCGAACATCTCGCGGGCAAAATACCGCAGGGCCTGGCGCAAGTCGGCAAACGATACGTTGCGGTCGATATATAATGCTTCCACCTGATGGAAGAAACAGTGTGCGCGGGCCGAAATGGCTTCATTGCGGTAAACGCGTCCCGGGCAGATTATACGTACCGGGGGTTGTGTTTTTTCCATTACGCGGGTCTGGACCGAGGAGGTGTGGGTGCGCAGAAGCACATCGGGATTACGCTGGATGAAAAATGTGTCCTGCATGTCGCGTGCGGGATGGTCGTCGGCAAAGTTGAGTGAGGAGAACACATGCCAGTCGTCCTCTATTTCCGGACCTTCGGCAACAGAGAAGCCGAGGCGTGAGAATATGTCGACAATCTCGTCGCGCACTATCGACAGCGGATGGCGTGAACCTTGCGGCATGGCCGCAGGTGTGCGTGTAAGGTCAATGACCTCGTCGGTAGAGTCGTTGCTTTCCAATGCTTCGCGCAGGGCATTTATGTGGTCAAGGGCGAATCCCTTGAGTTCGTTGAGCGCCGGGCCTATGGAGCGTTTCTGTTCGGCTGGTACTTCACGGAATTCGTTGAATAATGCCGATACCTCACCTTTTTTACTGAGGTATTTCACTCTAAGCTCTTCTACTTCTGCCATGTTCGATGCCTTAAGGCCAGCAATCTGTTCCTTAAGGGCTGCAATTTTATCCAGCATTGTGATAATGTATTGTTGTGTCGGTTCAGAAACTCATTTTATCATGCAAATTTACGTAACTTCCGCTAAACGTGCAATAGTAAAATAAAATACCCGGCCCATCGCTATGTATGGATCCGGGTATCTGTTATCCGCAGGTTTGCGTATTATTCGGCTGCCGGAGCAAGGGCTTCCTTCACAGCCTGTTCAAGCTCTTCACCCATCTTGTCACGTACAAGGATCTTGCCTTGCGGATCTATGAGGATGATGCAGGGTATTCCGGCAATACCATAAATATCGGTGGGAATGCGTTGTGCGTCAATTATGCAGGGCCAGGATATCTCCTTGCGTGCTATGGCGTCGAGAGTGTTTTCGGGTTCGTCCCATACGGCCACACCCACTACATTCATTTTTGAGCCATATTCCTTATTGAGTTTTTTCAGAGTCTCGATCTCACGCATGCAGGGGCCGCACCAGCTTGCCCAGAAGTCCACGAGGGTGTATTTGCCGTCTTTGCCTACATAGTCGCTGAGTTTCTGGTCGGCGCCGTTGTATTTTACGGTAAAATCCTTGTATTGTTTTCCGGCTGATGTCTCCGCTATTTTCTGAAGTGTTTCCTGACGGCGTTTCACAGCTTCGGTGTCCTTGAATTCAGGGTATTTTTTCAGCTGTTCGCCAAGTTCTTCCGAATCCATGTTATAGAGGTTCCCGGCAAAGAAATAATATCCGATAGGATTGGCTTTGTTTGCCTCGACCGAAGCGGCCACTATACTGTCGTATTCGGTTTCCAATTTTGTGTAGGTTTCCATGGCCGAGGAGTCACGGGGCAGGGAGCGGGCCTCTTTTTCAATTTCAGTAAGGCGGCTCAGAATTTTTCCGAACGATTCGTTAAGAGGTGTGCCGGAAGCCCAGTAGTTTACGGTGTCGAATGTGATGTCGCCTTTCTCTACGATAAACTCGCGGAGTGTGCGGCCGTCGTAGATGAGATTGGCCATAAATGCCTTGGTGGCTGTGCCTGTGAAGCGGGCTGTGTCGTTTTCCACGGTCACGCTGTCGATTTTCTCGCGGGTGTCATAGTTGGAAAGATACACTGTCTTGCCATTCATGTCAAGGCCTGTCAGAGGCACGGTGACGGTATATGTTCCGTCATTGTCCTTGTTTGAACATGATGCGAGTGCAAGGACTGCTCCCGCGCATAGAATCAGATTGTTCAGTTTCATAAAAATGCGGTATTTAATAAATAGGTGTGGGTATATTGTTATTCGCGTTCAAGTGTCTTTTCCACCCGGGCCCGGGAAACTCCGAGCCTGATAGCCGTATTGCCGTCGGCTTTTGCTTCGTCGGGACGGAAACGTTTGTTGTTGAGCCATGCCCGCAGAAGGTATAGCTCTCCGTCGTCAGGGTTGATGCGGAGTCCCTCTGTTATGTCGGCCGACGCTTCGTCAAGCCTGTCGAGCGTAAGGAGACAGGCCGCCCGGTTTACGTAGAAATCCGTTTCCTGTTTTCTGGCAAGCAGCCAGTCATATTCCTTTATTGCAGCAGGATAGTCTTTCTTTGCGGTGTAAAGAGCAGCCATGCCTATGTGGGCTTCCTCCGACTCGGGCATTTGTGCGGCTACTTTTGTGAAATCCTTTTCAGCCATTACCGTATCGCGGCGGTTCAGGGCTATCATGCCGTGAAGATACCGGGCCTGCCAATGGAGCGAATCAATCTCAAGGATGCGTGCGAAATCCTCGTATGCGCCTTTTTCATTGCCGGTGTTGTTGCGGATCAGAGCACGGTTCTCAAGGATTGTTATTGAGCGGGGCTGCCGTTCATGTGCATCGTCGAGAGTGGCAAGTGCAAGGGAATCATTGCCTTGGTATGACTGCATTATCGCTATGTTCGACATTATCCAGGGGATATGTTCGTCGGTGGGATAGGCTGCGACTATCTCCTTGTACTTTTCCTCGGCAAGTTTCCAGTCACCTTTGTCCTGCGCTTTGCCTGCCTCATCCATAAGGGTGATTATAGAGGGCACGGCACCCCATACAGTGAGGGAGGCGACAATGGCGGCTGTGATTGTAAATCGTTTTATATTTATCATATCCGTGCAAACATAGCAAAAAATCCCCATACCTACAAATTGAGCTGCACGGGGCCGGAAATTCAAAAGTCCGACCCCGTGCAAGGGTATTATATATGGAGGTAAAGGGTTATGAGTTTCAGTAGTCCCACTGGCATGCCACCATGCGCAGGTTGTCGCAGCCCATTGTGCGCAGATCGGAAATCATGTTGTTTCGGCAGTTGATATATGTAAGTTGTGAATCGAAGGCCACATCAAGCATGAGAAGCTGATTGTTGTTGCATATAAGCCGCTGTAGGAAATTGAATCCCGAAAGACTCAGGTCAGTAAGGTCATTGTAGGAACAGTCCACATATTGCAGATTGGGACAGTTGTCGACATCAAGAGTGGTCAGATCGTTGTAGGAGCACACAAGATCGATCAGTGCGCCGCAGTTGCGCATTCCGAGTGTCTTCATGTTGTTGTCGCTGCATATGAATGTGGCAAGGGAGGGGAGGCCCGACACTATCATGGTGGATATCTCGTTGTCGTCGACATTCAGGTTCTGGAGATTTTCCACTCCGGCAAGCGTCACGGCGTTAAGCCTGTTGTAGCCGCAATACAGGTTTTTCAGTTTCACACATCCGCTTATGTCGAGCGCTTCAAGGTGGCAACCCTGACAGTTGAGCGTCTCCAATGTAGGGGAATTGGCGAGGCTTAGCTCAACGAAAAGATTGTTGGAGCAGTTCAGCTGTTTTATGGCGGGTGTGTTGACGAAGTTCAGCTCTGTAAGGCGGTTGCGGTATATGTTTACTTTCGTCAGGGCCGCCATGTCGCTGAGGTTTGCGGCAGTGAGCACATTGCGCTGTATGTTGAGTTCCGAAAGTGCCGGCATTGAGGATAGGGTCACGGATGCTATCCTGTTGCGTGACAGGTCGAGTTTCTGGAGGGCCGTGAACCCTTTCAGGTCAAGTGTGCCGGCAAGTTTCTTATCCTTCCATTCTATGGCGGTTATGTGTCCGTTCTCAAATTTCACTCCTTCCCATGTGGCAGGATTGCCGAGGTCGGTGATTTTAAGTGCTTCGGCGTTGGTAGGGCTTTCGGCAGCAGGCTGCGAAAGGAACGCTTTGAGTTGTTTTAACTCGTTTTTGTCAGGTTTCTGCGCAAATGCTGCGGCAGCTACGGTTATTATGCCGAGAAATGTTAGGGTGAGACGTTTCATAAATTTATAGTTGTGATTGTTAATACAATTCATGACACATGGTGCCTTTTTCAGGAACCTTATGTCAGATTAACAAGCCATCTATAAATTTAGTTCAACCTGTTCACCTGCTTCGTTTTGACGCGAAGAACATTCTCATGAGCGATGCGCATTCGTCCTGCAATATGCCTTGGGTCACTGTTGCCTTGGGATGAAAGGGCGATGACGGCCCTGTCACTGTAGTGTAGCCGCGCTTTGAGTCGCCGGTGCCGTAGACCACCCGTTTTATCTGGCTCCATCCTATTGCTCCGGCACACATTGTGCATGGTTCCACCGTGACATAGATGGTGCAATTTTCGAGATATTTGCCTCCAAGGCGTTGTGCTGCCGCTGTGATTGCCTGCATCTCGGCATGAGCTGTCACATCCTGCAGCTGTTCGGTCATGTTATGGCCACGTCCTATGACCATGCCGCGCGACACTACTACAGCACCAATGGGTATCTCATCTTCTTCCAATGCTTTACGGGCTTCGGCAATGGCATAACGCATGAAGCGTTCATCGTCATCAGTCACATTGATCATGGTGGTTTATATATTATATAATGTGAAGCGGGGCGGGGGTAATCTTTGTCCGCGCCCCGCTGTAATGGGTTATAGTCCGCAACCGGTTATTTCGAGCTTTCGTTTTCCTTGATAAATGCCACACAAAGAGCACCGATCACCAGTGAGATACCTGCTATTATCATCATCATCCATTGGGGTGCCACCTCTCCGGGACTACCGAGGGCCATGAGAATCCATCCGCCTACTATGGCGCCTACAATCTGCGGAATGCATATTGAGCAGTTGAACAAGCCGAGGTAAGCTCCGATATTGCCGCCTTTAAGCGAGTTGGTAAGGATGGTGAACGGCCATGCAAGCATAGCAGCCCAGGCGCAGCCTATAAGTATGAACGACACGAACAGCAGATACTGGTTTGTGATAAGTCCTGCCGATATGAAACCTGCGGCTCCGAGCAGAAGGCTCAGCGCATAGGAGAATTTGCGGCTTCGGAAGCGCGGCAGCACTACGGCCCACAGCACGGATCCGATGGCCTGGATAGCGAAGAGAATACCGACCCAGTTGCCGGCTTCGTTATATTCCTTTGATTCGGTGTTAAGCACTTTGGCTGTTTCGAATTTAGCTTCTGAAGCATTGCTTAACGGAGCGTCCTCCACTCCTTCAAGATATAGGGCCTGAGTGCGGGGATCGTGGGTATAGATGTCGGCCAGCATCAGGTTGACCGGACCTTCAAGGCGTGAAAGCTCAGTTGTGAGTTCTATGGACCGGAGGCTATCAACAGAGATATTGTGGTTTATTACCACTGTCGCTCCTGTCACGTCGATGGGTTGGCCGAATTTGTATTTGGGCTCTCCGTTATCGGTAACCACAAGGTCGTTGTTCACTATGGTGTCGGTAGCCTGACCGGGACGCACTATCTCGATCATGGATGCACGGGTGAATTTTCCGTTGGCAGTGAATCCGGCCACTGTGGCTTTGCCCTTCTCCACAATGAGGGTAGAGTCGGGAGCGAGAATATATTTGGCGTTGTAGTTGACGGCCTTTCCTTCATATATACCGGATATGCCGTGTATAGTCTCTGTTTCGGGAGTGTTGAAGGATTTGTCGGCTATTGTGCCGTTGGTATATGTCCACATGAAAAGGAATGCGAACCAGCAGAAGAACTGCACGATACCCACGGTCCAGAAAGTTTTCGGGGCATGTGCCAGCAGCTTGAACATGTTGGAGCTTTCTTTCTTTCCGCTATCTTTGGAGGGTGCGCCTCCGTTGTATTCGGCATAGAGTTGCGGAGGCCATTCCTTGATCTTGGCAAGTGAATAAACCACACAGATGAGCAATATGGCGGCTCCTATATAGAAAGAGTAGACCACCGTTTCGGGAATTACCCCTTCCGCAGCGGTGTTGCGGAACCCGATCCATGTGAGGATGAACGGGAACACATAGCCCACAATGGAGCCTGCGTTACACAGGAAGCTCTGGATTGAGTAGGCAAGTCCTTTCTGTTTCTCGTTGACCATATCGCCTACAAGCATCTTGAACGGCTGCATGGCCATGTTGATGGATGTGTCGAGAAGCATAAGGGCTATAAGTCCTACGAGAATTGCCGATGACACGGCCAGTCCGAAGCTGCCTGCATTAGGCAACAGGCACATCACGATTATGGCTACAAGAGCTCCGAATATCAGATATGGAAGCCTTCGGCCGAAGCGGTTCCAAGTCTTGTCACTGGCAGAACCTACAATAGGCTGCACGATAAGGCCCATAAGTGGGGGGAGTATCCAGAAGTAGCTGAGATCGTGGGGATCAGCACCTAAGGTGGCAAATATTCGGGATACGTTGGCGCTCTGCAGGGCGTAGGCTATCTGAACGCCGAAAAAGCCGAAACTAAGATTCCATAGTTTCCAAAAACCTAAATCTGGCTTGGTTTTCATGAGATTCAGTGGGTTGATGAAGTAAATTTATAATGATTGATTTTTTTTAATTCGTAATTGTGTATTGAACGTTACCGTCATTACCTTACAAGTGAGTACAGCCATGATATTTCTTCGGGCCATATCGTGTCATCAGGCGTTTCGAGAATCAGAGGGATGTTATCCATTCTCGGGTCGTTCATCAGCATGGTGAAAAATTCTGTTCCGAGGGTGCCTTTGCGCAGTGACTCATGGCGGTCGATGCGTGAGGATAGCTCACGTTTTGAATCGTTGATGTGCATGCCGCAGAGATATTTCAGGCCGATTGTCTCGTCAAATTCACGCCATGTGGCTTCATACCCCTGTGGCGTGGCTATGTCGTAGCCGGCCGAATAGACATGGCATGTATCGATACATACTCCTACACGTTCCTTATCCTCCACATGCTCTATTATCCGCGCTATCTGGCCGAAACTGTAACCGAGATTGCTGCCTTGTCCCGCAGTGTTCTCAATTACGGCTTTCACTCCTGATGTGGCATCTAATGTGAGATTGATACTTTCGGCTATCAGGTCAAGACATTTTTCGGGATCCATTTCACCGAGGTGACTTCCGGGATGGAAGTTAAGCATGGTAAGTCCAAGCTGTTCGCAGCGCTGGAATTCGTCGAGAAACGCTTCGCGTGATTTTACCAGTTTGTCAGGATCCGGAGCGCCGAGATTTATCAGAAAGCTGTCGTGTGGTAATATCTGTGAGGGGGTGTAGCCGAACTTCGCGCAATTGTCCTTGAACTTGTCGGCTTCAGCCGCAGGGATGGCTTTGGATTTCCATCGTGAAGGGTTGCGTGTGAATATGGCGAATGCTTTCGCTCCCATTTCGTTTGCAATCATGGGCGCGTTGCCTACTCCGTTTTCACTCGACACGTGTGCACCTACAAATTTCATTTTTCAGAGGTTCGTAATTCTATGTAATAGGATGTTTCCACAAAAATTCTTACAAATTTACGAAACACTTTTGATTAAACGGCACACCTCACCTCAAAAAGTGCACTTGGGCCTATCAGTGAGGAAAAAAGGAGGAAAAAATCAAAAAATATCAGTGAATTAAAAAGGGTAAGGGAGGATTGTGTAAATTTGCGAAAAGTATGATGAAGAAATGTATTACCGGCACAATATACACCTTATGATCCGGCTTCCGTATATATTGATATTTGTGTTTCTGGTGCTCATAGGGTGCCGGGGTACGGGTGATTATGGCAGGAAGCTTGCGGAGGTGGAAACCCTTATTGCAGACTCACCGGACTCGGCCATGGCTATAATTGCACAGGTGGATACCGTGATGTTGCCCGAACGGCAGAAGGATCGGCTTACGTTGCTTTCCGCATACACGTGTATTGTACACAATGAACCGGTCGATATGCCTGAATTAATGAGCCGGAGGGCAATGTCGGCCTTTGACGGTTCGTTTACGGCCGATGAGGTCAAGGCTCTGATAATAAAATCGGTCAATGCCAAGTCGGAGAATAATTCCGTGGGCAGGATCGAGTATCTGAAGGATGCTGAATTCATTGCTTTGCAGCTTGACTCCAAGTTTGACTTGGGTATAATATACCGTAATCTTGCTAATGTATACGAGCAGGGATTCAACGGCACGGTCAGCAAGTACTATGCCGATAAGGCTGTGGCTATGTTCCGCGAACTTGACTGTAAGAAGCAGCTGATGGAGGCCCGTATGGCCGTGGCGGGAGCGTTTTGTGCAAAGCGTGACTACAAGGGTGCACTTGATTCTTTATTGGCCATGAAGGATGAGGTGATGGCCAATGCATCCCATAGCTATAAGATTTTCTATCTTGATTTTCTTGCAAGGGCTTATGATGAAAACGGCCGGTCGGCTGAGGCTGTGGATATATGGCACTCGATTGCCGGAAAACAGGAAATGACATCGAATACTCTCGCCCATTGGGCAAGGGCCTATTGGCACATGAATGAGCCGGATAGTGCCTACCGGCTCATACAAGAGGCAATCAAACTCCCGCACAATGCTACCGATGAATATCTTTGCAGGAATGTGGAATACAGCATACTTGAGAAGATGGGACGGCACCGGGAACTGGCGGCAGTAGACAGCCTGCGGAGCCGTGCCGCCAATCGTGTTTTTGATGAACGCAAATTGGAAGAGAGCAGCCTTGCCCTGAATCAGAAATATGATTCAGCCACACGGCAGGCGTGGCTTGACGCATCCATAGCCCGTTACCGGACGCGTATGGCCGTGTTGGCAGTTATAATTACCATAGTAGTTGCAGCGTCGCTTTTGCTGTATTTCTGGAAACGGAACCAGTTGCTGAAAGTCCGGCATGAAAACGACGTGTTGCGTATGCGGGCATTGTCGGATAATCTGTTTGAAAGCGATAGCCGTCATAAGGCAACTTCGTCTAAAATATCGGAATTGTTCCAGTCGAGATTTCATCTTATCGACGAACTGGCGGTGTCATGGTTCGAATGTAAGGAAACGGTCTCAGAACAGAAACGTATCTACAACAAGGTGAAGGAGTCCATCAACAGTTTCAGTTCCGCTGAAGCCACGCAGGAGATAGAGGACGTGGTGAACAGCTGCAATGATAATCTCATGACGAGATTCCGTGAGGATTTCCCGAAACTGAGCAACGTTCAGTACAGGCTTGCCCTGTATCTGTTCTGTGGGTTGTCGTTGCAGTCGATAAGTGTGTTTACCGGCACTGAGTTGAGAAACATATATGTGTACAAGTCGCGCCTGAAAGGAGTGATAACAAAAAGCGACTGTGTGCGGAAAGAGGAATATCTATCCTATTTCGGATGAATGGCACCCTTGTAGGGTGATGTTAGATTATTTTATATATCTATTTTGATTATCAGTATGTTATGGGGCGTGATGTAAGGTCGCGTAGTTTGATTTCTGTGTGCGAGTGATTAATTTTGCATACATAAGAATCAAAAATTATCACCATAATTATAAGGATATAATATTATGCGACTACACTGTTTTACGTTAATGGCCGTTATGATCTGTTCATTGGCCGCTACTGCTAAAAATGATCTGACCCCAGTTCAGAAAGCCTCGATAGCGACACGGTTCGCTTCGGAAGTGAAATATAATTTTGCCGGATATGACAGGTTCGCCCAGGATTTCGACAGTATATGCCGGGCTGAACTTCCGTTGCTCGTTGCCACTGAATCGGACGAGGAGTTCGGTAGGAAACTCACACTTATGGCCAACCGTCTCAAGGACGGCCACACGTCAATAAGCTGGAGTGCGGATGTGGCTTATGCGCCTATAATGCAGAAGCGGATCGGCGACAAGGTTTTTGTTACCGGAGTCTATTCCGATCTGTATTCACAGAAAGGCGTAAGACGCGGCACTGAGATAGTGGCCATAGACGATATGCCGGTAATTGAGTACGGCGAGAAGTGTGTCATGCCATATATAGCCTCCTCTACGCCCCAGTGGGCACGGGCTTTCGCGTTCAATTCCATAAATCTTACCAAAGGGGAGCGTGGCAAACCTGTGAAACTGACTTTCCGCAACGGCAAAGAGAAGCCGTTTGATATAACCGACAACCGCCAGTCGCCCTGGAACACGGTCAATATCGATGACAAGCCGAGGTTTGAACTGTTGGCGGGAAACATCGGCCTGCTTACGCTCCCAAGCTTCCGTTATATGTGGAAGGATGACGCGGAGCTTCTTAGCCTGTATAAGGATAAGATAATGCCTACTGACGGATTGATTGTTGACATTCGTGAGAACACCGGCGGCAACAGCCGGATAGGAGATATATACATGCAGCTTATAGCCACCGACACTATTCCGCAGGGTGAATGGCTTACTCCTAAATATCAGGCTGCGTATGCCGCATGGGGAAAGCCGTGGGAGTGTGACACAATCCAAAGCCAGCCTGTAATGCCTTTCTGGATGATGACGGACGAGATACCCAGGTATGACAAGCCTGTTGTGCTTCTCGTGTCAGGCATGACATTTTCGGCTGCGGAGAATTTCACCGCCCTTTTCCGCAATGCCCGGCGAGGCAAGATTATAGGAACACCTACCGGCGGCAGCACCGGCCAACCCATGACTGTGGACTTAGGCTGGGGCTACTATGGACGTATCTGTACCCGTAATGAGAAATTGGCCGACGGCACGGAATTTATAGGCAAAGGCATACAGCCCGACATCGTGATTGAGGAAACCGAAGGCGTGTTCGCCGGGAAAGACAATGTGATAGAAGCAGCTTTGAAAGAGCTTAAACAATAGACATAATATTAACAGCTGACTGATTCTTTGTGCTGTCCGTTTCTTCGGGAACGGACAGTTGCGTCTATGTAGGATATTCACTACCTTTGACTTCGTCTTAGATACTCATGCACGGCAAAGCTCAAATAAATTTGGCTTTGCACTCGACTTATTCGTATATTTGCATTATGGAACTGACTAATGCTATGCGCCGTATGGTGGCATCGCTTGATTCGCCGCGTGTACGTCACCAAGAGGGGTTGTTTAAGGCCGAAGGGACTAAATGTGTTCTTGAGACGTTGCCTTATTTCCGCCTGGAATCTCTTTTTGCAACTGACGGCTGGCTTTCCTGTGCAGAACTTCCGGTATCTGTACGGGCCAAGGTTGTGAAAGTGGCCCGTAAGGATATAGAGCGTATGAGTTCGCTTTCATGTGCTCCAGATGTTATTGCCGTTTACAGGATTCCGGAACATACACTGTTACCGGAGTCGCTTTGCGGGAAGCTTTCGCTTGCGCTTGACACCATACAGGATCCGGGCAATCTCGGCACCATAATGCGAACGGCCGACTGGATGGGGGTTGACACCCTGATCTGTTCTCACGACACGGTGGATGTATACAATCCCAAAGTGGTGCAGTCAACAATGGGGGCCATAGCGAGGGTGAAGGTCCATTATGTGGATCTTTCTGATGTGCTGGGCGCTTTGGCGGGTCAGTTGCCTGTTATAGGTACGTTTCTTGACGGTTCGGATATATACGCGTCCCGGCTGCCCGAAAACGGAATTATTGTGATAGGAAATGAGGGACGCGGAATTTCAGAAGCTGTGGAGCGATATGTGGATATGCGTCTCACTATTCCATCCTATCCGCCTCATAGAATGAAAGTGGAATCACTGAATGCGGCAATGGCCACAGGTATAGTGCTGGCGGAATTTCGCCGCAGGATGATTCAGATTCATAAATGACAACAACACACAGATATGGCTAAAACCAATAAAATAAAAACCGCATGGTTCTGTAAGTCCTGTGGGGCCGAGTTCCCAAAATGGGAGGGGCGGTGCCGAGAGTGCGGTGAATGGAACACACTGGTTGAGGAACGGGTGGCGCCTAAAACTGCAAAAGCCCCGCTTGCTTCGGCAGGCACTCTGCGAAGCCGTCCTGTCAGGGTTTCCGAGATACCTGTAAGCAGCGAGAAGAGGATCCCTATGCCGTCGGGCGAGCTTAACAGGGTGCTCGGCGGTGGATTGGTGGCCGGTTCGATAGTGCTGATAGGCGGAGAACCCGGCATAGGAAAATCAACGCTTGTGTTGCAGAACGTTCTGGCCATCCAGAGCAGGAGGGTGCTTTATGTGTCGGGTGAGGAAAGTGCCGCACAGCTGAAGATGCGGGCTGAACGGCTACAGCGCCTCAGCGACCATTGCTTCATTGTGTGTGAGACTTCGCTTGAGGCCATCATGGATCATATCGAAGCTATCAAGCCGGAACTGCTTGTGGTGGATTCAATACAGACAATAGCCTCGGAGGCTATAGAATCCTCAGCCGGCAGTGTGAGTCAGGTACGTGAATGTGCGGCCGCGTTGCTGCGTTATGCCAAGACTTCGGGAGTGCCGGTGCTTCTTATCGGCCATATAACCAAGGAGGGCAGCATCGCCGGACCTAAGGTGCTGGAGCATATAGTCGACGCTGTATTGCAGTTTGAAGGTGACAAGCATTATATGTACCGTATACTCCGGTCGATCAAGAACCGCTTCGGCAGCACGGCTGAACTCGGAATTTACGAAATGTGCCAGCGTGGACTGCGTGAGGTTGAGAATCCCTCGGAGATGCTTGTGACCCAAAACGGTGGAGAGCCTCTTTCAGGAATGGCGGTGGGTATAACTCTTGAAGGTATACGTCCATTCCTTATCGAGGCACAGGCATTGGTGTCGACGGCGGCCTACGGCACACCGCAACGCACTGTTACCGGCTTTGACGGCAAGCGGATGAACATGCTTCTTGCGGTGCTTGAAAAGCGTGTGGGTTTCCGCCTTGCGCAGAAGGATGTGTTTCTGAATATAGCCGGAGGCATTAAAGTCAACGATCCGGCACTTGACCTTGCTGTTGTGTCGGCTATATTGTCGAGCAACGTGGATATGCCTCTGCCTGCGGGGGTGTGCATGGCCGGTGAGGTAGGGCTTTCAGGCGAGATACGTCCGGTGGCACGGATGGAACAGCGGTTGCTGGAGGCCCAGAAATTAGGCATGCACACAATAATCATGCCGCGCGGCAATCTAAAGGGATTCGACCGCAAAGGATTGAAAATAACCATAGTGGAGGTTTCAAAAGTTGAAGAAGCCTGCAAAGCATTGTTCACATGAGCGTTATGTATAGTAACAGGATATTGAACCGGGATTCGTCGATGGAGGCATTGCGTATAATTGCAATGTCAATGATATTGATAGATCATTTCTTTTATCATGTGTTGGATGTCAATCAAAGGCAAGATCCTGCTATGGCACCGATAATGCTGGTAATTGCCGGAGTTAACATTTTTGTGATGATTTCGGGATATTTCGGCATAAAGCTGCGATGGCGTAGCGTATTGTCGCTTGGCATTACTGTGCTATTTTTCAATATACTCAATGTGATTATGTGTATTGCCTGGGGTGTAAGTCTACCGGTAAGATCCATAATCAGGATGCTGGTATTCCCGTTTTCAGGAACCCCATATTGGTTTATTCAGGTATACTTTGTGCTAATGATGACAGCGCCGCTTATTAATATGGGATTAAAGCATATGAGTAGTGCTCAGTTGAGAACCACGGCGGTGCTGCTTGCTGTAGTGAGTGTGTGGAGCGGACATATTGGGGAGAATGTAGTAAACCCAAGCGGATATAACTATATCCAATTTATGTTTATGTATGTTATTGGATATCTCATACGTTTTGAGCATGAAATGTTTAATCGTTGGAAGCAATGGAGCCTTTTTGCCTTTCTTATTATGTCCGCTATAAGTATAATGTTATTTGCCGTAGGCAAACACTACAATATATTATGGAATAGA
This sequence comes from uncultured Porphyromonadaceae bacterium, assembly GCA_900547825.1. Taxonomy (GTDB): domain Bacteria; phylum Bacteroidota; class Bacteroidia; order Bacteroidales; family Muribaculaceae; genus Amulumruptor. The sequence goes on from URII01000007.1 coordinate 46,354, forward strand.
CTGCTTCACTACAACTCAATATCGGTGATTGTAGCTGCAATTGCATTGGTTGTTTATTTCTCGAATTTGAGATTCTGTTCGGTCACTGTCAATAGGTTGGCGGCGTGTGCGTTAGGGTGTTATATGCTTCAGGATGGATATTTTGGGAGTTATGCGTTTTATCAATGGCAGCAGTATTTTGTGGCAACGCATAGCTTCCTTTGCTCAGCTGGGATGTTCGTTTTGACGTTTATAGCTATTTGGATTCTATCATTTTGTCTGACATGGTTTAAGGATCTCTGGGCACCGTGGCTTGTAAATAGGATTGTATCTGCAATTCCGGCAAAACTCAAGCGGGAGATATGGTAGAGCGGGAGGATGACAGCTTAGTGGTGACCGGGACGTTCCGCACACCTATGCGGGTGATTCTTATGCCGTTGTTGATCAAAGCTGTGCGAAGACTGGCCTGGTGGCTGGTGCTGCCTCCCGTGGGGTTTCTTGTGGCCGGGCTGCTGCTCCATGATGTAAGGTGGATGCTTGTGGCCTTGATAGTGTCGTTTCTTGTTCTGCCTATGGTAATGACATTTGTATATTTCAATTATACGCTGTCACCTAAAGTGGCCAAAGGGGTTCTGCCCCGTCATTTTATAATCAGGAAAGGCCATTTCGTGACTGTGGTTTACGACGAATGGCCTGAAAAAGAAGGCTATAATCCGCCTGCCGACGAGATTATAGCCTGGAATAGGATCACAGAACTTCGCCGCGAAGGCGATTACTGGATATTGAGTTACGATTAACGGGGTGCCGGCACTTCGTATGACACTATATCCACAAATTTCATGTCGAAAATCAATGTGGAATTGGCGGGTACTTTGCCTGTGGCTGTCGTATTGTAAGCTTGTTGGGCCGGAATGACGAGCTCCACACTGTCGCCGGGGTGCATGTTTGACAGGGCGATCTGCCATCCTGCTATCACGTTGGATAATGATGTGCGGAATATGCTGTCGCCATAGGTTGTGGCGAGGTAAGATGAGTCGAATGCAACATCATTTATCAGGTGTCCGCGGTATTTCACATCCACAGTGCTTGTCAGCATGGGTGAGGGGAGGCCTGTGGTGCCCCGTGTGTAATAGTGTATGAGAACCGAGGCGTTTTCGTCCCATTGAGGTATTATATGCTCATAATAGGGCGTGCCGTCGGCATTTTTGCGTTCAAGTTGTTCGGCATAGTAATCCATGTTCTGGCGCTGCCATTCTTCATCGGTCTTATATTTGTCATCATTGTCGTCGAGCGAGCATGACACGAGTGAAACGGCAGGAGCGCATAGAGCCATAGCCATTAGGATACCGAATGTATTTCTCTTCATTGTGGGAGATATTGTCAGTGGATGAGGTTAAAAGCTTACTTCCGGAGCTTTCGATGCACCTTCTTCGGCCTTGAATTGCGGTTTCGGAGTAAAACCGAACCACGAGGCATAGATGGTGGTGGGGAATTTCTTTATAGCTATGTTATAGGTGTTCACAGCCTCGGTAAACCGGCTGCGGGCCGTGGCTATGCGGTTCTCGGTGCCTTCAAGCTGTGCCTGGAGATCACGGAAATTTTCGTTGGCTTTCAGATCCGGATAAGCTTCCGAAACAGCGAGCAGGCTTTTGAGTGCACCTGTAAGCTGGTTCTGCGCATTCTGGAATTTAGCGAGATTTTCCTCTGTGAGATCTCCGGCCTCTATTGTCACCGACGTGGCGGCTGCCCTTGCTTTGGTAACGTTTTCAAGAGTTGAACTTTCGTGGGTGGCATATCCTTTTACGGTGTTGACCAAATTTGGGATCAGGTCAGCACGGCGCTGATACTGGTTTTCCACTTCGGCCCACTGCTGGTCAACGTTCTGCTGTTTTTCGACAAGGGAGTTGTAGTTGCACGACGAAAGCGCGACGGCGCATCCGAGAGCTATGATTATGTTTCTGAGTCGCATAGTGGTAAAGAGTATTTGACAAAATTATATTCTATGTTGATGGTGTTACCCGAGTTTGCGCAGCAGTGAGGTCAGGCTCACGTTTTCGTGGATGAGACGGTGAAGGTCGGCTATCTTGACACGTGTCTGCTCCATGGAGTCGCGTTCACGCAGTGTCACGGTGCTGTCTTCAAGCGTCTGGTGGTCCACTGTGATGCAGTAAGGAGTGCCTATGGCGTCCTGACGGCGGTAACGCTTGCCGATAGAGTCCTTTTCCTCGTAATGGGTTGCGAAATCGAATTTCAGATCGTTTACTATCTCGCGGGCTTTTTCGGGGAGTCCGTCCTTACGTACAAGCGGCATAACGGCGCATTTTACCGGGGCCAGGGGAGCGGGAAGATGGAGAACCACACGCTTGTCGCCTCCATCCAGTTCCTGTTCCTCATAGCTTGAACACAGCACGGACAGGAACATGCGGTCAACGCCGATAGATGTTTCTATAACATACGGAGTGTAGCTTTCGTTGAGTTCAGGATCAAAATACTGTATTTTTTTGCCTGAGAATTTTTCGTGCTGTGACAGGTCGAAATCCGTGCGTGAATGAATTCCTTCCACTTCTTTGAATCCGAAAGGCATTTCAAATTCAATATCGGTGGCGGCATTGGCGTAATGGGCAAGTTTTTCGTGGTCGTGATAGCGGTATTTGCTGTCTCCGAGCCCCAATGCCCTATGCCATTTCAGGCGGGTTTCTTTCCATTTGCCGAACCATTCCAGCTCGCTGCCGGGTCGCACGAAAAACTGCATCTCCATCTGCTCGAATTCACGCATGCGGAATATGAACTGACGTGCCACTATCTCGTTGCGGAAAGCCTTGCCTATCTGTGCTATTCCGAACGGAATACGCATGCGTCCGGTTTTCTGTACGTTAAGATAGTTGACAAATATGCCCTGTGCCGTTTCGGGGCGCAGATAAACTGTCATGGCGCCGTCGGCGGTGCTGCCCATCTCGGTTTTGAACATAAGGTTGAACTGGCGCACTTCGGTCCAGTTTTTTGTACCTGACACCGGGCACACTATTTCTTCCTCAATGATAATGTTGCGCAGTTCATTGAGGTCGTTGTCGTTCATCGCTTTGGCGAAGCGGCTGTGGAGTGCCTCGCGTTTTTCAACGTAACCCTTTACGCGTTCGTTGGTCTGGCGGTACATTTCCTCGTCAAAGCTCTCGCCGAAACGCTTACGGGCCTTGGCCACCTCTTTGTCTATCTTCTCGTCGATTTTTGCTATGGCATCCTCGATCAGCACATCGGCACGGTAGCGCTTCTTGGAGTCGCGGTTGTCGATAAGCGGGTCGTTGAATGCGTCCACATGCCCCGAGGCTTTCCATATGGTGGGGTGCATGAAGATAGCCGAGTCTATACCCACTATGTTTTCGTGGAGCAGGGTCATGGAGTCCCACCAGTAGCGTTTTATGTTGTTTTTGAGTTCCACGCCGTTCTGTCCGTAGTCATACACGGCTGAAAGGCCGTCGTAGATCTCGCTTGACTGGAACACGAAACCGTATTCCTTGGCGTGGGACACTATTTTCTTGAACACTTCGTCTTGTGATGCCATATCTATATATAATTATATGTGTGACTGGGAAGTCGGTTATTTCTTTATGTTGTTTTCAATCCAGCGCCGTGCGTTGACAAATGCCGTAGCCCACGGTGTGATCTCGTTGTTTCTGCGGTTGTATGGATAATATCCGCACTGCCAGGGGAATATAGTGCGCTCCAAGTGGGGCATCATGGCCACATGCCTTCCGTCGGCTGAGGCGATACCGGCCACTGCGCCACGCGATCCGTTGGGGTTGCCCGGATAGGATGCGTAATTGTAACGCATCACCACGTTGTAGCGGCTCACAGGGTAGGGCAGATTGAATTTACCTTCGCCGTGTGCCACCCATATGCCGAGACGCAGTCCGGAAAGCGAGCCGAACATCACGGATTCGTTCTTCTCTACTTTCACGCCGAGGAATGCAGATTCGAATTTATGGCTTGTGTTATGCTCCATGACCGGTTTGCGGTCATCGTCGGGAGTAATGAGGCCAAGCTCTATCATGAGCTGGCAACCGTTGCATACGCCGAGTGAGAGCGTGTCGGTGCGTTCATAGAACCGGCGCAGAGCCTTGCGGCACTGTTCGTTCCACATAAATCCGCTCGCCCAGCCTTTTGCCGATCCCAGCACGTCGGAATTGGAGAAGCCGCCGCAGAACACTATCATGTTGACATCATCAAGAGTCTCGCGGCCGGTCATGAGGTCGGTCATATGCACGTCCTTTACATCGAATCCGGCGGCATACAGCGATAATGCCATCTCGCGGTCGCCGTTTACACCTTTTTCGCGGATTATGGCCGCTTTGATACCTGTGCGCTGGTGGCGCAGGCTTACACCGTAATCCTCCATCTTGCCTGTGAATGATGCCGGAATGGAATAATTGAGGGGCTGACGCGCGAAGTTGGCGAAACGTTCGGCTGCGCATTTTTCTCCGCTCTGAAGCTTGTCGAGAAGATAGGACGGTTCATACCATATTTCACGCATTTTGTCAATGTCGACATACAGTGTGTCATCGGCAGTCTTTACCGAGATCATCCGTTCGGCAGCAGTGGTTACGCCTATGCGGCGGAATATCACACCGGCTGCGTCAAGCTCTTTTTCCATTCCTTCGCGCGATGCAGGACTTATGGCTGCCACCACTGCCGGATTCTCGGCAAAGAGGATTTTCAGCGTGTCGGTGATACCGTCGGCCGTGAATGCGCTGAGATCTATATCCATACCACCCTTTGTGTTGGCGAATGTCATTTCAAGCAGGGTGGTGATCAGACCTCCGGCGCTTACGTCGTGGAGTGCGCGCAGAGTGCCGCGCTTCACGAGTTTCTGCACCGCGCTGAAAGCCTTGACAAACTTGTCGGGCGAAGCCACCGTGGGTGCCTCACTGCCTATGGCACCGAGTGCCTGACAAAGTGCGGAGCCTCCGAGGCGGAGAGCATCGGAAGAGAAATCTATGTAATAGAGATCAAGCACAGCCCCTTGTTTAACAACAGGCGATACGATCTTGCGTATGTCGCTCACCTCACCTGCCGCAGAGATTATGACCGTGCCGGGAGCATATACTTTGTCGTCGCCATATTTCTGGGTCATTGACAGGGAGTCCTTGCCGGTGGGAATGTTCACACCTATGGCACATGCGAAGTCGCTGCATGCCTCCACGGCTTTGTAGAGCGCCGCATCCTCCCCTTCGTTTTTGCAGGGCCACATCCAGTTGGCGCTCAGCGACACGGAGCCGAGTCCTGATTTAAGCGGCGCGCCTACTATGTTGGTCAGCGACTCGGCAATTGCCATAACCGAGCCTTTGGCTGAATCGGCCAATGCCACCTGAGGTGCGTGACCTATGGAGGTGGCTATACCGCTTTTTCCGCGATAGTCGAGCGCTACGGCGCCGCAGTCGCTTAACGGAAGCTGAAGCGGTCCCTGGCATTGCTGGCGGGCTACTTTGCCGGTGATAGAGCGGTCTACTTTGTTTGTGAGCCAGTCCTTGCATGCCACGGCCTCCAACCGCAGCACATCGGCAAGATATTCGTTTATACGCGAGGGATCAAGTTCCGGGTCCTTATAACTTAAAGTCACCGTTTTGTCGGTCATCACCGTTTTGGGCGAGTTTCCGAACATATCGGCCATGGCCAGATCGATGGGGCGTGTGCCGTCGGCAGTCTCGAATACGAAGCGGTCATCACCCGTGGTTTCGCCCACAACATAGAACGGCGCCCTCTCGCGGTCGGCAATCTCTTTGACCAAAGGCACATCGGCTGCATTGATCACCATGCCCATGCGTTCCTGACTTTCGTTGCCTACTATCTCTTTGAGTGACAGTGTAGGATCGCCTACCGGCAGTGCGTCAATGTCAATTTTGCCGCCGGTGGCTTCCACCAGTTCGGACAGTGCATTGAGGTGGCCGCCTGCACCGTGGTCGTGGATCGACACTATGGGGTTGCCGGGATTTTCAGCAAGTGCGCGGATCACATTCGACACTCGTTTCTGCATTTCCGGATTGGCCCGCTGAACGGCATTAAGTTCTATGGAGTTGTCATATTGCCCGGTTGCTACCGAGGATACTGCTCCACCGCCCATACCTATGCGGTAGTTGTCGCCGCCCATAAGCACCACTTTCTGTCCCGGTTCGGGAATGCCTTTTATGGCGTCGCGCGCTGCGGCATAACCAACACCTCCGGCAAGCATTATCACCTTGTCGTAGGCATACATACGGCCGTTTTCATCGTGTTCGAATGTAAGGACGGAACCGCATATCAGCGGTTGGCCGAACTTATTGCCAAAGTCAGATGCTCCGTTTGAAGCCTTTATAAGAATTTCGGCGGGTGTCTGGTAGAGCCATACGCGGGGATTCAGCATCATGGCCGCACGCATATCGGGCGAAAGACGCGGGTATGAGGTCATATAGACCGCTGTACCTGCGAGCGGGAGGCTGGCTTTGCCGCCTCCGAGGCGGTCGCGGATCTCACCGCCGGAACCTGTGGACGCTCCGTTGAACGGTTCCACAGTGGTAGGGAAATTATGGGTCTCGGCTTTAAGCGATATCACGGTGTCCATATCCTCCACATCGAAAAAGTCGGGACGTTCCGGATGGGTAGGGTAGAACTGCTGGATTTTCGGCCCTTTAACGAAAGCCACATTATCCTTATAGGCGGAAACCAATCCGCGTGAATTGACTTTGGAAGTTTTTTTGATGAGCTGGAACAGCGACATGGGCTTTTCTTCCCCGTCGATTACGAATGTGCCGTTGAAAATTTTGTGACGGCAGTGTTCGGAGTTCACTTGTGAGAATCCGAACACCTCGCTGTCGGTAAGCGGACGTCCGATCCGCTCCGATAGTTCTGCAAGATATTTTTCCTCATCAGGACTGAGTGCCAGGCCTTCCGAACGGTTGTATTCGCTTATATTGTCGATATGTACTATCGGTTCAGGCTTGCGGTTTATGGCGAAAACCTTGGAGTTCAAGCCGTCGTACATGCGCTGGAGCATTTTGTCGGGAGCGGCGTCACCATCTTTGTGGCGGTTGAACTGTTCTATGCGGGTTATGCCTTCTATTCCCATGTTCTGGGTTATTTCCACAGCATTGGTGCTCCAGGGAGTTATCATCTCCTTGCGGGGGCCCACAAAACGGCCTTTCATCGATGTGGCGCTCAAAGGTTTTGCGCCACCGAAAAGCCATGAAAGTTTTTCGTTCTCTTCAGCGGAAAATTTGTGGGTTGTCTCGACGGCGTATACCGTATCGGCCCCTTTTTTGAAAAATATGACCATGTATTTGTTCGCTATTCAGGTGATGGTGAATTCGGAATCTGATTTATCGGGCAAAATTAATCATTTTTGGCCGCTTATTCAAAACCTCACTTTGATAATTTGACCGCTTCGCTTAACTTTGCAGTATGAAGAAGATTATATTGTTTTTTGTGGCAGCTTTGTCCGGGATAATTGCCAATGCGCAATTTCAGGAAGGAATCTACGAGTGTCCGGAGATACCGGGCATTGAGTTGCAGGCGATAATACATTGGGAGAATGCCGAGGGTGGCTATAATCACAATAGCCCGGATAAAAGTGTTGTAAACGGCGATTTCACTATTATAAATTCTGACGGGATGGTAACCGATCAGTTCAGAATATATAGATATGCCTTTTCTGATGAGGAAGGTTTCCTCATCTTTATTCCGGTGCCGTATGACAGTTTGCATACTGGCGTTATATTGGCTTTTGACCATACGGATGGCATGAAGCTGTTTGATGTAACCGGATTCCCATCCGGCGATGTCAATATTCCCGATGGGTGGCGCACTTTTATCGGACAGAATTTCACCCGTATAAATAATTGATGTATACTGTCAGTGAAGCACCTCATAAATAGAACGACTCCGGGGCATGGGCTCCGGAGTCGGGGGATACACTTGCTATTTATATCAGCGGGCTGCTATAACCTCTATTTCCACGAGGGCTTTCTTGGGAAGTTCCTTTACAGCTACGGCTGAACGGGCGGGGAACGGCTCACGGAATTCGTTGCCGTAAACCTCATTCATTTCAGCAAAGAGACTCATGTCGGCAAGGAAAACGGTGGTTTTTACAACGTTCTCGATAGTGAGGCCGGCTTCTTCAAGGAGAGCCTTGACGTTGGCTATTGACTGTGCGGTCTGAGCCTTGATGCCTTCGGGCATTTCGCCGGTGGCGGGATTCAGAGGTATCTGACCGGAGCAATACACGAGGTTGCCGAGATCAATAGCCTGGCTGTAGGGGCCTATAGCACCCGGAGCCTTAGTGGTGGCAATTACTTTTTTCATGGATGTTTGGTTTGTTAATGTTGGGTTGTTATTTAGTTTGGGTTATCCGAATTGTTATCTGGGTTTTTAGGCGCAGTTTTATCAAGCGGGCATGTCACATCTATATCAATGTCGATTACCAGGATTTTGTCGCCGTGCTGTTCGGTCACTTTATCCATATTGTCGGATACGTCCACTACCCCTTTGAACCTTTTTTTGAAGCCGGGTATGAAGTGTGAACTCCCGTAGGCCTGACTCTTTTCCCACACTTCTCCCACGGTGAGGCTTTCCACCGGCACGGCCGGTTGCACCGGACTTTCGGAGTCGTCAGCTGTGGCGAGCCGTGATATGATACCTATACCTTCCATGCGTACAAGGATATCTCCTACAAGATGTGCAGGGAGCTGGAATTCCCGGGCAATCTCTATGGCCGACAATGGCCTGAGCCGCCGGGCAAAGCGTTTGCATACTATCGCCACTACGGCTATGGTGACTTTGCGGCGGTAGACAGGCGATATGCCTTCAACGTCGCCGATAAAGCTGAGCTCGAACACATTCTGTGACGCATAGCACACCAATGCGCCGGCGAGGGTTATAAGCCACACAAGCTGAAGCCATATGAGAAGCAATGGCAGGAATGAGAAGCTACCGTAAATGGCATTGTATTTCGATACATAGAGCTGTCCGCTGACAAACAGCCATTGCAACACCTGAAAGGCGAAACCGGCGAGCACTCCTGCCATGAGGGCGTTGGTGAACTTTACTTTGGTGTTGGGTATGAGCATGTAGACGCCTGTGAAAAACAGCCATGTGAAAACATACGACAAGCCGTCAAGCAACACTTCCAATGCCGGGGTGATGGAGCCGAATATCGGCATATGGGCTATCGTCGACATGAATATAGACAGTCCGCTACCGCAGATCATAAGAACCGGAAGCACCAAAAGGATGGCTAAATAATCAGTGATTTTGCGCCATATGGTGCGTCCGGAGCGTATGGACCATATCTTGTTGAACGAATCTTCCACATTGCCGAGCAGCGATATGAGGGTCCACAGCAGGAAAACGATACCGATACCAACAAATAGGCCTTCGCTTGACTGGGCTGTGTAGCGTTCAGCGAATGAGAGTGCGGTTGTTATGGCCTGCCGTTGTGCCGGGAAATAGTTAAGCAGCTGTGTCTGCATCAGGTTCTGGAAGCCGAATCCGCGCCCTATGGCGAACACCAGAGCCAGCATAGGCACAATGGCGAGCACTGTGTTGTAAGTCAGCGATGCGGCACGCACCTGCAAGTCAGTGCTCATAAATGAACGGATAGATATATTAAGCACTTTCGCGGCCGTGACTTTGAACGAATGGCGCGGATCATGCCATACCCCACGGGTGATATAGTCCCACTGCCGCATGGCAAAGGCCTGGACGCGGCTTATCAGCGAAGGTCGGGATGTGGAGGCTGGATCGTTCATTGTCGGTGTGTCCGGTTAGTCTATTGCAAAATTAAGAAAAAAAGTGTGACAATTTGACCGTTATAAATAAAAAAAGTACCTTTGTCACGGATTTATAAAACGCTTAAAAGCTGTAATGGTTCTATAAACTGTTGAAAATATATTTGTTAACAATATTAATATACGTATGAAGAAGTTTGGACTTACTCTTGTGATTGCTGCGATATTCGCTGTGATACCTTCATTTAATGCAGCCGCACAATTCCATTGGGGACCTAAGGTAGGTGTGGCCATCAACTCATTGCATTTCAGTGCCGATGATCTGGATTCCGACAACCGCGCAGGTTTCACAGGCGGCTTGATGTGTGAATTTACCGCTCCTGTGCTTGGCATTGGTTTTGATGCGTCGGTTATGTACGTGCGCCGTGACCTGAAAGCTGAAAAGGCTGACGGATCTGATCTCGTACGCCATAGAGACTATATCGAGATCCCGGTGAACTTCAAATATAAGATAGGCATTCCTGCAATAGGCAAGATTCTTACTCCGTTTGTGACCACAGGTCCTTCGGTTTCATTCCTTACTTCACGTAAAAGCATCAATGCCGCTCTTAAAAACAAGGAGGTGGATGCTGCCTGGAACTTCGGTTTCGGTGTACAGCTGTTCAACAAAGTGCAGGTGGCCGCATCATACGGGCTTGGCCTGAGCAAGTCGATTACCGAAAAGGCCGGGTTTGAGCAGGTGGATATTGACGGCAAGACACGTTGCTGGACAGTTACCGCAGCTTATATTTTCTGAGATAAAAAAAGCGGGGAATAATTTGTGAATGTAGCTGAAAAAATCCTACATTTGCACCCGTCAAGGCAGAGTCCTTGTCCTTATAATAAGACACAATTAATTTAATCAACCAACAATCATGGCTTACGTTATCACTGACAATTGTGTAGCTTGCGGAACATGTCTTCCCGTTTGTCCCGTTGAAGCTATCTCTGAAGGCGAAATCTATCACATCGATCCCGATACTTGCATTGAGTGCGGATCATGTGCCGAAGTTTGCCCCAACGACGCTATCATCCCCGGCGAATAATCCGGAACGATAGTAAAGAAAAATAATGCGACTGCTGTTATGGCGGTCGCATTACTTTTTATATTATGTGTTCCTATGATGGTACCCGGCGGTTATCGGTTGTAATAATGAAATTTGTCGTATTCCACTCCGGTGCCATAAACCATTCTGACTACTGCTGTGGGAGGGATCCGTACAAGCACCGCATTTCGGGCAATACAAACTTCGGTCTCTGTAAGTTCAGGCATTATTGATGTGTCTACAAGATAGGTGGTTGACAGCATATAATAGTCATCCACGGTGTTGTATCGGAAACTGTTCTGTGATTTATATGGAATGTCGCCCAGCATATTGTACGACAGCAATAGCGTGTACTGAGTGAAGTCAATAGGAGTCTCCGGCGAATTGACCGGTCTGATAAATAGTTCGTCGGCTTTGAGTTGGCCTGATTCAATCAGATTGTCAAGCTCCGCCTGAGAGCGTATCACAAGCGGATAATCACGTAATTCCTTAAGGTTGGCTTTTATGTCAGGTGATACATCGGGCCAGTTCTCCACCACGCATTCCTCTACACCATGAAGTTGAAACGGTTTGTTGACCCATTCAGGCTCCTCGTTGCTGCATGCGTTCAGAATAAATCCGAGGAAAAGGATCAGGATATTTATATTTTTCATAAAGATCGGTCGTTGTGTCATAATCAACGTTTATATATCGCAAAGTTACTACTTAATGAGTAGAATGTAGTAAAACAAAGTTTATTTTTGGGGCATATATTTTTATTCGGGCAACATATGTCCGGGATTCGGGAAATTTCAGTATTTTTGCATTTGAATATAAGATTTTTACAGTTATGTCCGTCAATAAGGTTATCCTGTTAGGCAATGTGGGCCGTGATCCCGAGATACGCTATATAGATAAGAAGCGTGCGGTAGCCACATTTCCGTTGGCTACGAATGAACGTAATCCTTCTGTGCCGTCGGCGCCGGAATTGACGGAATGGCATAATATCGTTATGTGGGACGGGCTTGCTGAGATGGCTGAGAAATATATCCGTCGTGGCAGTCGCCTTTATCTCGAAGGAAAGTTACGTACACGTGTGTGGGAGGACCGCAGTGCCATAAAGCATACTGTAACGGAAATATATGTGGAACGCATAGAACTTCTCGGGCGTTCGTCAAACATGTCTCAGAATTAATTATAAATCTATAACTAACTCTATGTCAAAGACTAAACCAATCAACCAGGAGCAAGTGGACCGTGAGGTCTATCAGGACGCAGATCCCATACAGCTCCCCGAAAACGCATTCCGCGAATTGGCTGCCGATGAGACTTACCGGCCTCTGATGCATCCGGCGCGCGATTATCAGGAAGTTACGCCTTACTCGGTTTCTGTAGGCCTTCTGCTTGCAGTGGTGTTCAGTGCCGCTGCGGCATATCTCGGCCTGAGGGTAGGGCAGGTGTTTGAGGCCGCCATACCTATCGCCATTATCGCCGTGGGGCTTTCCGGCGCCTTGAAACTCAAGAATCCGTTGGGACAGAATGTCATAATCCAGTCAATAGGGGCATGCTCGGGCGTGATTGTGGCCGGCGCCATTTTCACACTTCCGGCTTTATACATATTGCAGGCCAAATACCCGGAAATCACTGTCAACTTCTTCCAGATATTTCTTAGCTCCCTGCTTGGAGGTGTGCTCGGAATTCTGTTTTTCATTCCTTTCCGTAAATATTTTGTAAAGGACATGCACGGGAAATATCCTTTCCCGGAGGCTACGGCCACTACACAGGTGCTTGCCAGCGGACAGGGCAAGTCGGCCAAGAGCGAAGGGGGACAGGCCGCCACGCTTGTAATCGCATCGCTTATAGGCGGTATATACGATTATGTTGTGGCCACATTCGGAATATGGGCCGATACTGTGACCACTGCCGCCACACAATGGGGTACAGCACTTGCCGAGAAAACCAAACTCGTGCTCAGCTGCAATACTGGGGCAGCGCTTCTCGGTTTAGGATATATTGTTGGCTTGAAATATTCATTCGTAATATTTGCCGGATCTTTGTTCGTGTGGTGGATTGTAGTGCCGCTGATGGGCACTTACGGAGCGCCTGACATAGCCGCGATGGCTCCGGCTCAGATATTCAGCGACTATGCGCGAATGATAGGTATCGGCGGTATTGCCATGGCCGGTGTTATCGGTATCGTAAAGTCATGGCCCATCATAGCGCAGGCTGTGGGACTTGCCGGACGTGAATTCAAAGGTGGCGCATCAAGACAGAAAACAGTGCGCTGGCAGCAGGATATATCCATGAAGCATGTGGTGTTTTTTATCGTGATAGCCCTCATCGCTGTGCTTGCATTCTTCTGGATAGGCGTCATAAACACTTTCTGGCAGGCATTGGTGGCCTGGGCGGTTGTTACTGTGATAGCGTTCCTGTTCACCACTGTGGCGGCCAACGCCATTGCTATTGTAGGTTCCAACCCGGTATCGGGCATGACTCTTATGACTCTTATCGTGGCGTCCGCTATTTTTGTAGCCATAGGGCTTAGCGGCTCATCGGGCATTGTGGCCTCTATGGTTATCGGTGGCGTTGTGTGCACCGCGCTTTCCATGGCCGGAGGCTTTGTCACCGACCTCAAAGTAGGTTATTGGCTCGGCACCACTCCTAAAAAGCAGGAATCGTGGAAATTCCTCGGCACACTTGTTTCAGCTGCCACTGTGGGTGGTGTGATACTGTTGCTCAATCAGGTTTATGGCTTTACGGGAGAGAACGCACTCGTTGCCCCTCAGGCAAATGCCATGGCCAAAGTGATCGAGCCTCTTATGATGGGCGGTGACACCCCCTGGATTCTGTATATGGTAGGAGCCGTACTGGCGTTGCTGCTCAACTGGCTCGGAGTGCCTGCCCTTGCATTCTGTCTCGGCATGTTCATACCCTTGCATCTCAACACACCCATGCTTGTGGGTGGCGCCATCGCATATTTCGTAAGCAGCAGGTCCAAGGACAAGGCTCTGAATGATGCACGCCGTGACCGCGGCACACTCATTGCTTCCGGACTTATAGCCGGCGGAGCACTTTTCGGTGTGTTTGCGGCATTGACAAGGTTCCTCGGCTTCGAGTACAGCTGCCCGATGTCTACGGTTCTTAACCAGTCGCTTGGTCTAGTGGCGTATGCGCTTATTATCTGCTATTTGATATGGGACAGCATGCGCGCACGTAAGTCTTGAAAAGTTTGCATGGCACATGGATTGTTCAAGGAGTTTCCCTGAACATCCATGTGCCGTGATTGTTTAATCCATAGGTACGTATAACAGTTTCTAATTTGTTTATGAATCAGAGTTTACCGAGGCTTGTCATAATAGGGGGCGGATTCGCCGGCCTCAATGTTGTGAAATATATCGATAAAAAGAAATGGGATGTCACGCTTGTGGACCGTAACAATTTCCATTCGTTTCCTCCGCTGTTCTATCAGATAGCGTCAAGCGGCCTTGACGCTTCGAGTATTTCGTTCCCTTTCCGGCGCGAGATGCGTAAAGGGCGCGTGAAAGGGTGCCATTACCATATGGGTGAGGTGAAATCCGTGGATGTTGTGGCACGCACTGTCACTACCCAGTATGAGGTTATACCTTACGACAAACTTATCATAGCGGCAGGCACCACCAACAATTTTTTCGGCAATGATGACCTTATAAAAGATGTGTACACTCTCAAAAGCACTGCCGAAGCCATGCGGTGCAGCAACGAGATTCTGGATCTGCTTGAGCGTGCAAGCCTTATCGAGGATGAGGAGCAGCGCCGCAGGCTGCTCAGTTTTGTCGTGATAGGGGGTGGCCCGACCGGTGTGGAGATTGCCGGTGCGTTAGGCGAGATGAAGCGTTACATACTGAAACGGGAATATCCTGGGATAAAGATAGAGGATGTAAGCATCAGGCTTATAGAGGGGACTGACAGATTGTTGCGGACCATGAGCCAGTTGGCATCGCGTAAAGCTCTTGAGTATCTCGGTCATCTGCTTGTGGATGTGACGTTGCAGAAAACCATGACTTCATATAAGGACAATGTTGTGCGGCTCAGCGACGGCACCGAGATATATTCCGAAACTGTGATATGGACAGCCGGTGTCACCGGCGAGAGCCTGCGTCTTGACGGCACGGATGTGGAGCGTGGTCCCGGACGGCGTTTTGTCGTGGATCAGTTCAACCGAGTGCAGGGCATGGAGGATGTGTTTGCTGTCGGTGACATTGCGCTTATGACAAACAACGATTATCCACGGGGTTATCCTCAATTGGCGCAAGTGGCCATACAGCAGGCCAGAAATCTTGCCTCGAACTTGAATAAAGGGGAGTTTGAGAAGCCCTTTAAGTACAAGGACATGGGTTCAATGGCCACAGTGGGGCGAAACCGTGCTGTAGCAGACCTGAAGCATGTCCAGATGAGCGGAATTCTTGCGTGGATGACATGGATGTTCATTCACCTGATATCCATTCTCGGAATGCGAAATAAAATAACGGTGTTGATCAACTGGATATGGGCATATTGCAGCTACGGCACCTCCCTGCGCCTATTGCTTCATCCGGGTAAGTATCCGTTACGGAAACGATGGAGCCAGAACGCTGACGAGTGATATAATTGTACATTGCGGAACTGTCCGCAACATTGAATAGGCTTCACACCGGCACTACCATCATGGGTATGTCGGTGTGAAACAGTAAACGGTGGGGTACTGACGGATTGAAGAAGCGTGCGAATACGTTACGTTTCTTATTCGGTGCCACTATCAGATCGGTTTTATTCCCGGCCGTTTCTATTTCGCTGAGTGCATTGTCAAGGCTGAACACATGGGCCGAGATATCATAGTCAGGGTAGGTGGACTTGAGATAGGCCACAGCATTTTCCACAGTTTTTCCGGTTATGGAACTTTCCTTACGTCCGGGTACGATTACCAGTTTCAGCCGGATATTGCGGTTACCTGTCAGGCGGTGCAGGGCGTCAATTGCCAGAAAGTCTTTCTGGTCGAGATTGCCGAAATAGGTTACATAGTGAAGTTCCCGGTCTTTGCCCACCGGAGCCTCTTCGGGTATAGTCATTACCGGATAACGGCATGTGTCAAGAACTTCGGCGGTAACGCTTCCTATCATGTCACGCTCCTTGCGTCCGGCTCCTCGGGTCCCCATCATTATGAGCAACGGTTTTTTGTCGCGTGCATAGGCATTTATAACATCTTCCGGAACTCCTTCCTCTACAGCCGTTTCGAATTTCACCGCAGCTATCTCCCCATCGGAAATACGTTTGCGCAATGTGCGTTCGAAGTCGCGTATGAATGTTTCCGCAGCTTCTTTTAATGCCT
>URII01000008.1 GCA_900547825.1 uncultured Porphyromonadaceae bacterium
GCCTCTATGGGCTTTATACGCATGGCTTTGAGCGAAGGAACGAGCCCGGCAGCCGATCCGAGAATAAGGAACACAATAAGAATGGTAAGCGCCCCGCCAAACGATAACTGAAAATGTGCCGGCGGCAAACCCGGTCCGTTATTGGCGTTGTCAAGCACCGCGAGAATGCCACATGCCAAAATGATTCCACCAATACCGGCCACAGTGGTAAGCACCACACTTTCCGAAAGGATCTGGGCTATGACATCGCCCGGGGTGGCGCCGAGGGCACGGCGTATGCCGATCTCATGCGTGCGCTCTTTCACTATCACCCACATTATATTCCCTACCCCAATAACTCCGGCAAGCAGTGTTCCGGCCCCGACAAAAAGGGCCAGCAGCCTTATGCCGAGGAAAAGGCCGGCCACCATGTCGAACTGCTCCGAGATGTCGAAAAACATTATGGCATGATCATCGGTAGGACTCAACATGGAGTGATTGGAGCGCAACACATTGAACACATGGTTCTTTATTTCCTTTGGCCGTGTATAATCCTTGGCCGTGAAAAAGCAAAAATCCATATCGGTGCCTATGTTATAGGCGCGCTGCATCACACTTAAAGGTATAATGATAGTCTCGTCGATCGGAGGACCCGTAACAGATGCTTCCGCCACCTGTCCGGCCACACCTACTATATGAAAATATATACCCCCTACATTCACAAATTTACCGATAGGCGACTCGGACCCGAACAATTCGTCGGCCACTTTCTTGCCTATAACACAGTTCTTCCTGACACTCGCGTCGTCGGACGCATTTATAAACCGGCCTTCATATATGACAGGCTCCAATATTTTTGTGAAATCGCTCTCCACGCCCTGCAATGGAGCAGATGTGGAATTTCGGCCATACTCGGCTGTGAACTGACGGCTTACCACACCCGAAATGGCATCTATCCCCTCGATACGCCGCCTAAGATCAACCACATCATTCAGTGTCAGATCCCACATCATGCCCTTATTGAATCCGTTATATGATTCGGTGGTAGGCGCACTCGATATCAGTGCCACATTGGTGGCGAATCCGGCAAAATTCCTTCGCATCACGTTTTCGAATCCGTTTGCGCCACCCATCAACAGGGCAAGCATGGCCGTACCCCAGAATATACCGAATCCGGTCATAAACGTGCGTGTCTTGTTGCGGGCCAGGGTAGCTGCTATCTCGCTCCAATTGTCAGTATCGAATATCCTTATCTTCATAATCCAGAATTTATTCAGTGGCAAGAGCTTCCACAGGTTTGACTTTAAGGGCTTTCAGGGCCGGAAACAGACCGGCCAACGCTCCCGCTATAACCAGCACCACTGTCACTTCCACAGCGATGGCAATATCCACACCGGGATTTTTCACCGCCGGAGTATCACCCAATAACGCGCCTATGCCGGCAGTGGCGAGAATTCCGAGAAACACACCTACATAACCGAAGAGCGTGGTTATGGCGACACTTTCGGTGAGCACCTGCGTAAGTATGTTGCGCGGTTTGGCTCCTATGGCACGGCGTATGCCTATCTCATGCGTGCGTTCGCGCACCGACACAAACATTATGTTGCTGACACCGACAATTCCTGTAAGCATGGTGAGGATACCCACCACCCATATGGCGGTGTCGAGCAGGCCAAGGCCAGTGAGTGTGGTAAGATAATTCAGGAAACGGTTCTGGATCCACACGGCGCTGCGGTCAGTCGGATCAAAGTCATGCGCCTGGCCTAAGGATTCACGGACATTCTTCTCGGCGGCCTCACCGTCGGCCATCGTCTTCACTCCTTTGAGATTGACTGTTATCTTATTAACCGCACGGTCATCGCCCCTGAGCATGCGGGCGGTAGTGAACGGCACGAATGACCGGTTACGGAATTCATGGGCATACACCCCCACCACTACAAACGACAGCCCCATGCAATTGACCCGCTTGCCTATCATGCTGTCTACACTACAGTCAAACAGCTTAGTAGCATTATCTTCATGAAGCACAATAGTTTTCCGGCGCTGTGATATATCGTAATCGTTTATGAACCGTCCGGCTTTCATGTCAAGCCCACCTACCGACAGTTCGGATGGATACACCCCGGCATAGGAGGTGATATAGTCGCGCATCGTTGAAATACGGGCCGTGTCATTTGTCAGCTCATAATACACCTTCCCCACGCGCCCTTCGCTACGCGAAACAAGCTTCTCGCCATCGGTAGTCTCAAGCTCGATCGGCCGCCCCTCCTTATAACCTTTATAGGGCATAGAGGTCATTCCTCCCCACACATTTATATTGTCGTTGCCTATCGACATGAAACTGGAAGTAAACGCATTTTTCACTCCATGCGACATACCGAGCAACACAATAAGCATGAATATGCCCCATGACACAGCCAATCCGGTCAGAGCCGTTCGCAATTTATTGTTCGCTATAGTCTGGCGAATTTCATTAAGAAGGTCAAACATAACGGATTATGGTTACATTCATTACAATATCACACCGTCGGATATACGGATAATACGGTTGGTCTGCTCTCCTACTCCGGGATCGTGGGTTACAATTACAATCGTCATACCTTCGGAATTCAGATCCCGGAACACCTGCATCACTTCATGCGATGTTTTTGAATCAAGCGCTCCTGTGGGTTCGTCGGCAAGAATTATCGACGGATTCGTGATCAAAGCCCGGGCTATGGCAACTCGCTGTTTCTGGCCGCCCGAAAGCTCTCCGGGCAAATGATGGCTACGGTCGGCAAGTCCCATCCGGTCAAGCTGGGCCATGGCCATAGCATTGCGCTTGCGGCGCGGGACACCCTGATAGAAAAGCGGCAGAGCCACATTTTCAAGCGCATTTTTATAATTTATCAGGTTAAAGGACTGGAACACAAATCCGATCATACGGTTACGCAATTCAGCAGCCCGGTTCTCAGAGAGATTGCGTATGAGCAGTCCGTCAAGACGATATTCACCCGAATCGTAATTGTCAAGAATACCGAGAATATTGAGCAATGTAGATTTTCCTGAGCCTGACGCGCCCATGATTGAAACAAGTTCGCCACGATTTATCTCAAGATTTATACCTTTCAACACATGCAGAGGAACAATACCCGGATAAGTTTTATTGATGTCCTTGAGGTCAATAATAGTTTCCATGACACAAATATGGTAATAAAATTTGGATAACTGAACTATAATAACTACATTTGCGTTATAGAATCAAAGCAAGAGAGCTTGGCGGCGGATTCACCGCCGTAATTCAAATTATCGCAATCAATCGAACTCGTTGATAAAGATATTCCCGCATCAAAGTTGATTGGGAAACTCATCAAATCTTTATGAAATACCGAGACAAGCGTAGCCGTGCAATGGCGGGCCTCGACCTCTGATGAGGTGACACTTCCGAGTGTCCGGAGGATTACAAAGGACGGTGAGCACTCAAATCCTGTCATTCGGAGTTTCATCGCATCCTTTGGTGTGGGCCTTACAGAAGCAGTTTCGGAAACCGCAAGGTTTTTCCGGAACTGCTTTTTTATCAGCCCCACCGTTGATGAAGATTTTGGGGGACATCCCAGCCCCCTGTCACATCCTGATGTCCAAAGAAGATTGAGCATATTGCAGTATTAGCATAATAGAACACTGCAAATATATGACATTATCCGTCCACTGCAAAATAATTTTGCCTAAAAATTTATACATGGCACACAACAGTATCTCCCACAAAGAATTAGCAAACTAATAATCAACTAATTACAGTCACAAAAAGAAAGTTCAGGATTACTCAGATCCTGAACCATAAATATGTCACTACATTTCTCTGTCAAAGCTTCTTCAGGCGTGATGCAAGACGGGCCGGTGTAAGATCAGCAGGATATTCTTCGAAAGGGAGCTTCAATGTGCAGCCGGCGGCATACTCACTGCACCCGTAAGCCGTGCGCCCTTTCAATATATGGCCTTTGCCACACAGCGGGCATTTTATATTTTCCAGTGATCTGACAGCGGGCGCACGCTTACGCTTAGGCTTGGCTTCCGGATCGGGATCTGACTTAACGGGAGCTGCTGCTCCAACTTCAATGCGGGTTCTGGAATTGTCGCTCAGCACGTTCATAACTATCTGCGTGACAAGCTGCTTCAATTCATCTACAAATTCCTTGGCACTATACTGTCCCCGCTCAATACGCCGGAGCTTGTTCTCCCACAATCCGGTAAGCCTGGCGCTTTTGATAATATCCTCATGAATGGTGGCGATAAGATCAATCCCAGCCTGTGACGCACATATGTTTTTACGCTGACGATATATATAACGCCGCTTGAATAAGGTTTCAATAATAGCGGCACGGGTAGAGGGACGCCCTATGCCGTTTTCTTTCATAGCTTCGCGCAGCTCCTCGTCCTCCACCGTCTTGCCGGCACTCTCCATTGCCCTCAGAAGTGTGCCTTCGGTATATGGCTTGGGCGGTTGAGTGGTCTTTTTCTGCAATCCGGGCTCATGGCTTCCAGACTCTCCGGCTGAAAACGACGGCATAACCTGCTGGTCCTCTTTCGCCGATTCCTGATCATCGGGTGATGCAAACACAGTTCTCCATCCCGGCTCAATAATCACTTTGCCGGAGGCCTTGAACTTCACTTCCTCCACAGCGCCGTTAACAGTGGTGGTAGAGAACACACAGTCAGGATAAAATACAGCTATAAAACGCAATGCAATAAGATGATACAATTTGCGTTCATCCCCCACAAGCACCGAGGGCGACTGACCGGTAGGTATAATGGCATGGTGGTCGGTAACCTTGGAATTATCAAAAACTTTCTTTGATTTAGGCAACCGTGAGGCAAGCACAGAAGCCGTAAGCCCAGCATAAGGCGTCATATTTTTCAATATGGCAGGAACTTTGGCATATAGATCCTCTGAAAGATAAGTGGTGTCGACACGCGGATAGGTGGTGACTTTTTTCTCGTACAGCGACTGGATACGCCCGAGTGTTTCTTCAGCTGTCCAGCCCCACTTACGGTTACACTCTACCTGCAGTGATGTCAGGTCAAACAACCGGGGAGGCGATTCCTTGCCTTTTTTGTCCTTTACATCAATAATAGAGAATGGGCGCCCCGTAATCTTGTCAAGGATTCCGGCTGCATCCTCCTGTTTACTGAACTTTCCGGAAGCCGCCATGAAGGTCACACCGCGGTAAACGGTCTTAAGTTCCCAATAGTCCTCAGGCTTAAAACCGGCTATCTCAAAATGCCGGGCCACAATAAGCGCAAGTGTGGGGGTTTGCACACGTCCTATAGACAGCACAT
Source organism: uncultured Porphyromonadaceae bacterium (assembly GCA_900547825.1). Classification (GTDB taxonomy): domain Bacteria; phylum Bacteroidota; class Bacteroidia; order Bacteroidales; family Muribaculaceae; genus Amulumruptor. The sequence goes on from URII01000008.1 coordinate 5,296, forward strand.
TGCCCGGTGACGAATACCTGAGTGAGAACAACCGCGTACAGTTCATTCCGAGAATCCAATCGCCCACCGCACGTGAGAGTCCGGCAAAATACAGATTGTCAAATTCGGCCTGAGGCTTAAGGGCAGCGAAGCCGTCACGTATCGCATCGTCGGTCAACGAAGATATCCACAATCGCTTCACGGGACACTTCACCCCCGCTTTCTGCATTACCCAACGCTGTATCAATTCACCTTCCTGTCCCGCGTCACCGCAGTTGATCACCTCATCGGCTTTTGACGTAAGGACTTCTATTACATGAAACTGCCGCTTCACCGAATCCTGATCAATCACCTTGATCCCGAACACAGGAGGGATCATAGGAAGCGATGACAATGACCAACGACGCCATGCGTCAGTATAATCGTGCGGCTCCTTCAGGCAGCACAGATGGCCGAAAGTCCATGTCACACAGTAGCCATTGCCTTCATAATAGCCGTCGCGTTTGTCATTTGCTCCGATAATGGCCGCAATGTCGCGTGCCACACTCGGTTTCTCGGTGATGCATACTATCATGTGGATATGGGCAATATTATTTTTTCAGCGGCTCAGGTGCCCGGGGAGTTAGACGGAATGTAACTTCAACAAGGCCACGCGGAGTGGAAAATTTCATAACCTGATCCTGTTTCAGCGAAGTCAATGCCGCAAAATCAATTTCAACAGGGATCACACCGTTGTCCTCCCACTGGAACCAGCGGCGGAAATCCACCCCGTCAATATCGGTGGCTTCGCTCATGAGTGAATCATTGCGGCGTATTGACACGCCATCAATCCGTTGTGATGTATGCGGACGTCCTAAGAGGCGGCAATATATCCTTACCAGTCCGGGCCGCACAAGGGCACTGTCAACCGCCACTTCAAGCGGTCCAGATGAATGCGCGGCAAACGCATACAACATCTTATCGGCACCCCTGCACTCCGCCGTCCCTACAAAACAGAACGACAGAAGCGCAATAAATACCCTAAGCGACAGGCTGCAATTCATTGCTCCATTTTTTTTGCCTCGTTCCAGATCTCGTCCATTTCACCGAGTGTCATATCCTTCAGCGGTTTTCCAAGCTCACGGGCACGGCTTTCAAGATAATTGAAACGGGATGTGAATTTCCTGTTTGTATGCTCAAGCGCAGTATCGGGATTGACTCCGTAAAGACGGGCCACATTTACCATGCTGAACAGCAAGTCGCCCATCTCGGCTTCAATCCCTTCCTTATTGCCGCTCTTTATCTCAGCTTCCACTTCGGAAAGCTCCTCTTTCATCTTGTCCCATACCTGAGCGGGTTCCTCCCAGTCAAACCCTACATTGGATACCTTTTCCTGGATACGGAAAGCCTTGATCAGCGAAGGAAGTGACAGCGGCACTCCTGAAAGCACGGTCTTATTGCCCTCTTTTTCTTTCAGTTTAAGCTGCTCCCAATTCTCAAGCACTTCCTTTGTGCCGTCCACATGCACATGTCCGAATACATGAGGATGCCTGAAAATCAGTTTGTCGTTAAGCGCGTCAGCCACATCCACAATGTCGAAAACACCTTTCTCCTCCCCTATCTTGGCATAGAACAGAATATGCAGGAGCACATCGCCGAGTTCCTTGCGGATATTGGAATTATCATCGGCAAGAAGTGCATCGCAAAGTTCATATACTTCCTCAATAGTGTTGGGACGCAGGCTCTCGTTGGTCTGCACACGATCCCAGGGACACTTTTCCCTGAGTGCGTCAAGGGTATCGATCACACGCCCGAGGGCCTCAATTTTTTCTTTACGGTTGTGAACTGTCATAGATCAATGGAATATTATAGCTGATTATTCAGCATAGCGCTGTATAGCCTCATTAAGCCATGCGGCAAACTTCTCCACACTTTCATCATAATAATATGGAGCGACAAGAGGCTGTCCGTCGTTGCCGAGAATTATATAGAACGGCTGAGAGTTGGCCTTGAATTTGTGACGTTGCAGATAGCTCCACAATTCCCCCACGGTCTCCAGTTTCACATCCTTGCCATTTTCCTGCACAGTCACAGCCTCGGCAAGGGCTTTCTTATCATCCACCATGAGTTTTATCATCACGAAATTATCCTTTATGATCTCACTGATCTCCTGAGTGTCAAACACCGCTCCTTCCATTTTACGGCAGTTGACACATCCGTAACCCGAAAAGTCAATGAGCACCGGACGGTGAGCTTCCGAAGCATAAGCCATACCTTCGTCGTAATTGTCGAACTCGCGGAAGTTACCCGATGAATAAAGATTGAAATCCTGGGTATAGAGTGGAGGCACAAATGCACTCACCCCTTTGAGAGGCGCGCCCCACAGACCCGGAACAAGATAAATGGCAAATGCCAACGAGGCCATGGCAAGGAAAAAGCGCGGCAGAGGCACGTAATCAAGTGGGGAGTCGTGTGAAAACGACAGCTTGCCAAGCAGATACATGCCGAGAAGAACGAATATCACCACCCACAATGACACAAACACTTCCCGATCAAGTATACCCCATCCATAGGCAAGGTCAGCTACTGACAGGAATTTAAGCGACAGGGCAAGTTCAAGAAATCCGAGCACCACCTTTACCGAATTAAGCCATCCGCCCGAACGCGGCATTTCTTTCAGCATAGAGGGGAAAAGAGCGAAAATAGCGAACGGGATGGCCAAGGCCAGTGCGAAAGCACCCATGCCTATAGCCGGACCAGTGATATCGCCCATTGATGCCGCTTCCACAAGCAATGTACCTATAATAGGACCTGTACATGAGAACGACACAAGAGCCAAAGTAAATGCCATAAAGAATATGGACAGAAGTCCGGTGGTGCGTTCCGCCTTATTGTCCATGGCATTGCTCCACTTGGAAGGCAGTGTGATTTCAAATGCACCGAAAAACGAGATGGCGAACACTACGAGCAACAGGAAGAACAGAATGTTGAACACTGCGTTAGTGGCCAGGTCATTAAGTTTGCCGGCACCGAATATCATGGTTATGGCAAGCCCGAGCAAAAGATATATAACCACGATGGCAAGCCCATAGATCAACGCATCGCCAACAGCCGATTTTCGGGAGTTGCCTCTTTTCAGGAAGAAACTTACCGTAAGCGGGATCATGGGCCACACACATGGAGTAAGCAATGCAAGCAGTCCTCCTATAAAACCCCATATAAAAATATACCACCACGGCGAATCGGCCACATCGGCACCTTGTGCTCCCGAAGCGGATACGGATGATTCGGGATATTCAACAGGAGCCCATAGATCGGACGCTGTGCGAAGTGCGACGTCAGAAACGCCTGTCTTCGTGACAGAATCACGCAACTGGCCTGTCGAATCCGAACCTGCGCCTACAGAGGCTGCCGCAGCTCCCTCAGCAAAATCGAATGTATGGTTCTGCGGAGGTATGCACCGCGAATCATCACAACCCTGGAAATTTACTTTACCGGCAATAAAATATGAACCGTCGGCCGATACTACCTTGAATTTCTGATTGAAACTGACATCGGCATCCCACCACGACAGTTTAAGATGGAATATCATATCCACCTGCTCATGTGCCGCACGCGACGGAACAATATCACCTACAAGTTCCACACCTTCAAGTTTATCGAACGTGAATCTTGTGGGACGCGGGCCGTCATCAGGCAACTTGAGTCCGTACATGTGCCATCCGCGGTCGATAGAGGCAGAAAATATCATCGTGCCCTCATCGGAGGACGTCATATCCACCCGCTGCGTCCATTTTATCGGCTCTTCAATCTGCCCCCATGACAACAAGGGAATAAGAAATGCGACTATAACAACAGCATGTTGCCACAAATTACGTCGTAGTGCGAAGTGTGATGTGCTCATAAAAAGCTATTTTATGGGTTGAGGAAATGTGATTTCCGGCAAATTTACAAAATTATTTCCGCCCCTGCAACGGCTCGGACAAACAGTCCATAATATAAAATTCCCCCTGCGGTGGCTTTTTGTGCCGCAGGGGGATAATATCTGTACGTTATGTGGACGGGATATTATTTGAAAAGATATTGCTCCGAAATGGATTCGTGCTTATGCACCCGTCGTATGGTATCAGCAAAAAGATGTGCCACGGAAAGGATGGTGCACTTCTTGCAATCCTTGCCGTAAGGAATGCTGTTGGTGAAAATCATCTCTGTAAGGCCGCTGTCGTTGACACGCTGGGTAGCGGGTTCACTCATTATGGCATGTGTGGCGAGCGCACGAACACTGCGGGCACCCTTGCTCATCATAAGATCGGCAGCTTTGGTTATGGTGCCTGCCGTATCTACCATATCGTCAATGAGTATCACATTCTTGTCCTCAACATCGCCGATAACAGTCATTTCCGCAACTACATTGGCTTTGGCGCGCTGTTTGTGACACAGAACCAAGGGCACATTAAGATACTTGGCATAAGAATTGGCTCGCTTGGCTCCACCTACGTCAGGTGTGGCGATAACCAGATTCTCAAGATTAAGCGACTGTATATACGGGATGAATACCGACGAAGCATAAAGGTGGTCCACAGGCACATTGAAGAAGCCCTGAATCTGATCCGCATGCAGGTCCATGGTGATGACACGGTCCACACCTGCGGCGCTGAGAAGATCGGCCACAAGTTTGGCGGCAATGGATACACGGGGCTTATCCTTGCGGTCCTGACGGGCCCAGCCGAAATAAGGTATGACCGCATTCACGCTCTTGGCCGACGCACGTTTGGCAGCATCGATCATCAAGAGAAGCTCCATGAGATTGTCGGAGTTGGGGAATGTGGATTGAACGAGATATACGTCGCAACCGCGCACGGTTTCCTCAAACGACACCTCGAACTCGCCGTCGGCGAAATGCTGGATGTTGCACTTGCCAAGTTCCATTCCAAGATCCTTGCAAATGGCCTCGGCCAAATAACGGGTTTTAGTGCCCGAAAAAATTTTGATTGGCGAAAGGGGGATTGAATTCATAAGTGTGGCTACTTACTATGATATTGTGATTTCGAGTGCAAAGTTACTATTTTTTATGGCTCGCGGATTGGTCGGACAGGGATTTTTTCACATTGCCCTGAAGTTTATCGTTACGTATTTCCCATACCGCAGCGCCATATGCGTCAAGGTCAACTGCAAATGGTTCGGACGGAGCCAATGTCTTCATCTCTCTAAGCCCGGTAAGCAATTCTGTAGCACGCGATGTACCGGCCCGCAGGCCAAGAGTCTCAAAGGCATGAGGCGGAATGTTCACTTTCAGTGACGCCGGCTCGGAATCGAAATTCACGGCTATTACAAGTGTGGACTCCGCGCAGCTCCGCATAAAGGTATATTGCCTGTGAGGATTAAGCGTGGGATTGTCGTAGTTGACATACATGAGGTCAAAAAACGCTCCGTCACGCAATGCTCCGTTACTGTTCACAAGGGTAAGCACACGGGAATACATGTCGCGCAGATGCTCTTCATTGCCGGTCAGAAGCGATTTCCCGGATTCAAGACCCGTCAGCCAGCGACGAAGTGTCTCTATGCTCCAGTAATCAAATATGGTGGTACGTCCGTCGTTGACGCTGAAGGTTTCAGCGTCAGTGCCAGGCTCACCTATCTCCTGCCCCATATATATCATAAGCGGCCCCGTTGACAGCATGCTCATAACCACGAGTGACGGAAGCACTTTCATAGCATCACCGGCATATTGAGGCGATGCAAACCGCTGCTCATCATGATTTTCAAGGAAATTGAGCATATGCGGGGCTATACCCTCCACACCCTGCCAGCAGTTGGTGATAGCGGCAGCCGAAAGCTGGCTGCACATCACCCCGCGCAATGTGTCGTAAAGATTGACTTTGTCGTAAAGATAATCAAAGCCCGCACGATAAATAAACTCGCGGTAGAGTCCCATATCGTAGATCTCGGCAATGAATTTCACATCAGGATAACTCTCCTTGATGTTGGATATTGCCCATGACCAGAATTCCACCGGCACCATATGGGCCATGTCACACCGGAACCCGTCAACCCCCTTTGCCGCCCAATAACGCAGAATATGGAGCATCTTGAGCCAGGTGTCAGGTATGGGAGAGAAATGCCGTGAGCCATTCCACGGATCCACTCCATAATTAAGTTTCACAGTCTCATACCAGTCATTACGGCTCGGGAAAGCAGTGTAGCAATCGTTTCCGGTAGCCCGTGCCGGAAATTCCACGTATGCGTCAGCACCATGCCCCAGCGGTATGGAGGGAGCGAATTGCTGACGGGTCATATAATAGAAATTATTATTCGGGTCGAAGAACTTTGTGTTGTCATCGCCATCACCAAAATCACGGATCCCACGCGGTGCAGAATCCGAATGATACTGACGGGCCACATGGTTGGGCACAAAATCCATTATCACACCCATACCGGCGGCATGTGTCCGGATCACAAGCTTCTCGAACTCCTTGACACGTTCCGGCACATTCTCGGCTATGTCGGGATCAATATCGTAATAATCCTTTATGGCATACGGACTTCCGGCTTTTCCCTTGACCACATAAGGATTGTCGCGGCTTATTCCGAAACGGGTATAATCCGACGTATGGGCATGTTCGATCACTCCCGTATACCACACATGGGTAACGCCGAGCTCCTTGATCGATTTAAGGACATGATTGTTGATATCGTTCATTTTACCCGAACCGTTCCGGATTATCGAGCCATTGGGAACACAATCGGGGTTAAGATTGGTGAATAAGCGTGGTAATAATTGGTAAATTACAGGACGTATCGCCATAATGGTCAGTCAGCTTTATTTTCAGTATTTTTTATTCTGTATTTCTTTAATCGCCGGGATTCGCGTATCTCATGCACGGGCTTGAACCCGTTGGCGCGCAACACTTCCATAGTGTTGCGGTATCCCCCCTGAAGCACTTTGTCAATAGCCTTGAGATCAAACACTTTATGATCGGCAATCCCTACCGTGTTGATAACAAGGTCACACAATTCCATATCCGGAATAGCATTGTTTTTGGCCAAAAGACTATAACTGCGGCGTGCTATATCCATCAATGTACCCCGGTAGCGTCCGTGCACAAGCGGACTCACATTCACTCCGAGCAGGTAACGGCACTGGTCACGTATGGCCCATGCCGGAAGATTGTGGAGCACACCTCCGTCGACATAATGCACCCCGTGTATTACAGCCGGTTTGAACACTATAGGTATGGCACACGAGGCCGCCACACACTCGGCTATAGGCCCCCGGTCAAAAGCCACCGGACGGCATTTGTCAATATCGGTAGCACACACCACGGTAGGTATGGGCAGATCCTCTATGTTCTTATAAGGTATATTCGTTCTCAGAAATTTTCTGAAACGGTCAAGATTAAAAAATCCGTCCTTGGGCACACTGAGCTCGCACAGATCGGTGAAACTCTTTTCCTCAAACATCTGCACCATTTCATCCAAAGGCACTCCGGCGGCATAGAACACAGCCACAACCGAACCGGCACTGACACCGGCTATGATATCAGGACGTATGCCCACCTCCTCAAAAGCCCTTACGGCTCCCACATGGGCGAACCCACGCGCACCGCCCCCGCTTAACGCCAGGCCCATGCGGTATTTCGGACGATTGAACAGATTGAACATATCCACAGTGCTTTTTCAATTAAGTCAGCGCTTGTCTCTTTTTACCGGAGCATCGGCATAACGGCCGGGAAACTCGATCTTTATCCTTGGACGACGCAATGCCCGGACCACGAGCCACACCCCTATGATTACAAACGGAATGCTGAGCCATTGCCCCATATTCAAAGCCATTCCGGCTTCAAAACCCACCTGATCGTTCTTTATAAATTCTATCAGGAAGCGGGGCAAGAATATACCTATAAAGAATACACCGAATATGAGGCCGGGACGCTCCTCGGCATTCTTTTTCCAATACATCCACATAAGCAGGGCAAAGAGCGCAAAATAGCATAATGCCTCATATATCTGTGTGGGATGGCAGGCTACACCTTCATACATATCATGCCACATACGGGAGTTGACAAACTTGAACCCCCAGGGTAATGTCGTAGGCCCTCCGTAGATTTCCGAATTCATCAGATTTCCAAGCCTTATAAGGCCCCCTACAAGGGCTATGGGGATCACAAGCCGGTCGAACGTCCACAACGGACTTCGCTTGGTGGTGATCAGCGAAAACAATATCACTCCTATGATAATCCCTATGGCTCCACCGTGGCTTGCAAGCCCTCCTTGCCACACATATAGAATGCTGACAGGGTCCTGCCTATAGACATCCCACTCATAGAAGAACACATGGCCGAGACGTGCGCCTATTATAGTACCGGCCACAGTCCACATCAACAGAATCCCGAGCCACCTCTCCGGTGCTCCCTCATGCTTGAACATACGGGCCACAATTTCATAGCCGATAAGAAAACCGACAGCAAAAAACAATCCGTACCACCTTACAGTGATAAACGAATCGATAAGCTCCGGACGAACTGCCCATGTGATATATTCCAGACTCATTGATGCTTGTTATTTTATTCAGGTGCAAATTTAAGCATTTTTTTTGAAGGATATTTTTTGGCCGTATCAAATTAATTTTGTAATTTTGTGAAAACTGATATAATAGCGAAGCAATGAAACGACTTTTAATAGCTTTAACTCTGATATGCGGCCTTTTAGGCCCGGCGAAGAGCGCCTGGAGCACCCCGGCGCCCGAAGGTGCGGCTACTGTCGTTGCGCCTTCTATAAACGTAAAAGTGCTTCCGCACGCCATCGAAATCCACAATCTCACCACCCAGCCATTGAGATTCAACATCTATTCCATTACAGGTCAGATGATAAAGGAGGTTACAGTGAATGCCTCCGAGAGTCTCACGGTAGATCTTCCCTCGGGATGCTATATAGTGCGTTCCGACGCCGGAACCCGCAAGGTAGTGGTGCGTTGAACGCGACATAATCTACAAAATAACTTACATCAGTTAATTTCAATGAACCATAGAAATTTTCTCGGTGCCGGTGTCATTCTCGCCGGCCTTACTTTCGGTGCTGTAATATGCACTGCACAATCTGATCCCATGGACCAAAAATTTGCTGAATTTCCCGCTTACGCCGGCGAGGACCTTGAAATGACGGTGACCCCAGCCGGAACAGTGTTCAAACTCTGGAGCCCCGAAGCCCAGGAAGTAAAAGTAAACATCTACCCCACCGACCGCAATTCGGCACCCGTGGCCACTGCCACCATGATCAAAGGCGCACAAGGCGTATGGTCAGCCACTTTTCCCGAACAACTTTACGGGAAGTTCTACACATTCGCCGTGAAACACAATGGCAAATGGCTTGCCGAAACTCCGGGAGGATGGGCCAAAGCTGTAGGGACCAACGGCAAACGCGCAGCAATAATCGACTTCAGCACCACCAACCCCAAAGGCTGGGAGTCCGATAAAGGGCCCTCAATCAAAACCATCAACGACGCAGTGATATATGAGATGCACCACCGCGATTTCTCCATGCATCCTTCCTCCGGAATTGTAAACAAAGGAAAGTTTCTCGCACTCACCGAGGAAGGAACACGAACAATGCTCGGCGACAAAACAGGCATAGACCATCTCAAGGAGCTGGGAATAACCCATGTGCATATACTTCCTTCGTATGACTATAACAGCGTGGACGAGGCAAACCTTCCGGCAAACACCTACAACTGGGGCTATGACCCACAAAACTACAACGCTCCCGAAGGCTCCTATTCCACCAATCCGGCTGATCCGGAAAGCCGAATAAAGGAAATGAAACGCATGATCAAAGCACTTCATGACGCCGGCATAGGTGTAGTGATGGATGTCGTGTACAACCATACCGCCGAAAACGACGGCTCCAACTTCTCGCTTACCGCCCCCGGTTACTATTACCGCCATCGTCCCGACGGATCTTACAGCGACGCATCGGGCTGCGGCAACGAAACTGCAAGTGACCGCGCACAGATGCGCAATTTCATAGTGAACTCAGTAAAATACTGGGCACGCGAGTACCACATCGACGGTTTCCGTTTCGACCTCATGGCCATCCATGACACGGAAACGATGAACGAGGTAGCTAAAGCCTTGAAAGAGATCAATCCGAACATCTTCATTTATGGCGAAGGATGGACCGCCGGCGATTCTCCCCTCCCCGTGGAACGACGCGCCCTGAAAGAGAATGTAGCAAAAATGGAGGGGATAGCCGTGTTCTCCGACGACCTGCGCGACGCCGTAAAGGGCCATTATTCCCAGGCGGCGGGTAAAGGTTTCGCCACTGGCGCCCCCGGCAATGAGGAAACTGTGAAAATAGGCATTGTTGCCTCCACTGCGCATCCGCAAGTGGATTACACCAAAGGTAACAATTCAAAATTCGCCTATGCCACCTCACCCGCACAGATTATAAATTATGTATCATGCCATGACGACCTGTGTCTTACCGACAAACTCGCGGCCTCAATGCCAAACACACCGGTAGCCGACCGCGTGCGTGCGGCAAAACTGGCACAGACCATCGTATTCACCTCGCAAGGCACTCCGTTCATGTTTGCCGGAGAAGAGATATTCCGCGACAAGAAAGGCATACACAACACATATAAAAGCCCCGACTCGATAAATGCCATAGACTGGAACCAGAAGCACGAGTATGCCGATCTGTTCAGATATTACAAAAATCTGATCGAACTCCGCAAAACCCATCCGGCATTCCGCATGACTTCAGCCGACGACATAGCCCGGAACATCCGGTTCGACAAAGTGAAAGGCGACAACCTGATTTCCTACTCTATCCTGAATCATGCCAACGGCGACGAGTGGAAGGAAATCAAACTGGTATTCAACGGCGCCGATGAACCACAACAGGTGAACATTCCTAACGGGGACTGGACCATAATAGCCCGCGACGGTCAACTTGATCCCAAAGGCCTCGCACCTGCAAAAGGGGGAAAAACCGCTGTGGAAGCGCGCTCAGCCCTCATCCTCGCCCGCACTAAATAAACCGCAACCCACAGTTGCAACATAACCAGAGCAGCCACACATTTATATCAAGTGTGGCTGCTCCTTTTATCTATTATTCTATACCGCTCAATAATATATTATGTATATCAGTGGATTACAACAGTAACGACATTAGTATATACTAAAATGGAGCCGTCATCACGACGCCTCCATTCCGTTTAAACCTTTATCTTAATCTATACTATGAAAAACACACGTACAAAATTAATATTTTCTTCTGAACCCACACAAATTCCCAAGCCACATTAACCTAATTTAACTACTCGAACTATTTCCGGCAACAATGTTATTTAACACAATTTCAATTACAATCATATAAATTATTTTGACTAACTTTGTATTCCTTATAATTACTATCAACGAACCATTCAACCAACTTAAAACCAATTAATTATGAAGAAATTTTTACTCTCTATGGCTGCATTGGCCACTATGGGCGCAATGACAGCTAACGAGACTGTGGTTCTCGACTTCACAAAACTCAGCGAACTTACCACTTCATCCGAAGTAGTTGCCCCTACCGAAAAATCCACCGGTACAGAATGCACTGATGTAACTTTCACCAAAGGCGGTGTGTCAGTAGTAACTACAAATGGAACAAACAACGCTCCTGTTATTTGGCTCACCACTGCCGAAGCTACCCAATATCGCATTTACAAAGGTTCAACAATGACTGTTTCTGCCGGTGAGAATATATCCAAAATAGTTATAAACGGCGGCAACACCAATTTCACCCCTGCCAATGTCACTGTAACTCCCGGCTCTTTCACCGCCAGCTCCAAGGTAGCTACATGGACAGGGAGCGCTACATCAGTAGCCTTTACCGTAGGCGATAAAGCCAACATGCAGATCAACTCTATCGAAGTGACCCTCGGCGAAGGCGGCGACACCCCAGAACCCATTGAACCCGACGATGCCATTTACAAAGCTCTCGGCGAAGATGAAACCGAACTCACTGCCGGTTGGACTATTGACAACGTAACACTGCCGGTAGGACTTGATTACATCTGGAACTGGAAAGGTTATAAAGAAAAATACTACCTTAACGGCAGCGCTTATAAAGAAAAGGCTTTCGAAGCTCAGGCTACCGTTTATTCACCCGTCATCAGCCTTGCAGGGAACACCGGCTGCACACTCTCATTCGAGCACGCCGCAAAATTCCAGACAACTCTGAGAACAATGTGTGGCGTACTTGTACGCGAACATGGCGCAACATCCTGGCAGCCCCTCACCATCCCCACATGGCCCGAAGCAGGCAGCTGGACATTTGCCAACTCAGGTGATATCGACCTTTCAGCTTTCGACGGCAAAGATATCGAGATAGCTTTCAACTACGGTTCATCAGATAGCGGTGCCGACACATGGGAAATCCGCAACCTCGTTGTAAAAGGTACCGCAGGCATCAACAACATCACTGTTGACGAAAACGCTCCCGTGGTTTACTACAACCTTCAGGGTGTGCAGGTAGCCAATCCCGAAAACGGTATCTACATCCGCCGTCAGGGCAACAAGGCCACCAAAGTTCTTGTAAAATAAATTACCACAGAATACACTGCAGGCGCCATATCGATGATACGGCGCCCGCTTTTTACATCGTTATATCAGGATTTAAGCTTGGAGGCGCGTGCGCGTAAACGCCTGGCTTCGGATCTGTCACCCACATGATCGTAAGCCTTGGCCAAAGCAAGGAGCATTTCACGGCTTTGCGGACACAGATCAACAGCTCTGAGCATGAGATCCATCCCCTCGACAGGATCACCCGACACCACCATCAGATAACCTTTTGCCGACAGGGCCTCAGGCATGTCAGGGGCTATCGAAAGGGCTTTATCGAAGTTGGCCATAGCGGGTACGTTATCATCCGCCTCCATGCAATATTTACCCATATCGACATATTCGGCGGCAAGCTTCCTCAACATAGTGTCACGTCCGGCTATGACGCTCTCCAATCTTTCTATTTCGCGGTCACGGGCTGCCAAAGCCATAAGCTTGGCCTTTATAAGGCGCTGCACCTTGCGGTTGCCGAGAATGTCACTGTATGACCGCCCCTCCATAAATCTGTCGAACGCGCCGGCATAGTCCCCCGCATCCCAAGCCTCAAGACTTCCGGCATAACATTCACGGGCCTTGGCCTGGCGAAGAGCATTCTCTATCAGTTGCCCGTTGTTGAACTCACGGCTGAATGCTATTATAGCGTTGCTGACAAACACATCGCGCGGCGATATCGGAGCCATCAGCTCAATCCCCTCCAACGATGTACACCGGCTCATAGCCACATAAGTCTGTCCTGCCGTGAATGCGCCTCCGGCCATATCGATCACCACGTTGTTGAATGTAAGGCCCTGGCTTTTATGTATGGTCAGCGCCCACGCAAGTTTAACGGGATATTGCAGGAACGCACCGGTTTCCTTTTCTATCACCCGCGAGCTTTTTTCATCATACTCAAACACAACATTGCCCCAGCGTTCAGGCTCGATGACATAGGACTTGCCGTTTTCAAGAGTGACCTCGATCCTGTCGGGAAGACAATCGGTGACTTTGCCTATTGTACCGTTTACCCACCGTTTGTCAAAATCATTCTTTACAAACACCACCTGAGCCCCTTCTTTCAAATTAAGCTCCAGCGGGGCCGGAAGGTTAGACGACGGGAAATCGCCTATGATCTCACCTGTAAATGTACGCATGGGCTTGCGTATCTGTTTAAGCCGTGTGTCGTTGATATGCTCCACTGCGTCACGCCGCGCAGCCAATGTCATAACCATCTTTTTTCTGCGTTTACGTACTCCGGCACCGGCGGTATCGGCCTTTTCACCGGCCAACCGCACCCTCGAATTTATGGCCATACTGTCAGCCGGAGTCAGCACGCCGGTGCGTATGCGGTCAAGCATGGCTATAAACCCGCTGTCGTTCTGCCGATATACTTTTCTAAGCTCTATCGGTATGAGCTTTATATCGGCAAATACCTTTGCCGAAAAGAAAAACGGATTAGGGTAATGACGGTGTAGCACCTGCCGCATATCTGCCGTAACCACAGGCTCAAGCTGAAAAATATCACCTACAAGCAACAGCTGTTTGCCTCCGAACGGCTCACGCATATTGTTGCAATAGATACGCAATGTCTTGTCGATAAAGTCGATTATATCGGCACGCACCATCGAAATTTCATCGATTATTATCAGATCAAGTTTTTTCAGCAGCTTTATCAGAGTGGAGGGATATTTCATCCGTTTCTTAAAGCGCGACCGCTCAAATTCCGGATCATCGGGGAGCAAGGGTTTGAAAGGAAGGCGGAAAAATGAGTGTAATGTCTGCCCTCCTACATTGACTGCCGCGATACCGGTAGGAGCCAGAACCACGTAATTTTTGGAGGTATTCGCGGTTATGTAACGTAGAAACGTTGATTTGCCCGTACCGGCCTTTCCGGTTAAAAACACGGATCGGCGCGTACGGGCAATAATCTGCCATGCAATGGCAAATTCCCTGTTGTCAAGATCTATACCGTCGTCAGCCGGCGGCATATCGGGATTGTCAGAATTTGTAGCCAACTGTGAGCACTATTGAATTGTTGCTGTCGGTTATCTTGGAGGCAGGGGGCGTTCCGGCTTCCGAACCGGGAGTGAACGGACGGAACTCGCTTTCACGCATGGTATGCACATAAGCTGCATCGGCATAGAAGCGCTTTACCCTCAGGCCCAGGCCCAACGTAATATGCTGGATGGTGTTGTCCATCGAGTAGGAGGGCTGTGTTTCCGTGTCGTCCGGACCGGCTGTATATACCGGGAGCTCGCCATGATATGCGGCCGACTTGACCGGCGAGGACTGATAACTGTAGCCGGCACGGAGAGCAAGCATAGGTATCACTTTGTATTCCCCGCCGACCCTCAGAATGCTGGAAGCCTGATAGTAATCCTTTATATCGTTGTCGATGTCGGTATAATTCCGCCCTGAGTCATCCTTTACGGTCATTTTGTTATAGGGCTGGTATTCATAATCCATGCTTATAATGCCCTTGGATCCGATAACACCGGCCACACTGGCTATAAGACGCCAGGGAGTGTTGAATTTCCACCGGAAATAGTCAGGATTGTTGTTATTGGTGACATTGACACCTTCAAGGCCCGACGAATAACTATAAGAGGTATAAGCCTGTCCTTCCTGCGAAAGCGAATAATAGGTGGGGGTGCTGACCGCAAGCCCGAGACGCAGCTCATTTATCGGCTTCACTATCACACCGGCCTTGAAATTGAACCCGGAACCGGAAATATGTTTAAGCGACCGCAGGGCATAAGCACCCGAACCGTCGACAAACCCTGATGCACCTTTCTGAGGCACACGTGTATTGCTCACGGACTCGGAGTAATATGTATCGGAAGTATAACTTATATCCGTAATGCCGAATCCTATCCCCCAATACACCATATCGACGAAGTTACCGCCGAGATTGATGGAATACTCGTCGACATAACCCTTTTCTATGACATCAAATTCGCCATTCACCACAGCGCCGTCGCGGTAAAGGCCGCTATAGTTGGAGCTGGCCGCGTTCTGAGGGTTGATAAGACATGAGTTGTAGAACAGCACGCTCATCCACGGCGCATAGGAATTCTTATAGGGGTTATAGCCGTCAACCGGACCGTAAAGTTCCTGCTGAGACCATTGGCCCGAGGTATACCCTGCGACATAGTTTGTAAGCGATGTGCCCATTGACGGGAGAGCGCCATGATATGCACGGTCAAAACTCTTCACCCTTGAATATGAGGCACCCCAATTGAATACCGGCATAAGGGATGAACCTGTTTTGGCACTTCCCACATATCCGAAATTGTTTACATATACCTTGGTGCGGTCATTGTTGAAACTCTGTCCGCTACTTTCGGTTTTTGTCGACATCATGTTTATATCCAATGTAAAAGCGATATCGCTGGAACGATACACTCCTATTCCGCCCGGATTGTTGTTCAGTGTGGAGACATCGCCTCCCAAGGCGCCGAATGCACCGCCCATCGACATATAACGGGCGGTTCCCTTGAAGTCAGGCTGTGCGAGCTGATAAGCGTCAATAGCTGATTGTGAGCGGGCAGCCATAGCGACCGCAAAAGCGGATAAAACCAATATTGTTGTTTTCTTCATAATCTTAACGTGCAACGTTGTTGGGAAAACAGTGAAACATTAAAAAATACTGAGATATCAGTGACGACCCCGTCCACCTGACCCACGGCTACCGCCACCATACGAACCTCTTCCACCAGCACCTGAATGACGGGGAGCCGACGGACGGTTATAGGACGGAGTGGAGGAAGGCCGCGAATTATTATTCTGATTTACCGATGGTGTGGGACGCGTCGATGGTTGCGGCTGTGCAGGACGTGTTGCCGGCAGAGCGGGAGTGGTAGTTATAGTTGACGGAGCCGGACGTGCCACCGAACCACTGACATTAGGACGTGCCACCGAACCGGATCCCACTGAGGGACGATTGGGCGATGTACCCACTGAGGGGCGTGCAACACTGCCGGATCCGGGTGATACTCCCGGACGCGGATTAGACATTCCGGGACGCATGGAACCGGAATTGCCGGGATGAACAGAGCCAGGGCGACCGGGACGTGTCACGCCACCGTAATCAGGACGGGCACCGGGATGTCGTCCGGGATTGGACGGGCGTACATTAGGACGCACATTAGGCGGCAACACGGGCCCAGGCCAATAGCCGGGATAATACCCGGGCCAATATCCAGGATAATAACCGGGATAGTAGCCGGGCCAGTAACCCGGATAATATCCACCCCAATATCCCGGCCAGCCAAGCGTAAGACTGAACGAGGGACCCCACCACGACGAATAGGGAGCATAAAAAGAATACACATTGTCGGCATACCAGGGTGTGTAATAGCTTCCCGATCCATAGCCGTAGTTGTAGAGATTCACAGTGACATCACTGCCCCCTCCGGCCACCACAGCATCGTCTTCAGGATAATAATAACGCGCTATCTGCTCATGGGCCGGGATAGTGTCGGTGCCTAACGAATCGGCAACGGCAAAAAATCCGCGACGGTTATACTCATCCACCGACATGGGTATTCCCGATGCAGGCACCGCATAGACATCAGCACCGGGGATCGAGGCTGGAACTGAAGCAGGAACAGAGGTTACAACCGAAGTCTGCGGCGATTGCACGGCAGGAGCCGGTTTCTCCTTCTTTTCCTTGGCAGGATTATAATAGATGTCGTCAAAGTCGTCATCATCAGCTATAGCCCACAGCGGGAAACAGCATACAGCCGACAACACGACTGCAATTGAAAGGTATTTCTTACTGAATGGCATCATTTTATATACTTAAATTAATGAATATTTTATCATTAGACTGCTCCCGCATATGCGGGTTTAATCCGGATAGATATTGCCGGATACAAAAATAACAGCCATGACGCAACAATTCAAATGTACCTCTTTAAATATAGCTTTTTTTAACAACAGCCATGACTTGATTCGGGATTCAATAAACCAATCCGGAAGAACGGATTACTGCACCCGCCCTTCCGGATAATATATCAATAACAGCTACGTGTTACTTTCCATCGTCGAGCGGCTTCATGTCGTAGGATCCCATGGCAAGTGAGAAACCCCAGTAAATGAATGCGAGCGAAGTAAGGAAACTTGTCATCATCATGTCCTGAATCCATCCGGCCTCAATAAAGAAGAACCCTATTATCATAAGCAGGATGCCGTTGACAAGATAGAGCCACCAATATTTTGCATCACGACGTGTAACCGAGTTGCACACGGCACTGATGCCCCAGAAAATAAATATAAGTGCAAGGAAATAAGGGAATACTGCTTCCGACAGCACGATGCTGCGCACCATCATAAAGCCGATGAACAGATCGATGACACCTCCGGCTATCCACCATCCCCATCCACGCGGATAATTGCGCCCGGAAGCCACGCACAGCTGCACGATACCTGCAAGGACAAGCAGCCATCCGAAAATCTGCGATGCGATAGCAAAACCGGCCACCGGCCAGAACCAATAACTGAATCCGCATATCACCATCAGAATACCTACGAGAAGGATCACCCACCATGCGCGGGTACGTCCTACCAAATTACCATTGAGAGCTTTCATAACTTTGTGTGTTTAATTGAAATATTGTGAGCTTTTATTACCATAACAATCCATTAACAAAATTTGTTGAAATTACCATCCGGATTGACTAATTTTGCACTTCAATAATCCCGAAAATGATCTATCCACGCAATTTTGAACATAAAACAGGCTTTGACTCAGTACGCAGCGAACTGCGCAGATTATGTCCCTCGGGACTCTCGCTACGCTTAACCGAGGATATGACGTTCAGCACCGATGCCTCTCTGATAGCCCTCCGACTTGAACAGGTCAATGAAATGACGGATATACTGCATTCGGAAAATCCGTTGCCCATCGACACTTTGCGTGACATAGAATCCATACTGCGGCGTCTAAACATTCCGGGCACATTCCCTTCCACTGAAGAGCTCAGTGCCATCCGGCTCTCGTTGCAGGCCATAGGCGATACAAGCTCATACTTTTCACGCCACCGCACTGACGATACCCCTACCCCATGGCCACGGCTCGACCGACTGGCGTCAGCCCTTACACCTTATAACCGGTTGTCGGCATCGATTGACCGCACCGTTGACCGTTATGGAAACATAAAGGACAATGCATCGCCACAACTTGCGGATATAAGGAGAGCCTTACAGTCGCTTGCCGGCTCGGTCAATTCGGTAATGCGCAAAGTGATGGCCCGGGCTGTAAGCGAAGGCTATCTTGAACCGGACGCCTCTCCGGCCATGCGCGACGGGCGCCTTGTGCTTCCGGTAGCCCCGATGAACAAACGACGCATCAGCGGCATAGTGCACGATGAGAGCGCCACCGGCCGCACGGTGTTCATCGAGCCGGCCGAGATTGTGGAGACCAACAACCGTATCCGCGAACTCAAAATAGAGGAACGACATGAAATAACACGCATACTTCAGGCATTGGCCGATGAGATGCGTCCTGAAATTCCGTCGCTCATCGATTCTATAGCCATAATGGGTGAACTGGAATTCATATCCGTAAAAGCCCGTTATGCTATTGCCTGTGGAGCTACAATGCCCCATATTTCCGATAAACCGGAACTGGAATGGTATCATGCATGCCATCCGGTGCTGAAAGAGTCACTTGAACGGCAGGGAAAGGAGATCGTTCCGCTTGACATTACACTTACTCCGGAAAACCGCATCCTGCTGATATCAGGGCCTAATGCCGGCGGCAAGTCAGTGTGCCTTAAAACGGTGGGCATAATCCAGTATATGGTTCAGTGCGGGCTGTTACCCCCTGTCTACGAAAATTCACATATCGGTGTGTTCTCCGACATTTTTATCGATATAGGTGACGACCAGTCGATAGAGGATGATCTCAGCACATACAGCTCACATCTCAAGTCAATGCGGCTCATACTCGGTAAAGGAGGATCGTCCTCGCTTGTGCTTATAGACGAATTCGGAGGGGGGACCGAACCGCAGATAGGGGGCGCCATAGCACAGGCCATACTTCATTCCTTTGCCGATAAAAACATGTGGGGTGTGATCACCACCCATTTTCAGAACCTCAAACATTTTGCCGAGGATACTCCAGGGCTTATAAACGGATCCATGCTCTATGACCGCGGACGTATGCAACCGCTGTTCAAGCTCTCCATAGGCACGCCGGGAAGCTCGTTTGCATTAGAGATAGCCCGCAGCATAGGATTGCCACAGGAAATCATTTCGGAGGCAGAGACAATAGCGGGCAGTGATTATGTCAACATGGACAAGTATCTGCTCGACATAGCCCGCGACCGGCGCTATTGGGAAAACAAACGCAATTCGATACGTGTCAAGGAAAAACGCATCGACGAGGTACTTGACCGCTACGAGCATGATGCCGAAATCCTGCATCTCAAGCGCCGCGACATCATAGAGGAGGCACGCCGTGAGGCCAAGATGATATTGGATCAGAGCAATGCAGCCGTTGAAAACACCATTCACGACATAAAAAAAGCCAATGCCGAGCGCGAGAAAACACTCGAAGCGCGGCGACGTCTAAGGGAAGAACGGGAAAAACTTCTGTCAGAGAATGACAATGCGGATTCACACCCTCTGCTCGGCAAGCATCGCAAGCGAACAAAGACCGCATCCGATAATAAAAAGACTGATACACTAAAGCGGGAGCCACAATCCATTCGCACCGGCGACTTCGTGAAACTTGACGGCAACCCGACACCCGGTCAGGTTATGGCTATTGACGGAGACAAAGCTCTGGTGGCGTTCGGCAACCTCAAGACCACAGTGAAACTCGACCGGCTGAAATCCACCGGCGCACGGCCCAAGCCTGCTGCCAAAGACTCGTTTGTCAGTTCATCCACATCCGATGAAATGCGACGGCGCCAGCTTGCGTTCAAGCAGGAGATCGATGTAAGGGGCATGCGTGCGTCCGAAGCCGTTCAGGCAGTGACATACTTTATTGACGATGCCCAGCAATTCAACGCATCACGAGTAAGAATACTCCACGGAACAGGCACAGGAGCCCTGAGGCAATACATACGCCAGTATCTCGACTCGGTGCCGGGAGTAAGAGGCTACAGGGACGAGGATGTGCGTTTCGGAGGTGCCGGAATTACTGTAGTGGACATGCTTTAGTGCATAATTGACCAACATATTACCCGACAGGACAATTCTATAAAGGATCCTGTAAAAATAAATTGAGAAAAAAAGCGTAAATTTGCACCGCCGCAATCATAATGTTACGGCATGAAAATTTACGCTTCATGTTATTGACAAAATCACTTGCCGATTTCGGGCACTACTGCCTGTTCATGCGAAGGGTGTTCAGCGTGCCCGACAAATGGCGTGTATTCTTCAGGCGCACAGTGCTTGAAATATCCAAACTTGGCCTCGACTCTATTCCGCTCGTTGTAATAGTATCGCTTTTCATCGGAGCCGTATGCGCCATCCAGATGCAGATAAACTTCAGCTCACCCTTCCTGCCCCGCTACGCTGTGGGACTGGCCACACGCGACGTAGTGCTGCTTGAATTCTCCAACTCCATCCTGTGCCTTATACTCGCGGGAAAAGTGGGGTCGAACATAGCTTCGGAAATAGGCACAATGCGTGTCACCGAACAAATTGACGCATTGGAAATAATGGGCGTCAACTCATGCAGTTTCCTTATATTGCCCAAAGTGGTGGGCTTCTTTGTATTCATGCCTGTATTGGTGGCTTTCTGTATATTCATGTCGCTCTTAGGCGGACTTTGCGTGGCGCTGTTCACCGACATCATATCCGTGTCACGCTACACTTACGGCTTGCAGGTGATGTTCAACGAATGGTATATCTGGTACGGCATAATAAAGTCCCTCTTCTTCTCTGTGGTGATAAGCTCGGTAAGCAGCTATTACGGATATTATGTGAAAGGAGGCGCGCTTGAAGTGGGAAAAGCAAGCACAAATGCCGTAGTGTCAAGCTCCATACTGATTCTGCTCCTTGATGTATTACTGACTAAAATCCTGCTTCAATGATAGAGGTCAAAAATGTTACCAAGTCGTTTGACGGAAAAACCATACTCCACGACATCGACGCCGTTTTCCATACCGGCAAAGTGAATCTCATCATAGGGCAGAGCGGTTCCGGCAAAACGGTGCTTATGAAATCGCTGGTAGGCCTTATAACTCCCGACAGCGGCGAAATACTGTATGACGGCCGCGACATAATGGGAATGTCGGCCGCACAGATCAAATCACTGCGCGAGGAAATAGGCATGCTGTTTCAGGGATCGGCGCTGTTCGACTCCGAGACGGTGCTCGGCAACGTCATGTTTCCCTTGATGATGTTCTCAAAAATGTCGGCAGCAGAGCAGCGTGACCGTGCCATGTTCTGTATCGAACGTGTGAACCTTAAAGGCGCCGATTCAAAATATCCTTCGGAAATATCAGGCGGCATGCAGAAACGTGTGGCCATAGCCCGTGCCATAGCATTGAACCCGAAGTATCTGTTTTGCGACGAGCCAAACTCGGGCCTTGACCCACGCACATCAATCCTTATTGACGAGCTCCTCACCGACATAACCCACGAATACAATATCACCACCGTGATCAACACACATGATATGAATTCAGTGCTGGGTATAGGCGAGAACATAGTGTTCCTGAACAAGGGGCACCGGGAATGGGTGGGAGATATGACACAGATCTACCGCACCGAGAACAAGGCGCTCAATGAATTTGTATTTGCCAACGAACTGTTTCAGAAAGTGCGCAAATACATGTTGGCGCATTCACACGAATCAGAATGATATGCCAATGCCGATGGAGGCCATGCTCAGTCCGTTAAGATTCTTGTGATCCTTAGCGGTTCCGAATGACTTCAGGCCGATAAAGGTATACCCAACCGTGACATAGGAACTGAATGACCGTCCCGACGCAAGACGTATCCCAAGCGACGGAGCACCATAGAACGATCTCTGCCCCGGACTTCCGGGCAATGTGCTGAACGCTATACCCGCCCTGAGATCCAGAAAACACAATCGGGGTTTCTTGGAGAAGGATGTGCGCAACATGGCATATACCGGATAGATACGGCCGGAATTGCTCACCATGGCATGAATTCCGGCACCGAGCGCAGCCATAGTCACCGTGGGAGTGCGGACACCGAAATACACATCAGCATTGAGCGTGGACAGGTCATTGGAAGTAAGATCTATCGAACTGCCGGCATTTACACCCCATGCAAAACCCGACTTTTCAGCATAATTGACCTTCGCTTCATTATCAATGACATCGCTCTGAGCGGCCATAGCACTCGCCGGAACGAGCAAGGCTGAAAGCACCAATGAGGTATATAACAAAAGTTTTCCCATATCAATGTCATTCTTTAATATATGAGGCTGAAACCCATCCCGACATCTCTACCGTGTCAAGATACCTTAGACCAGACTTCGTGGCATAGTCCGTTATCACAGCCACATCATCCTCATAAAAGCCACTGAGCCAAAGCAACGCGCCGGATTTCATGGCTTTCGCATAACGGTCTATATCCTGAATGATTATGTTGCGGTTTATATTGGCCAAGAAGATATCGGCCCAAGCTGCCGCGGGAAGACAGGAGGCGTCACCTTCCGTTACCTCGACTATGGATGATACCCCGTTGAGCGCCACATTCTCGAGTGTGTTGACATAGGCCATAGGATCTATCTCCACAGCTTTCACGCAAGCGGCTCCACGCATTGCGGCCAAGATGGCAAGTATGCCTGAACCGGTGCCCATATCCACAACATTCAGGCCACGGATCTCTGTGTTCAAAATGCGCCCCATCATAAGCGAAGTGGTGGCATGATGTCCGGTGCCGAAAGCCATTTTGGGGTCTATGACTATATCGTAATCGGCCTGTGGCACGTCAGTGTGAAAAGAGCTGTGTACCACACATTGCCCTGCCACTACTATAGGTTTGAAATAATTCTTTTCCCATTCACTGTTCCAGTCCTGACCTTCCACCGTTTCATACCTGTAAGTTATAGAAGCGTCAAACGGATAGCTGCTTATTACATTTTCAATTCGGGCTTCTGAAAATTTCTCTTTTCGGACATAAGCTATCATGGACGAAGCATCGTCGGCCGGAACAAAACTTTCAAAATCTATATCACACAGCAAAGCAGCAAGCACATCATTGAACGCATCACTTGCAGGAGTGACTTCAAACGTCACGGCTATATAATCATTCATAGAAATTTTTAAAAGTGTAATGTGATGATTGGTCAGGGATCAATGAGTTCCCTTAAGTATCAGCGCCGGAATATACGACGCACCGAAAATATCGCCTTCACAAGCTTGAATGCAAGCACAGCATAGTCAAAATAGCTAAACGCACCAAACAGCTTCAAAAGGAAAGATCCACCGCGCCCCTGCGGAACAAGGTTGGATTGCATGGTAGAGATATGTGAACGTATGCGGTTTTTCTCTATTTCAAGGCGTGCCAGAGTATAAGCACGCTGAAAGCGGATCTCATCAAGGGTATAACCGCCCCATTGCTCATTCCTAACGTCGGAATCGTTATTAATTTGTTCTTTGGTGTTCATGGCTCAATGAAATATAAGCTTTGTTATAAACCGTGCTATCGGGTTGACTATTAACTGTTTCTTGAAAAGGAACACCACCAACATAAGCAATAGATAAAAACCGCCCATAATTGCATAGGCCGGAGCCACACCTATGGCCTGCCCTATCCATTCCACTACTGCAAGTGACATAAAGAAAAACACGAGCGTGCCGAAAACAAAATAGAACAGCACGCATGCAGCCGCCGCAATGAACAATGTGAGCTTTTCGGAAGCCGTCAGTTTAGCATAATTGATATTAAGTGCTATATATTCACGCAATGATGCCCAAAGCCGGGCAAACGGAGATTCTTTTTTCGTCATAACAGCAAGAGACGGATGTAAATCTGCTACCGCGACCTTTATTTTTAAGGCCGCGGTAGCGTTTATAGGGAATATTAATCTTCAATCTGGGTGGTAAGCTGTTCCACAAGCTCGTCTATTTCGCTGTCGCAGCAGCATAGACCTTTTTTACGGAGCAGCTCTTTGATGTTCCGGCGGGTTTTCTCGCCTTTTTCAGGAGCAAACAATATCGCAGCGCCAGCGCCTACTATTGCGCCGCCGAGGAATGCATAAAGCAAGTTGAGATTATTCATTGTAAAATATGTTCGTTGTTTGAATATTTTTATTTAGCTTTTTCAATTTTGTCGGCAATTTCATCGGCAAGTTCCTCAATTTTGGATTTTTTGAGTTTGATGCCTTTTTCCTTAAGGAATTCCACAACGTTTTCACGAGTGGTCTTACCCTTTTCAGGAGCAAAAAGAAGGCCTACTGCGGCGCCGGCTACGGCTCCGCCTACAACAGCTAAGAGAACATGTAATGGTTTCATTTTAATATAGTGTTTAGGTTGAAAATAGTTTTAGTCTTATAACAAACGTGAGGCCGGATTGTTTTGCGGGGCTAAATTATGTATAAAAATCAGGATATCAAAATCAGCGGAGTTAAAGCCTGTAAAAAACTACTTACCGGCTATTCTTCCAGGATTTCGTGCAACAAACTCTTTCCACGATTTAGGCCCTGAAAGCGCTGCCGGACGCAATGACTCATAAAAATGGCAAAGCGCAGCTCCCATGGCATCGGTGGCATCAAGCGGAAGATCAAGGCTTGAGCCAGGTATGGACAGTATGCGCCTCAGCATCTCCTTTACCTGCTCCTTGGAGGCTCCTCCGTTGCCGGTAATCGACATCTTTATTTTTCGGGGTTCATACTCCGTTATCACTATATCACGCATAAGCGCCGCAGCCATAGCCACACCCTGCGCCCGTCCGAGTTTCAGCATGGACTGGACATTCTTGCCGAAAAAGGGTGCCTCTATGGCAAGCTCATCGGGAAGATATTGGTCGATTAAGGATGTAACCCGTTCGTAAATACGCCCCAACCTCTTATAATGGCTTTCGAACTTGTTAAGCTCAATAACACCCAATGCCACCGCCGACGGTTTTTTGCCGTTTACGCCGAGTATGCCATATCCCATCACATTTGTGCCGGGATCAATACCCATGATAACTCTCTGGAATTCCATGTTCAGATACTCACCGGATCAAGCAAAGTGACAAACGGAAGCACATTCTCTCCCCATTCGGGTCTACGCGAAGCCATATGGTGCGAAAAATTACGTTCAAGCCATCTTTCAGCTACAGCACCACTTGGCGCATTAAACTGGAAGGCATATGTGGAACATCCAGGCTGAACGTCATGCATGACACGGAACAGGCATGGCGATGCATCGGGAAATCCTTCCAGAACAGCGCTCTTCAATACATTTCGTATCCATTCATGAAATTGGGATGCGACCGGGTCAGCCACATGAAATGTTATGTTGACATTCATACAAATGCAATCATTGCGAAAGGCCATAAAAACGACAGGAGATAGAATATTCCCAAGGCCAAACCGGTAAAAAATGCGACCGCCACCCAGGTTCCGGCGGTTTTAGACGCTTTAAGAGCTTGATCATAAAACCCCTGAGCCCACAGTGACTGCACCCGGGAAGCATTTACTATTCCTACTATGCCGAACGGCAGACAGCATAATACTGTTACAAGAATCGACTCAACAAGCCATGTTTTAGGACATGGGCCGTTTGAATACGGAGTTGATGGACCAGGCTGAGGCGGCTGTGGGGCGCGATATTCAGGGGTGGGCGCAGTGACCGGACGCGCCGCCATATCCGAAACAGGTTGAGCCAGCGGAGGAGGACATGATCCCGAATCCTTGGCAAAAACAAGTTCGGCAAGTTCAGGAATTTTACCGGCCTGTATCCATTCGGGCATACCCTCAGCCCACACAAGAGAGTCAAGTTTAAGCCCGTGATTGAGAAGTTCAGCAGGTGTATACGGTCCTTCTGGCGTTGTTCCTACGGCAAGATAATATTTCATGAGAGATAATTTATATGGTTTTACAACACATTTCTATTTATGGTTTCGATTTTCTGCCAATATGACGCATAAGGAATTTCACATGGCGCAATGCCGTGGGAATATATCCGTAATAATGCCCCATTATCCGAAAACGTTCAATCAGCGATTTACGATGGTTGGCTGTTGTCATTCCCTCATTCAGATAATCCACGATTATTTCCGGCAAATAAAAGTTCCGGCGCGAATTCTGCAAACACCTTATACACCAATCGAAATCAGCCGAAAATCTATATCGGAGATTATAAGTCGAGGCCAGCTTTCTCAACACCACAAATGCTTGATGGCAAACGAGCATACCGTCCTTGAAACTATTGTATGTAAGATGTTCGGGAGGCGTAAGATGACGCATTGACAAAAACTTGCGGTTTGCGTCAACTATTGCCGTAAGGCCGTAGATAACACCGGGATAGTCGTTGTCAAGGGCAGCGTCGGCAAGAGCTTGAAGAGTGGTAGAATCATGAAAAGCATCTCCGGCATTCAGGAATATCACATAATCGCCATTAGCCATCATAAGGCCTTTGTTCATGGCGTCATATATTCCGCGGTCAGGCTCCGACACTATGGTCAATTCCTGAATTCCGGCGTTCCGGGCCTGAGCCACGGTGTCGTCGGTCGATGCTCCATCCACGAGTATATATTCGAAAAGACGGCATGTCTGGACAGAAACCGAACGGAGTGTGGGGCCAATGGTGGTCGATGCGTTTCGGGCAACAGTAATTATTGAAAATAAAGGATGCATCGGCGTAATTTTCTAAGTTGAACGTATATCCGTAATTCTATCAGCAGTAAAATACTTTATAAACGCAAATATAGGATTTTTTTTGCATCTACAAAACATAAAACCTATCTTTACACTTCATTTTAACGTACAGTATGATGATTGTAAACAGCGCAAGATTCGAAATCAGCAACACTTCCGCAGCCAAATGTCCTGACGGAATGCGGCATGAATACGCATTCATAGGCCGGAGCAATGTAGGCAAATCCTCTCTGATCAATATGCTCACAGGCCGCAAAGGACTCGCCATGACCTCATCCACCCCAGGCAAAACCATGCTTATCAACCACTTTCTGATAAACGACAGTTGGTACATTGTGGATCTGCCGGGCTATGGTTATGCTCGCCGCGGCAAAGATAGCCGCATGGCTCTTGAACGCATGATCCGCGACTATATTCTCAAGCGCAGGCAGATGACAAATCTTTTTCTGCTTATAGATTCCCGTCATGAGCCTCAGAAAATCGACATGGAGTTTATGGAATGGTTAGGCGAGAACGAAGTCCCGTTCAGCATAGTGTTTACGAAAATCGACAAGATGAGTGTGGAAGCAGGCCGAAAAAACGTCAGCTCATACTGCACAAAGTTACTTGAATCATGGGAGGAATTGCCGCCGGTATTCATCACATCAAGCGAGGACGGCCGTGGACGCGAAGCATTACTCGATTACATTGAAGAGTTGAACCGTCTTCCTCTCGAATAACTTACACTCAGGCATAAATTGCGGGGATGTTCCGTCGGCCGGTACAATTCCCCGCAATAATTATTATATGGTCAAATTTCCCAGGTCCCGATCAGTATTGATAGCATTTGGAATTGGAGAGAACCTGCATTCCCATAGCAATCTCGTTGGCTGCATCAGCACCCATCG
This sequence comes from uncultured Porphyromonadaceae bacterium, assembly GCA_900547825.1. Classification (GTDB taxonomy): domain Bacteria; phylum Bacteroidota; class Bacteroidia; order Bacteroidales; family Muribaculaceae; genus Amulumruptor. The sequence continues at coordinate 33,528 of URII01000008.1, forward strand.
ATTCAGCTACTATAGCCAATGCAAACCGCAATGCCATAGCGGGGCCTTTGGCAGTAATCACATTTCCGTCAACTACCACCGGTTCGCCGGTAACTTCCGCATCCTTTATCATGGTTTCAAAACCGGGATAGCAGGTAACTTTATGCCCCTTTAATATTCCGGCTTTCTCCAGAACTACCGCGGGAGCGGCACAGATTGATGCGATGCGGCCACCTGATGCATTATGACGTCCAAGCATTTCAATAAGTTTCGGACAGTCGGCAAGATTGCTCGCCCCAGGCATTCCGCCCGGGCATATGAGCCATTCAATATCCTCGTCGTTGATCTGATCTATTGTAAGGTCGGTTGTCACTGTAATACCGTTAGCCCCCGTAACATTCGGGTCATCAGTAACGGACACGGATTTCACGTCCATACCAGCACGTCGCATCACGTCAATGGGCGTTATAGCCTCTATCTCCTCAAATCCTGGAGCCATAAATAAATAGGAGTATTTCATAACGTGTCAGTTTTTTAAGTTTAGTATATTATTATCGTATTCCTCGTTCTGTGCAAAGATAGCCAATCTAATCCACAAATCAAAGACCTACGTGGTTTTAAACAAAGTGCCTCCCATAAATGTTTGGAGATTCAAAAATAATATTTAATTTTGCAGCGTAGTTTAACAGCGGAGCGCAGCATGCCCGCTTAATATTGACGGATATAATTAACCCTTTGAACTACAATCCACCTTTTTGACTTTCAACTGAATTATTGATAAAGCTACACCTATTTCCGGTAGCGGCAATTATTTAATATGTACAATATCGAAGAACTTAACGCGATGGACGATGAACGTCTAATCGCAGTTGCAGAATCCATGGGGATGAAAAAGGCTGACATTGGCAACCGTGATGCAATTGTATACCATATTCTCGACCAACAAGCCTTTGACATGGCATCAAGCGGCGCAACCGTACAGGACAAAAAGCGCAGGCAACCGCGTGCCAAAAAAGAAACTGCCTCCCCCGCTCAGGAATCTGCCGAGCCAGCCGATCCAGATGCACCAATGCCAAAAAAACGTGGCCGAAAACCTAAAGCTAAACCGGAAGAAACTACTCCCCAGCTTCCTTTAGCCGAAGATTCCGTAACTCCGCAGCCAGAAATAAATCCCACCAATGCAACAACCGGGGAAGAGGCTCCTCTACCCAAGAAACGTGGCCGCAAACCTAAAGCCAAACCGGCTGAGGATGCCGAATCAACCTCACAGCCTCAGTTGCCCATAGAGGAATCGGAGATAATATCCGACAACAATAATACTGTAACCGATAAAACGGACGAAACCCTCATTCCGGCACAAGATGTGGCTCCGGAAACCCCTCAGCCACAGCAGGAAATGCCCAAACGCGACTTTTCACCGCGCAACAGTTCTCTCGGGTCATTCTTCCCACGCTCGGAAGGACGCCGTTTCGTGCCGCGCTCACAACGCGAACGCGAGGAGGCGGCCATTGCTGCCCAGAATGCCCCTATAGTGCTTTCCGAACCCGGCAACCAGCCACAACAGCCACAACAAAAAAACAAGAAACAAAAAAACAACCGTTTCAGCGAAGGTAACCAGCGCCAGCAAAAAGAACCTATGTACAGCTTCAACGATCTGATTGAAGCTACCGGAGTCCTTGAGCTTGAAAACGACGGCCACGGGTTCCTGCGTTCGAGCGACTACAATTATCTCCCCTCCCCCGACGATGTGGTTGTGAGCCGCGAACAGGTAAAGCAATACGGGTTGAAAACAGGCGATGTGGTGGAAGCTACAATCCGTCCACCCATGGAAAATGAGAAATATTTCCCGCTCACAGGCATAAAACGTGTCAACGGACGCACGCCTGAGTATATCCGTGACCGTGTGGCGTTCGAGCATCTCACCCCGCTGTTTCCCGACGAAAAGTTCGACCTGACATCCGGACGTTCCGGCAATCTGTCGACACGCGTTGTCGACATGTTCTCACCCATAGGCAAGGGCCAGAGAGGTCTTATCGTGGCACCGCCCAAGACGGGTAAGACAATTCTGCTTAAAGATATAGCAAACGCCATAGCCGAAAATCATCCGGAAACATATATAATGATACTGCTCATTGACGAACGCCCCGAGGAGGTAACCGACATGAGTCGTAGCGTCAACGCCGAGGTAATAGCATCGACATTCGACGAACCGGCCGACCGCCATGTGAAAATAGCAGGCATAGTGCTTGAAAAAGCCAAACGCATGGTGGAATGCGGCCACGACGTGGTAATTCTCCTCGACTCCATAACTCGCCTTGCCAGAGCCTACAACACCGTATCGCCCGCATCAGGCAAAATATTGTCGGGCGGTGTGGATGCCAATGCCCTTCAAAAACCCAAACGCTTCTTCGGAGCGGCCCGTAACATCGAAAACGGGGGATCGCTGACCATAATAGCCACCGCTCTTACCGAAACAAGTTCGAAAATGGACGAAGTGATATTCGAGGAATTCAAGGGTACCGGAAACATGGAGTTGCAGCTTGACCGCAAGTTGTCGAACAAACGAATCTTCCCTGCAGTAGACATAATGGCCTCAAGCACCCGCCGTGATGACCTCCTGCTCCGCACCGAGACCCTCAACCGCATGTGGATTCTGCGCCGCTTCCTTTCCGACCGCAATTCCATCGAAGCAATGGAATTCATCAAGGACAGGATGGAGCGCACATCAAGCAACGACGAGCTGCTGCGGACAATGGGTGACTGACGAAGCGATCACACATTATATCTATATCCGATAACTAATACCCATCATCACAACATATCTACGCAAAAGTCATGAACCGCTTGGGCAAACTATATTTCCGCTACGGCACCATGGGGTCGGCAAAAACCGCCCTCCTGCTCACAACCGCTTATAACTTTGAAGAGCGCAAGATGAAGTATGTATGCCTCAAGCCGGTGATCGACAACCGTGAGGCAAAAAATGTAATCCGGTCGCGCATAGGTATAGAACGGGAATGTGAATGGATATACCATGACACTGATCTTTACCGGCTTTTCAAAAAGCTTATAAAGGATCACGGTGCCATGATAGAATGGTTTCTGATTGATGAAGCCCAGTTTCTTACCGAGACTCAGGTAGATCAGTTGGCCCGGTGTGTGGACGATTTCGGATGCAATGTGATGTGTTACGGACTGCGTACTGATTTCAAGAGCCGCATGTTTGAAGGATCGCGGCGCCTGTTTGAAATAGCCGACACCATCGATGAGATAAAATCCACATGCACATGCGGACGGAAGACCATCATAAACGCACGCATTGACCAGAATGGTGATTTTGTGGAAGAGGGCGCCCAGGTAGAGATCGGAGGAGATGAGCGCTACATAGCCGTGTGCCGCAAATGCTGGCGCAACAAACGTATAGAGCAGAGTGCACGCATAATGCTTCCGTTTACAGACCTCGACAATGACGACACGGAATAAGCGCTAAAAAATATTGACTGAGAACGAATATTATTAAACCTTTTTATGATTTGAATTGTCATAATGTCATGAAACGTTTATTAATAATATTAACGGCAGCTATATTGACCGTGATCCCGGCCATTGCTCAAGGAGTAAAGTTCGAGAATGAGACTTTGAATTACAAGGTCATGTACAAGTGGGGCCTTATTTCAAAACAGGCCGGTTCCGCCCGGCTCACCCTGAAAGTGGCACCAAACGTATACAAAGCAGCACTTTACGCATGGTCAGCGCCTTGGGCTAAATCATTATATGAGCTAAAGGACACGCTTTACACCACCCTCTCGCCCAAAACCCTCCAACCGTACACCTACACATATATTTCGCACGAAAACGGACGCTATGCCCACGATGAAGTGAAATTCAGCCGCAACGGCAACACCGTTACCGGAACATGCACCCATGAACTGCGCACCAAGAAAGGCAACTGGAAATACAGCAACACCACCCTTACAGCCACAGGCCCGACGGTGGATATGCTCAGCATGTTTTTCTACATCCGCACCATCGACTTTCCCCGCATGCGCATAGGCACATCACAAACAATGAACATATTTTCCGGCCGTAAAAAGGAAACTCTCACCCTTACATATAAAGGGCGGCAGAGACTGGATATGAACGGAAAATCATATATAGCATATTACGTGACATTCACATTCACAACTGACGGCAAAAAATCGTCAGCCCCTATATCGGCATGGATCACAGCGGACACCAGGCGCATTCCACTTCAGGTGGAAGGACAGCTGCCCGTAGGAAAGATCAGATGTGTATGGACCGGAAGCTGACGTAACATAAAACCAATCATTGACCCCTAAAACTAATATCATATTTTTTGCATGTTTGAAATCATTGAAAAAGAGCATTTTTCACCCAAGGTGGTGAAACTCGTAGTCAGTGCCCCGATGATAGCCAGATCGCGTCGTCCGGGGCATTTTGTCATTGTGCGGGCCTGTCCGGAAGGCGAACGCATACCCTTGACCATAGCGGATGCCGATCCTGAACGCGGCACGATAATGCTTGTAGTACAGAACGTAGGAGTATCCACCGCCAAAATATGCTCACTTGAGGCCGGCGACTGCCTTCAGGATGTAGTGGGCCCGTTAGGACAGGCCACCGACATACAGAAACGCGGCACCGTGGTATGCTGCGGCGGCGGTGTGGGAGTTGCCCCCCTCCTTCCCATAATCAAGGCAATGAAAGAGAAGGGCAACCGCGTGATTTCAGTATTGGCCGCCCGTACAGCCGACCTTATTATACTGAAAGATGAGGTAGCACGGCATAGTGACGAAGTGATAATCATGACCGACGACGGCAGCATGGGTTCCAAAGGACTGGTAACCGATGGCGTGGAAAGCGTGATCAAACGTGAAAAAGTGGACGAAGTTGTGACCATAGGTCCGGCGATAATGATGAAGTTCGTTTCTCTGCTTACCAAGCGTTACGAAATACCCACCATGTGCTCGCTTAACACCATCATGGTTGACGGCACGGGCATGTGCGGAGCATGCCGTGTGACGGTGGACGGACGCACACGCTTTGTGTGTGTGGACGGCCCTGAATTTGACGCACATAAAGTGGATTTCGACGAAATGATGATGCGTCTTAGGTCCTACAACTGATTAACCTTATAAGAAAACACAAAATGAAACACGAAGATATAGCGCCCCGTGATGCGCAATGGCGCGAAGAGTTACGTAAAGCAATGGGCGCAAAGGAACGTTCAGCATTGCCCCGGGTAAAAATGCCTGAACTGGATGCCGCTTACCGCGTGACATGCAACGAGGAAGTGAACTGCGGCCTGACAGCCGAGCAGGCTGTGGCAGAAGCCACCCGATGCATGGACTGCCCCAATCCGGGATGTGTTGAGGGATGTCCCGTACAGGTTGACATACCCGGCTTCATCAAAAATATACAACGCGGACATTTCAGCGAGGCGGCAGAAGTGCTTTCAGCCACAAGCGCCCTTCCCGCAGTGTGCGGCCGGGTTTGCCCCCAGGAGAAACAATGCGAATCGAAATGCGTATACCTTAAAATGAAGAAGGAGCCGGTAGCCATAGGTTATCTTGAAAGATTCGCGGCCGATTCGGCTACCGACACTCATGCCCCGACCACACGGCCTGAATCCAACGGAATCAAGATAGCTGTAGTGGGATCCGGACCGTCCGGACTGTCGTTTGCCGGCGACATGATCAAACGCGGCTACGATGTCACTGTAATGGAGGCTCTTCACGAAATAGGCGGAGTACTGAAATACGGCATTCCGGAATTCCGCCTCCCCAACAATGTGGTGGACCGAGAAATCAACAAACTTGCATCTTTAGGTGTAAAATTCATAAAGGACTGTGTTGTAGGGCGCACAGTCAGCATTGATGATCTCCGCAATGAAGGCTTCAAAGCCATATATGTAGCTTCCGGAGCAGGTCTACCCCGGTTCATGAACATTCCAGGCGAAAATCTGGTAGGTGTAATGTCAAGTAACGAATATCTTACCCGTGTGAACCTTATGGGTGCAGGCCGTGAAGGTTCCGACACTCCGGTTATGAAAGGCAAGCGGGTGGCTGTTATCGGCGGCGGCAACACTGCCATGGACTCCGTGCGCACAGCCCGCCGCATGGGTGCCGAAACGGCCATGATAGTATATCGCCGTGGCTTAGAGGAAATGCCCGCCAGAGCCGAAGAGGTGCATCATGCCGCACAGGAGGGTGTACAGTTCATGAACCTGCGAAATCCGATAGAATATATAGGTGACGAAAAAGGCCATGTGAAAATGATGCGACTTCAGGTAATGGAACTCGGAGAGCCCGATGAAAGCGGACGCCGCAGCCCGGTTCCTGTGGAAGGAGCAACGGAGGATATTCCCGTGGATCTCGTAATTGTAAGTGTAGGTGTATCTCCCAACCCCCTTATTCCAAATAGCGTCGACGGACTCTCGGTAAGCCGGCGCGGCACAATAGAGGTGGACGACGACATGAAATCGTCAATGGATTTTCTATATGCCGGAGGCGATATAGTAAGAGGCGGCGCCACTGTGATCCTTGCCATGGGCGACGGACGCCGTGCAGCCGCAGGAGTGCATGAAGTTCTTGCAAAACAGAACGAAAAAGCCTAAATTTGCGAGAGTACATAAAAATACATTTTCAATATACGCAAAATGAATGTAGTAGACAGATTTTTACAGTACGTCAAATTCGACACCCAGAGTGACGAACTGACCAACATGACTCCGTCCACTCCCGGGCAGATGATATTTGCCCGCGCCCTTAAAGAAGAGCTTGAGGCCATGGGACTGGAGGATATAAAACTTGATGACAACGGCTATCTGATGGCTACCCTCCCGGCCAACACAGACAAAGCGGTACCCACAGTGGGATTCATAGCACACCTCGACACATCGCCCGACATGAGCGGCAAGCATGTGTCGCCGCGCATTGTACAGAACTACGACGGAGGCGATATAACTCTCAACTCCGAGAAAGGAATTGTGCTCTCGCCTTCCGAATTCCCCGAACTATTGCACTATAAAGGCCAGGAACTGATAGTTACCGACGGCAACACTCTGCTCGGAGCCGACGATAAGGCAGGTATAGCCGAGATAGTCACTGCGGTAGACTATCTCAAAAACCATCCTGAAATAAAACATGGCAAAATAAGGATTGCCTTCAATCCTGACGAAGAGATCGGCAAAGGGGCACACAAATTCGATGTGGACCTGTTCGGCGCCGACTTCGCCTATACCATGGACGGCGGTGAAATAGGGGAACTCGAATATGAGAACTTCAACGCAGCCGTGGCCAAAATCACCTTTACGGGCCGAAACGTACACCCCGGCTATGCCAAACACAAAATGATAAACTCCATGCGCATAGCCAACCAGTTCGTTATAATGTTGCCCCGATGGGAAACCCCCGAGCACACCGAAGGCTATGAAGGATTCTACCATCTTGTGGGAATAGAGGGCACAGTGGAAAAAACCGTGCTCACATACATAATCCGCGACCACGACAGCAACCGTTTCGAGAGCCGCAAGCGCGAGATAGAGCACCTGGTGCGCAAGATCAACGGTGAATTCCCGGGCTGTGCATCCATCGAGATACATGACCAATACTATAACATGCGCGAGAAAATCGAGCCGGTGATGCACATCATAGAAATTGCCGAGCAGGCCATGCGCGACTCAGGGCTTGTACCCAAGGTAGTGCCTATACGCGGAGGGACTGACGGAGCACAGCTTTCGTTCAAAGGACTTCCCTGCCCCAACATTTTTGCCGGTGGCCTGAATTTCCACGGCCGTTACGAGTTCGTTCCCGTACCATCGATGGAAAAAGCCACAGATGTAATTGTAGCGATAGCACGCATTGTTGCAGAACGCTGACAAAACACTGATAGTCGTAACCGGCCCTACAGGATCCGGGAAAACGGCTCTTGCAATAGATATAGCGCGCGAGTCAGGCTGTGAGATAATCTCGGCCGACTCGCGCCAAATCTACGCGGACATACCTGTTGTAACCGCTGCCCCTACCCCCGCGGAACTCGCGGCTGTGCCCCATCATTTTGTGGGAATTCTCAATCTGGAGGAATATTACAGCGCGGCACGGTTTGAGGAGGATGTTATGAATCTTCTGCCCCGGCTCTGGCAGAAGAGCGACTATGCGGTGATGGCAGGTGGATCAATGATGTATATTGATGCGGTGACACGCGGCATAGACCAGCTCCCCACCATCAGCGAAAACGTCAGAAACCATGTGGCCGGAATATATTGCCGCAAAGGACACGACCACATGCTGGCATGGCTCAAAGAACTGGATCCGGCTTACTACGAAACAGTTGACAAAGCCAATCACAAGCGCATCAACCATGCAATAGAGATAAGTCTTGAAGCCGGGGTGCCCTACAGTTCATTGCGAACCGGTGAGGTGAAACAACGTCCTTTCCGCATCATAACAATGGCAATAGACTATCCACGCGAGGAACTGTTCGACCGCATAAACAAACGCGTGACGCGGATGGCCGCCGAGGGCCTCGCCGATGAAGCATGCAGAGTGAGCCATATGCGCCACCTCAACTCACTCAACACAGTGGGGCTCAAAGAGATGTTCGCATACCTGGATGGCCACATGACATATGAGGAAGCCCTTATGAGGATTGCAAAAAACACCCGGGTATATGCTAAAAAGCAACTCACATGGATGAAAAAACGTCCCGATATATGCCGACTGAATCCACACGAACCCCTGCTGCCGCAAGCAATGAACATAATAAACCGAATTCATTAATGACACAGATCGACAAAGTAAAAAGTATTGAAATAGAGGAATTCGACTATCCGTTACCTGAAAGCCGGATAGCATCCCATCCGCTCGCTCAGCGGGATAAATGCCTGCTCCTCGTGAGAGATTCATCAGGAGAGCTGTCCACCGAAACCTTCAGCCGGCTGCCGGAATTGCTGCCGGAGGACTCAATGCTGGTATATAACAACACAAAAGTTATCAATGCACGACTGCGCTTCCGCAAAGCCTCACAAGGCGATCACGAAGGGGCGCTTATAGAAATATTCTGCCTTGAACCATGCACTCCGGCCGATTATGCCGTCAGTTTTGCCAGTGAGGGCAAATGCTCCTGGACCTGCTTTGTAGGCAACAGCAAACGATGGAAGGAAGGCAGCATATCCCTGAAAGTTTCAATCGGCGGCAAAAATGTCATCCTTAATGCCACCCGGCTTGAACGCGCCGGAAATGCCTCGACTGTGGAATTTACATGGAACACTCCCGGAGTTACATTCAGCGACATCATATCCGTGGCCGGAGAGATACCCATTCCCCCATATCTCAACCGCTCTACAGAGGAAAGCGATTCGCACGACTACCAGACCGTATATTCACGGATCGACGGATCCGTTGCAGCGCCCACAGCCGGACTGCATTTCACGCCGGAAGTGCTCGAAGCCATAGACCGCGCCGGCATTCCACGCCGCGAGCTGACCCTTCATGTAGGAGCGGGGACATTCCAACCCGTAAAGTCCGATGAGATCGGGGATCACCCAATGCACAGCGAATTTTTCACAGTATCGCGTAAATTGATTGAAGAATTGCTTGAAACACATCGCCGCACAATAGCGGTAGGAACCACCTCCGTACGCACACTTGAGAGCCTGTATCACCTCGGGTGCATGATAGCCGACGGGGATATGTCGATGGAAGTGCCCCAATGGCGCCCTTACGAGACACACCGGGACTATACAGTTAACGAGGCTCTGACAACCATTATCCGATATCTCGACAAAACAGGACAACAATCCATAGTAGCATCCACCCGCATCATCATAGCCCCGGGATATAAATTCAGGATAGTAAAGGGAATGATCACAAACTTCCACCAGCCTAAATCGACTCTACTCCTGCTGGTATCAGCTTTTACAAAAGGGGATTGGCGACGCATGTATGACTATGCCCTTGCCGGAGAATACCGGTTTCTAAGCTATGGAGACGCATCGCTGCTCCTGTGACACACAAAAGCAAAAAATAGTTAATATTGCGGTCGAGGCCCTATGATAATGGAATAATAATAAATAATTAAATTATATTAGCGGCATAAACCAACCAATAATTTTTATATGCACAAACTAATCCTTACTCTGTCAGCACTGGCGGCATTCGGAATGTACGCTAATGCTCAGGGCACTATTTCACTTACCACTTCCGCCGAACCAGGCACAAAAGTGAAAATTTTGCCCAATGTAGTCTCAGTAAACGCCCCGATCTATATTGACTTCGGCAACGGTGTGGAGACCCCTTACACTGTAGACCCCTCAATGGCCGCATACAACCGGTGGATAGAGGGCACTGTAGAGGGAGAAATGATTACTATAAGGGGGAACCTTACCGAGCTCAAATTCACCGAAGCCAACCTCACCTCGGCTCAGATTACAGGTATGAACAAGCTTACAGAACTTGACCTCTCACATAACGAGTTATCATCATTCTCGCTTCTTGACGCTACTCCGCTTACCCAGCTCAACCTGAGCTACAACAACATATATAACAGCACTACAGAAAATGCCACACTGACTCTTGAACATGCCGGAGAAACACTTACAAACCTAAATGTAAGCTACAACTCCGACTTGGTGTGTCTGAAAATCAATGATCTGAGAGTGATAGAATACCTCACGGCAAACGATTGCCCCAAGTTGGGATCGATATTTATCTGCCTTCCTGAAGAATCACAAAGGACCATCCGAAATATCAATCTCAGCAACTGCGACCTTGCCCACTTCTATCCAGTAAACCTGCCTGAACTCACCTCACTGAATCTGGCCAACAACAACCTTATGTCGACAGGTGACACAGAACCTTTCGTACTTGGAAATTATCCCAAACTTCATAATCTTGATGTATCGGGTAATATTCAGGTAAAGAATCTTGACGTTACAGGCTGCAAGGAACTCGAAAGCCTTTCGGTAAAAGGCAACCGCATGAGTTCCATTGATGTAAGTCAGGCTCCGGAACTTTATTCACTCAACATCTCAGGCACTGAAATCGCCAGCATTGATTTGGGCAACAACAAAAAAATAACCACATTATATGCTGATGGCGCCCCACTCAAGAATATTGATTTCCGTAAACTTCCTTCAATCCGAAACATCAATATATCAAACACTCAGATATCACGCGTTGACCTCCATGATTCGTTCTATCTTGAATCCTTCGAAGCCCGCAACACGAAAATAGAGTTCATCGATTTCAATGGATGTCAGGCAAACCGTATCCGTAAAATCGACCTTCGTGACAACGCCAACATGACTTCGGAAACCGTCGACTACACTATCTACACACTTCCCGAAGCCAAATCCTCATATTCCTCTGAGCCGACTTTGCTTCTGGCAGGCAGCAATGCCGAACATGCCAACACAGCATATGCTACAAGCATTGATATGAAATGGGTATGCGATGTGACCGGTGACGGCACTGCAACCCACGAATATAAAGCAGTGACGCTTGAAGGAGCCACAGATACCGGAGAAAACAAAACCGGCCGACTGGAACGTCTATATCCTAATTTCGGAATGGGTCTTGATTACGATCTGGACATCTACTCTACCGACGGAGGCCAGTTCCTCGTAGCCCAGTGGAAACCTGTCTACTATCAGTCAATAGAGAGCGTGGTGAATCAGGCCCGTTCAGGCGTGCCGATGCACATCTATCCTTATCCCGAAGAAGGGAAACGTTTTAAGAGTGTTACTGTCAACGGCAAAGAGATCTTCAGCCAGTGGTTTGTAATCTCGGAACCGTCAACAATAAAAGTAAACTTCACTGAAAGCGAACCGTCAATTTCGTTTACAACCAATCCGGGACAGACATTGTCATTCCTCGTAAATACAGCCGAGAGCAACGGCACCGTGTCAGTGGACTGGGGAACCGGCACACGAACCGACTATCCGGGACAAAGCAAATACAACAGCGGCTATGCTGAAATAGGCGGAACACGTATTGACGGAAGCGCCGCAGGTTCCACGGTAACTGTATATGGAGACATTGCCGCTATAGATTTAAGCGGGTTCGGCGATGTAGCGGAATATTTCGGACTTTGGGATAACCATGTGACAAGCATTGACCTCTCCAAGTCCTCCGGACTGAAATTCCTTAACCTTTACTGGAATCCCATTGAAGATATTGATCTCAGCAACTCATCTGAACTTGAGGTACTCGACATCAGTTATACCAACCTCACATCAGTCGACCTCTCCCATTGTCCCTCACTGATGTGGCTCGAAGCTTACAGCGACGGCTATGGCGACGATAACATCTCGCAGCTCACAACACTTGACGTGACTGGACTCCCCTATCTCGTATATCTCGACGCCAAGGGCAACAAACTTTCAAGCATAGACCTGAGCCAGAACACATATCTTTATCAGCTCAATCTCAACAATAATGAGCTGACCTCAGTAGATCTGTCCCATAACACGGCTCTCGAATCGCTGCAGATCAACAAAAACAAACTGACAGCCCTCAATCTTGCCAACAACACGGAACTGATCGAACTTGCAGCTGATGACAATGAGCTCACCACGATAGATCTTTCAAACAATACGAAGCTTTATACCCTCATGCTGTCAAACAACAATATCCATTCGCTGGATCTCTCCATGCTTACCGAACTCGGCAAGTTATGGATCAACGGTAACGGCATGACAGCAGGCGAACTGAACGATCTGTATTATAAACTCCCGGTGCGCAACTCTTCGCTCGATGACAATGACAGTGCTGTGGGATCCGTAAACTGGAACCTCGCTGTAATTCAGGGAACCGACCGTGCCGAAAACGACGGAAACCGCGCAGACTCAAGCATTGCAGTTGACCGCGAATGGACGCCCAGCCATGTCGGCACGAACGGAGGATGTGACGTAGCCTACCTTGATATCCTTGAGTCTCCCCACGGCAGTGTTACTGTAACCGATGATGCCGGAAATGTCTACGGTCACGGTTCAAAAGTACCAAAATATGTTGCCCTTACAATAGTAGCAGTTCCGGAGGACGGATATACCCTCAACAATTTCCGCCTCAACAACGACGAACCTCAGGCCGGTACGCAATTCAACATGCCGGGTATATACACAAAGCTTACACCGACTTTCGTTAAAATTTCCGGAATTGACAACGTCAACGGCAACAATGCTCTGAATGTTACCACAAGCAATGGCTGCATCAGAGTAGACAGTGCTGAAGAAGTGACTGTTGATATTTACACAGCTACCGGTGCACTTGTCACCTCAGGCAGCAGTTCACAAGTATCATTTGCCGTAAGCCCTGGCTTCTATATTGTCAAAGCCGGCAACAATGCGGTAAGCGTGCTTGTGAAATAATCATCACTACTTTAAAGATATATGAAATTAAAACATTTCCCTATGCTCCTTGTCCTGCTGCTACCTACAGCAGGACAAGCTGCCTATACCGTGCCGTATTCTTCTCCGCTAAGCGACGGCACCACCTGTGATGCCGAATGGACCTCCTATACAAGTGTACGCAAAGGTTCTACCTGGAAAAACGCATCAGGCACCTACGGCGGCAATCTTGATTTTTCCACAACCGGCACAAACGGAGCCATTGAATGCATGTATGGTGACTATGCCATAGACGCATGGTTCATATCACCGTTCATAACCCTTGAGGCCGGAACTGATTACACTTTGAGACTCTATATACAGACCAAGGATTACGGCTCAACCGAGAACTTCGAAATCCGTATGGCCTCAGAAGCCTCAGCCACTGCCCTTAAAGCGGGAACCCAGATAATTGACAAGCCCTCCTATTCCCATCAAGGATCATGGGAATTATTGGAAGTGCCCGTATCAGTATCGGCTACGGGTGACTACAGCTTCGGACTGCATTGTTACAGCGCAGCCGACCAAGGGCACCTGTTTGCCACCGGATTTTCCATAAAACCCACTCAAGGAGGCGGAGAAGATCCGGTTATTCCGATAAATCCCTCTACTGCCAAATCTTTACCGTGGTCAACCGAATTCGCCACAACAAATGATTTTCAAGAATGGACTCCGGTGAAAGGTTCTTCCTCCACATCAGCCAGCACATGGAACTACAACAGTTTTATACATTGTGCGCAATTCGACGCAGAAAGTTCTGTAGAAGACGACTGGCTGATTACCCCGGCATTGAACCTTTCCGGCTCTGAAGGTTTCAAACTCAACTACAAATACACTGCCTACGGTGATTATGAAATACGTCTTGGCACTGACAAGGATAACCTTGAATCATTCGACAGAATACTTGTGGAGAAACATGGTCTATCCGATTTTGACAAAGACGATGAAGTGATATTCACCGTGCCGGTGGAAGGAGACTATTATCTTGCTTTCCGCGCTAATGCCACTTCCGGGTCCTATATGGGTTATAGGCTAAGTAAGTTTGCCGTTTCGGCACATGCTCTGGCTCCGGCTCTGGTGTCGGATCTAAAAGCCCGGGCGGCTTCCGACAACAGCTATTCCGTGGCTGTTTCATGGACTAATCCAAGTTTTGACAATGCCGGCAACGGCCTTACCGCCATCGGCAAAGTGACCCTCTATCGTAACGATGTGGCAATCGCTGACAACTTCACCACAACACCCGGAGCTTCTGTAACCTTCACCGACGAAGTTACCGATCCTGGCATATACACCTATAAAGTTGTGGCCGAAGGCACAGGCGGCCTGACAGCCGGCGATCCTGTGCCCGTGACAAGTGATTATGTAGGACGACCGACCGCAGCAATACCATTCAAAACAGATGTGGCCTCCGCACCGGAATCCGAACGTATAAAATGGGGTTCAATTGACGCTGACAATGACGGCAACACATGGGGATACTATCACGACTATTCAACCTCAATGTTCCGCAGCACAACAAATGACAATGGCACCGCCGACAACTGGCTTGTTTCTCCCTACCTCTCCCTTAACAAGGGCAATTATAAAATGAAGTGGAAGACATATGCCAAAAGCAACTCCTACGAAGCCGGCTATGCCACAGATTACCGCAATCCATCGGCATCATTTGTCAAGATAGCAGAGATCAATAATGAAAGCCAATACGGATATATTGAAAAAGAAGTTATTTTCAATATCCCCGAAAGCGGTGACTATGTTCTTGTATGGCATCATACAGGAAGTTCCAATCCCGAGACTCAATATTATATGGGTATTTCCGAGGTATCTCTTGACGAATCACCTGTACTCCCCACTGTGGCAGGCGCCCTTAAGGCCGTATCGACTACCGAAAATCCGGCCGATGTGACTGTGTCATGGATCAATCCGGTGCTTGACAATGCAGGCGCTATGCTTAATTCGCTGTCCCATGCCATTGTACTCCGCAACGGTGAAAATGTAGGACGTGTAGACAATATAGTACCCGGTCGCCGTTCCGAACTGACCGATCTTAATGTGGAAGGTGGCAAGGAATATACATATAGCGTGGAAATTTACAACGCCAACGGCAAATCCGAAGATGACGCACCTCAGGTCACCGTTTTTGTAGGCCCTGGTAAATCCGTACCTTACGACTCGGATTTCAACGAATGGATCCAGCTGAACGAAAACAACGACTGGTACAATTGGGTATGTAATGAGGAAACCGGCTACTATGAGTTCGAGCAGTCATGGGGATCGGCTGATGATTATCTTGTCTCGCCTTATATTCTGTTGGAGGACGGGTACAATTATTCCATAAGCGTGACTACCGAAGGGACTGCCGATACGGAACCGGCCACATGGAACCTTACCATAGGCACGGGCCGCAATGCCACTTCCATGACAAAAGTGGCCACATATACTACCCAGTCATCCACCGAGCAAACTGACAGGACTATAATATCGGCACGTAGCGAACAGCCTACATCCGATGAAGCATCCGCCAAACCTGTAGTTGCATCCGGGAATGTTGCCATAGGCATTCATGTGCCCGATGTATGCCACCTGCGCGTAAAATCAGTAACAGTGGAACAGGACGGCATGACCGGCTCTGCGACAATCTACGGCTCCTCATCGCTTATGAGATATTCACAAGGCACGCTGACTTTGAATTCCGAGGTAGAGACTTTAACGATTGTGGATCTCAACGGACGCACCGTTTATTCAGGCACGGGACAAGCTACAATAGCTATGCCACGCGGAATCCATATTGTAAAAGCCGAGGGTGCAGGCCGCAGTGAAACCATGAAGATAATGCGTTGACTCCCCTCACCTGACAGATAAAACCCTTCAATACTTAATCCCGCATCCATATATTAAGTGATGCGGGATTAATTTTTTATAGTAAATTTTCGTAAATTTGCACCATTATCGGAATTTAGACTAATTAGCAAACAATATATCCGCGATGAACAAATTAGCTTCTACCTACGATCCGTCAACGGTCGAGGACAAATGGTATGCCTACTGGATAGAACACAAACTGTTCAGAAGCGAGCCTGACAGCCGCGAACCATACACAATAGTAATCCCCCCGCCCAATGTGACAGGAGTGCTGCATATGGGTCACATGCTCAACAACACGATACAGGACATTCTGATCCGGCGCGCCCGCATGCTCGGCAAAAATGCACTGTGGGTGCCGGGCGTCGATCATGCTTCCATAGCCACTGAAGCCAAAGTTGTGGCAAAACTTGCAGCCGAAGGCATAAAGAAGAGTGACCTGACACGTGAGGAATTTCTACGCCATGCCTGGGAATGGAAAGAAAAGCATGGTGGAATAATTCTCGAGCAACTAAAAAAACTCGGCGCCTCATGCGACTGGGACCGGACTGCGTTCACCATGGACGAAATACGCTCCCGAAGTGTCATAAAGGTATTTGTGGACCTTTACAACAAAGGCCTTATCTATAAAGGCAAACGAATGGTCAACTGGGATCCGAAGGCCAAAACAGCTCTCAGTGATGCCGAGGTGATATATCGTGAGGAACACAGCAAACTCTATTACTTGCGCTATAAGATAGCTGGTGAGGACGGATATGCCATAGTGGCCACCACCCGCCCCGAAACCATAATGGGCGACACAGCCATGTGCATAAATCCGGCTGATCCCAAGAACATGCACCTCCACGGCAAGCATGTGATAGTGCCATTGGTCAACCGCGAGATCCCCGTAATAGAGGATGACTATGTGGATATTGAATTCGGCACAGGCTGCCTCAAGGTAACTCCGGCCCATGACATGAACGACTACATGCTCGGGCAGAAACATAATCTTGAGTCCATCGACATATTCAACGACGATGCCACCGTGAGCGAAGCCGCAGGTATGTATGTGGGTATGGACCGTTTTGCCGTACGCGAGCAGATTGTAAAGGATCTCTCCGCGGCCGGCCTCATAGAGAAAATCGAGGATTATGACAATAAGGTGGGCTACAGCGAGCGCAACAGCGACACAGCCACAGAACCCCGCCTCAGCGACCAGTGGTTCATGAAAATGCAGGATCTGGCCCGTCCGGCACTGAAAGCTGTAAACGATGATATAGTGAAATTCGTGCCTGAAAAATTCAAGACCACCTACAACAGCTGGATGAACGATGTACACGACTGGTGCATATCCCGGCAGCTGTGGTGGGGACATCAGGTGCCGGCATATTATCTGCCTGACGGTTCATTTGTAGTAGCCGAATCGCCCGAGGAAGCATTGCGGCTTGCCAAGGTAAAGGATATGAATATTACCGCAGAGGACCTGCACCGCGACGAGGATTGCCTCGACACATGGTTCTCGTCATGGCTATGGCCCATATCTCTGTTCAACGGTATCCTCGATCCCGACAATGAGGAAATAAAATACTATTATCCCACAGCCGATCTCGTAACAGGCCCCGATATTATCTTCTTCTGGGTGGCTCGCATGATTGTAGCCGGATATGAATTTACCGGCAAGCAACCTTTCAACACGGTATATTTCACCGGAATAGTGCGTGATGAAATAGGCCGTAAAATGTCGAAACAGCTCGGCAACTCCCCCGATCCGCTCATGCTTATCCGTGATTACGGCGCTGACGGCGTGAGAATGGGAATGCTGCTGTGCGCTCCGGCCGGCAACGATATATTCTTCGACAAAAAACTGTGCGAACAGGGACGAAACTTCTGCAACAAGATATGGAATGCCTTCCGCCTTGTCAAAGGATGGCAGGTCGACGATACCATACCTCAACCGAAAGCCGCACACGACGGTATACTCTGGTTTGAATCGAAACTGTCGGAAACAATCGAAGAAGTCAATGACCTGTTTGCCAAATTCCGCATATCGGAAGCTCTCATGGCTGTCTACAGGCTGTTCCGCGATGAATTCTCATCCTGGCTTCTTGAAGTGGTCAAACCGGCCTATGAGTGTCCGGTCGACAGAATGACTTATGACTTGACTCTACGCTTCTTCGACGCTCTGCTCCGTATGCTCCATCCCTTTATGCCGTTTATAACCGAGGAATTATGGCAGCATCTATCCGAACGCCGCGAGGGTGAATCGATAATGTATGCACCCATGCCCGTGGCCACACCTCAGAACAGCGAAATACTCGCGGCCTTTGAACTGGCCAAAGAGATAGTGAACGGTGTTCGTGGTGTGAGAGCATCAAAAAACATCCCGAACAAGGAGCAGCTCCAACTTAATGTACTGTCAGGTGATGACGGCATAATGAAAGAGGTGGTGGCAAAGCTTGCCAACCTCTCCGACATATATACCGGCATGACAAAAGATCCCTCCGCATCATCTTTCATTATAGGTGTAACGGAATTCAACGTGCCGCTGGCATCATCTATTGATGTGGAGACTGAGCTTGCCAAACTCAACAAGGATCTTGAATATTACAAGGGTTTCCTGGCGTCGGTGGAGAAAAAACTATCCAACGAACGCTTCGTAAACAATGCTCCGGCTCCTGTAGTTGAAGCCGAGCGCCGTAAGCAAAGTGATGCACAGGCAAAGATAGAGGCTATCAGCCAGTCCATTGCAGCCCTTACCCCTCAATAAAATGACATGACCTAAATAGATAACCCGTGGTCAGATGTCATTCCGGCCACGGGTTATTTTCAACTGAACCTATTATATTTATTAATGTCCCGATCAATACATGGAAAGAGATAAACTCGATTTCGGCAACGGCAGAATAAGCCGGCTCTTCAGTGCCATGTTCTTCCCCACCCTCGTGGGCATGGTGTCGAACTCTGTGCTCAACATATGCGACGGCATGTTTGTGGGGCACGGTGTAGGTAGCGATGCTCTCGCCGCAATCAACATCGTTGCACCTCTGTTCATGTTGTGTATCGGTCTTGGACTTATGTTAGGTATCGGGGCCTCAGTGGCCGGAAGCATCCACCTTGCCGAAAATAATGTAAAAGCGGCCCGCATCATCATGACTCAGGCGTATATTGCCGGCGCCGTCATATTCAGCGCAGTGATAATAGTTTCTGCCCTGTTTACGCGCCCGGTTCTGTACATGCTCGGCTGCAGCCCTGTGCTTGAACCTTATGCCAGAGATTATCTGATATGGCTTCTGCCCGGCCTTGCATTCTTCTTCCTTCAATGCGTGGGCATGATGCTCATACGCCTTGACGGCTCCCCGCGCTATGCCATGTCGGTACAGGTGGTGGCAGCCGTGCTCAACATATTCCTCGACTGGCTTATGGTCTATCCGCTGGATATGGGGATCAAGGGAGCCTCGATAGCCACATCGTTCTCATGCGTGGTTGGCGGCTCAATGGTTCTGGTGTATTTCCTGTGCTTTTCAAAACAGTTGAAATTCTATCGGCTTAAACTGTCACTCACATCATTAAAGTTGTCATTGCGCAACGTGGGATATATGGCTAAAATAGGATCCGCCACTTTCATCTCCGAAATTGCCATAGGCCTGATGATGATCACAGGCAATTTCATGTTCATGGAGCGGCTCGGTGAGGCCGGAGTGGCGGCATTCAGCGTCGGATGCTATCTTTTCCCGGTAATTTTCTCCATAAGCAATGCCGTAGCACAGTCAGCGCAACCTATAATAAGCTTTAACTATGGTACCCGAAACATGCATCGGGTGGCAGAGGCCCTTAATCTCTCGCTCAAAGCCGCTTCGGGATGCGGAGTAGCCATCAGTCTTCTTATGTGGCTTGGAGCACCCGCACTCGCCGGAGTATTCCTGCCATCTGACACACCAGCCTGGGCTATATCCGCAGAAGGGCTTCCATTGCTTGGACTATGCGCTCTGTTCTTCGCCATAAACATAACGTTCATCGGATATTATCAGAGCATCGAAAAGGCAGTGCGTTCGGTTGTGTACACACTTCTGCGCGGCCTGATATTCGTAGTGCCGTTTTTCATATTTCTGCCTGACATATGGGGGGACACAGGGTTATGGCTCGCCATACCATGCGCCGAATTCGCCGCATCAGTCATCATTGCCGGAATATATATCACAGCTCCTCAAAAACGTTTACTTAATTAAAATATGACTGACAGAAAAATTTATAAGTCAAAAATAGACTGGTGGGTATGGGCAGTAGTTCTGTTCACGGCCATCATACTGTGCTTTGCAGCAGCCACCACACCCATATCATTCAGTATAGTCTACAGCACCGGAATAATAGGCGTGGAAGTAGCCGCATTCTTAGGGTGCCGATATGCGATAGAAGGCAACACCCTGATTGTGTATATGTTTTTCCGCCCCAACCGATACCCTATCGAAAAGATTTCAGAAATAAAATACAGCACGGGAATACTCTCCGCACCGGCATTATCGACGAAACGGCTATCAATAAAATTCTCCGACAAGAAAATACTGAAAAGCTCAATGCCTCTTGAAATCTCACCCAAGGACCGTGATGCATTTGTAGAGCACCTCTTTCACCTCAATCCATCAATAAAAGTAATACGCAAGTAACCGCAGGGCTGCTACATCACACAACTTCAAGATAGCCGGGATTGACAGCTTTCACTTTAGCCGGGAGCTTTGCCACTATGCGGGAATAAGCATGGCGTACCAGCGCCTCAATAAACCTGTCAGATAACTTTCCGTCAAAACGTATTGAATTCCAATGGCGCTTGTTCCAATGGAATGCGCCATCAATCTCACTGTGAGCCTCACGCAATTCCAAAGCATACTCAGGATCGCATTTCAATGTCACTGCAAAGGGATCATCAAACGCTATACAGGCAAAAATCTTATTTTCAAGCCTGAACACCACCACACCCTCACCAAAAGGCATGTCCTCCGTGACGGCCGGCAACGACAGGCAATAATTCCTTATCCTTTCAATATCCATTACATATCACTTTTGCAATCCTTAAAAACAAAACAGCCCGCTTGTCTATGCGGGCTGCTTGGAGGTTCCTAGCAGATTTGAACTGCTGTACACGGTTTTGCAGACCGTTGCCTAACCACTCGGCCAAGGAACCATTATTGTGTATGGCTTTCGATTACGGATGCAAAATTAGACATTTTGATCCAATCCACCAAATTTTTAATTTAATTTTATTCCGCACATACAATACTCCTCTGTATTTCAGCCAATTAAAAATCAAGCAGGTTATATCTCCTCTTTGCTTCAGCCCGGCTTTTAAGGTTAAAATGCCACCATTCCGACTTCAGCGGCATAAATCCGCCGACCTTCATTACCCTGCGCAGCAATGCGCGGTTTTTAGCCGCAGCCGCACTGATCTTTCCCGTTTTCACAAGAAAGGCTTCCCGGTTAATATTGGCTTCGGGCCCAAGATGATCCACAGGAGTGCCCATGTCTATTTCATTTCCATCGGGATCTTCAATAGTTATATCCACTGCAAGTCCGAAATTATGCAATCCTCCGCCATTGGCCGGATTGCTGACATAGCGGGCTTTGGATGTTCCTCGCACTTTGGCATACATCCGTCTCTGAACCGACATAGGCCGTGCGGCATCAGTGATCTTAAGCCTGTAGCCCGGCCGCAGTGCCGACAGCTCCGCCGCAGCTGCCGCAAGCGCCTCCACTGCCTGAGGATGAAGATATGCCTTTGTCAGATCCCCGTACATTACCTCCCCAACGAAATTACCCGCGGTGGCATAAAGGAGTTCCACTCTAACGTTTGGTATCACAGACTTGACATCCACCATTCCGGCCTGCTCCATCATTTCATCAAGAGTGGCCCCATGCGAATATATTCCTGTAGCCAACATTATGGTCAATATCAATTTTTTAGTAACCTTTAAGTATATGGCTGTTTTCATAAATGGTTTTTTTCATCTATTTTTGCAAAGATAACATAATCCGTAAAGACTCAACGTGCTATACCGTATATTTCTTGCAGCATTTACCGCCATACTGGCAACCGCCCTTCCGGCCAGATGTCAGATCAACGCCGACCAGGTAATGAAAATAGGTCGCAATGCCCTGTACTTCGAGGACTACATGGTGGCTATCCAATATTTCAACCAGGCCATAAACGCAAAACCATATCTGGCCCAGCCGTATTTTTTCAGAGCGGTGGCAAAATTCAATCTTGAAGATTTCACCGGAGCCGAAGATGATGCCTCTATCGCCCTGACCCAGAATCCGTTTTTAACAGATGCGTATGAAGTGAGAGGTGTGGCGCGGCAGAATCTCGGCCGATTCAAAGAGGCTGTGGAGGACTATTCAAAAGCTCTGGAGATGCTCCCTGAAAACCGTGGAATGCTATATAACAAAGCTGTGGCTCAGGAAGCGATGAAGGATTATGACGGAGCTAAGGAAAGCTTCGAAACATTACTGAAAAAACATCCGGGATTCGACGGAGGCTATATAGCAAGGGCCAAGATGAACATGTCGACAGGTGATTCGATCAAAGCCATAGAGGATATCGACAAGGCCATAGCCATAAATCCGAATGCCACCAACGCATATCTGATGCGCGCCGAAATAGCAATGAACCGCGGCCTGACCTCAGAAGCAATCGAAGCATTGGACCGCGCCATAACCCTTGAGCCACGACAGTCGGGACTGTTCATAAACCGGTCATTCATGCGCTACCGCAACGATGACTATTTCGGAGCCATGTCAGACCTTGATTATGCCCTTACCCTTGACCCGATAAACACAACCGCACTGTATAACCGCGCACTGCTCCGGGCAGAAGTCCATGACAATGACAAAGCCATAGCCGACCTCTCGGCAGTTTTAAGCATAAACCGCTCGGACTACCGCTCACTTTACAACAGGGCGATACTGTACAAGGAAAAAGGGGAATATAAAAAGGCACTTGCCGATGTCAACCGGGTGATAGAGGATTTTCCGGATTTTGCGGCAGCTTATTTCCTCCGTTTTGACATTGAGCGCGAGAGCGGCGACTTCCGTGGAGCCGAACGCGACTATAATAAGTCAATAGCATTGGCCAAGAAAAAAGTACAGATATTCCCCGGCAGCAAACTTGACACTAACCATACCGACGACAGCACTACCGAAACCGAAGCCACCGAGGAATCGCAGGAAGTAGTGGCCGCCCGCTTCTCGTCGTTGCTAACCGTAGCGAACAATCCCACTCTCGAGAATGAATACAACAACGACAACATACGCGGACGGGTACAAGACCGGTCGTCGGGTATCGAACCTGAACCGATATTTGTGGCCGGGTACTATAACTCGCCCACACAGCTGAAGCCGGGCACAGAATTTGCCCGTTGCATTGACGAGATAAACCGCACCAAGGCCCTCCCCCAGCTTCTACAGCTCACAAACCACGAAGCGCAGCTGAACGGCGAGGACATGATCGCATCTCATTTCCGCAACATCGACACCCTTAGCCGTATCATCGACAACGGCAATGTGAGGCCGATAGACCTGTTTGCCAGAGCCATGGAATATTTCACTGTACGCGATTACGAACATGCCGTAAGCGATCTATCCTCAGCGATAGATGCCAATCCGGAATTCGCGGGGGCTGTATTCGTAAGAGGCTGTGCCCGCTATCGCCTTGCCAAAGCCGAGGACAGCGGCCGGATGCCGCTTGAATTAGCGTTACGTGATTTTGACCGTGTCACAGAACTTGATCCCTCCATGGCTTTAGCCCACTTCAATAAAGGATGTGTGTTCATGGCATTAGGTGACTACACATCCGCTCTATCGTCATTAAACAGCGCCATAAATCTAAAACCCGATTTCGGCGAGGCATTCTATAACCGAGGGTACGTCTACATGCAGTTAGGCAACAAAAACGCAGGACTCGCTGATCTCAGCAAAGCCGGCGAATTAGGCGTGGCTCCATCCTATAGCCTTATGAAGCGACTATCCCGCTGACGGCCCATTCATCAATCTTACCAACTGGCTTTTAACATCCACAATACTATTATGAAAAAGATACTGATTCTGTTATCCGCAATTATTGCCATGGCTCCGGTATGCCATTCCCAAATCCAAAAACCATCCGTAATGGTAGTGCCTGACAGCACATGGTGCATTGACAACGGCTTCGCCATAACATCACCGACCGGAGTTGCACCGGATTTCAACAGATTTATAGCTGAAACACCTCAATGGGACATTGTCGTATCAGAACTCAATGAGAGAATAAACAACCGGGGGCTTGACACCGTGGATCTCAAAAGAGTGCTTGTGTCACACGGACAGGACTCCATATACAGTGCATCAGGAGCCGACCTTATCCTATATCTGTCATGGGATATAGAGAAAATGGGTCCCCGATCCTCCGCAACAGTCTATCTCAAAGCTTTGGATAGAACCAATGGGAAAGAAGCGGCACGGCTCACGCGTAAGGGATTTCCTTCAATCAACTCCAACACTACCACACTCGTCAAGAACGTAATATACGAGAATATTGATCTTTTCTACAGTGAGCTATACGGATATTACAACGCCAAATTAATGTCAGCCTGTCAACAAACGCCTCGGCCAAGATAAGAAATAGGAATGGGGGAATGCGGAGTTTGGAAAAAATCACTAACTTTGCACATTAATTGGAACAATACGACTCACAAAATGCGTAAACTATTATGTATCTTGCTCATAGGCCTTGCAATGACCTCGTGCGGCGAATATCAGCGCGCCCAGAAGAGCAAAGACAACGACTATAAATTGGAATATGCCAAACGTGCATACGACAAGAAAAAGTATGTACAGGCAGCCACTATATTGGCGGATATCATCCCTGTGTTCAAAGGTACACAGAAAGCCGAGGAAGCCCTTTACCTTCTGGCTATGTGCAACTATGAGAACAAGGACTACCCTACTGCCGCAGCATATTTCAAGAACTACTATACACGGTTTCCGAAAGGAATGTACACAGAGCCGTCGCGTTTCTACTGCGGCTACAGCTACTTCCTTGACTCTCCGGAACCCCAACTGGACCAATCGGGCACAGTGAAGGCCATCGAGGAACTGCAAAACTTCCTTGAATATTTCCCACGCAGCGAAAACGCCCCCAAAGCCCAGCAGGCCATATTCGACCTCCAGGACAAACTTACACTCAAGGAATTGGAGAACGCTGTCCTTTACTACAACCTCGGCACATATATGGGCAACAATTACCGCAGCGCCATAATTGTGGCCCAGAACGCAGTAAAGAAATATCCCTATTCCAAATATAAGGAGGATCTTGAACTTATAGTGCTAAAATCACGCTATCAGGAAGCTTCGCAGAGCGTGGAGGAACGCAAAGCCGAACGTTTCCGCGAAGTGATCGACGAATACTATTCATTCATCAACAACTATCCTGAAAGCAAACACCTAAAGGAAGCCGAAAACATATTCAAAATAGCCCAGAAATATGCTTCGGGCAATTAATTCACGATAATATAAAACAAACACCACATAGAATTATGGACTACAAGAAGACCAACGCACCGCTCAACACCGTGACCCGCGACATGATAGAAATGTCAGAGGACACAGGCAACGTCTATGAAACAGTGGCCATCATAGCCAAACGCGCCAACCAGATAGCCGCTGAGATGAAGCATGATCTTGAAAAGAAACTCCAGGAATTTGCATCACTCAACGATAATCTTGAGGAAATATCCGAGAACCGCGAACAGATAGAGATATCACGCTATTACGAAAAACTCCCCAAGCCTACCCTCATTGCGGCACAGGAATATGAGGACCATAAAATCCATTACCGCAATCCGCTGAAGGATAAGGACAATCTCGACTGATCCTTCTTTACGGCCAACATCGCGCCTGCCTCATGATTTCCATCCAGGACCTTTCTGTAGAATTCTCGGCAAAATCACTGTTTGACCATATAAACTATGTGATAAACCGCCGGGACAGGATAGCTCTTGTCGGAAAAAACGGAGCCGGAAAGTCGACCATGCTTAAAATCATAGCCGGCCTCCAGAATCCGACTTCCGGCCATGTGGCTGTGCCACGCGATGTAACCATCGGTTATCTGCCGCAGCAGATGACTATCAGCGACACTTCCACCGTTGAGGAGGAAGTGAAAAAGGCGTTTGCGCATGTGGATGAGATGCAACATCGCTTGGACGCGATGAACGCCGAACTGGCCGAACGCACCGACTACGACACCGCCGACTATCAGGATCTGATAGAACGCATGACCACACTGAGCGAGCACTTGGTGATGGAAAACACCGAGAACCACCAGGCCGAACTGGAGAAAACATTGTTGGGCCTCGGATTCAACCGTGAGGATCTCAAGCGCCACACTTCGGAATTCAGCGGCGGATGGCGCATGCGCATAGAGCTGGCCAAACTGTTGCTGACGCGTCCCGACGTGCTGCTGCTTGACGAACCTACCAACCATCTTGACATAGAGTCAATACAATGGCTGGAGAATTTTCTCGTCACAAAAGCCGGGGCTGTGGTGCTCGTAAGTCACGACCGGGCATTTATCGACAATGTCACCAACCGCACCATAGAGATATCTCTCGGTAAAATCTATGACTATGCGGTCAACTACTCCAAGTTCGTCACACTGAGGGCCGAGCGTATCGAACAACAGCGTCGCGCCTATGAAAACCAGCTGAAACA